>JAVBUY010000080.1:0-6999 GCA_031554855.1 Eubacteriales bacterium
CCTACGCGAGACCACCTTTAAGATCCCAGGCAGGCATCCGGGCTACAAGAAATATCCGGAGGTGGGCAAGCGGTGAGCACGCGCGTATTGGCCTTTGACCTGGGCGCGTCCAGCGGGCGCGCGATCCTGGGCGAGTATGACGGACGAGCGCTGACCCTGCGCGAAGTGCACCGGTTCGACAACGAGCCGATGATGGACAACGGTCGGCTGTGCTGGAACTTCGGCGCGCTGATGGCGAATCTGCGCGAGGGCATTGAGAAAGCCGGAGTGTTCGACAGCGTGGGCGTCGATACCTGGGGTGTGGACTACGGCTTGCTGGATGCGCAGGGCAAGCTGATCGGCCGCCCGACGCACTATCGTGATGAGCGCACGGTGGGCATGGTGGAGAAAGTGACCGCCCAGGTGCCCGCGAAAGAGATTTACGCGCAGACCGGCTGCCAGATCATGGCGCTCAACACGCTGTTCCAACTGGCGGCGGAGACGGGGCGCGGCGAGACACTGCTGTTCATGCCTGACCTGTTCGCCTACATGCTGTCCGGCGCGAAGGGCGCGGAGCGCACCATCGCCTCGACCAGCCAGATGCTGTCGCCGGTGACCGGGCAATGGCAGAAAGAGCTGCTGCAAAAGCTGGGCATCCCGACCGACATGCTGCCGGAGGTCACCCCGCCGGGCACGGTGCGCGGCGAACTGAAGGAAGAATACGGCGTGCCGGGCGCGAAAGTGGTGGCGGTCGCCGGACACGATACGCAGTCCGCGGTGGTCGCGGTGCCCTTTGCGTCCGAGCGTGCGGCGTTCCTGTCCTGCGGCACGTGGAGCCTGTTGGGCGCGGAGCTGGATACGCCGATCCTGACCGAGCGCAGCATGCTCGATGGGCTGTCCAACGAGCTGGGCGCGAACGGCAAGGTCAATTACTTGCAGAACATCAGCGGCCTGTGGCTGCTGCAAGAGTGCCGCCGCGAGTGGAAGCGCCAGGGACAGAGCTTCTCCTATGCGGAGCTGATGCGCATGGCCGGGGAGGCCGAGCCACTGCGCACCTTCGTCGATCCGGACGCGGTGGAATTCTCCGTGCCGGGCGACATGCTGAAAAAGATCGACGACTACTGCGCGGCGCATGGCCAGCCCAAACCGCGCACCATCGGCGAATATGTGCGCGGCATCTACGAGAGCCTGGCGCTGCGCTATCGCATGGGCATGGAGAAGCTAGCGCGCGCCACCGGCAAGACCTTTGACACGCTGCATTTTGTGGGCGGCGGGGCACAGGCCACGCTGCTGTGCCAGATGACCGCCGACGCGCTGGGCATGCCAGTGCAGGCCGGTCCGCTGGAGGCCACCGCGCTGGGCAACATCCTGTTGCAGCTGATCGCGCTGGGCAAGCTGGCCGATGTGGACGCCGCGCGCGCGCTGGTGCGGCGCGTCGAGCAGGTCACCACCTACCTGCCGCAACAGAACAACGCGTACGATGAGGCGTATCATCGCTTTTTGACACTATACAAATAACCAACAGAATGAAGGAGGAGAGAACATGTTGTATCCCAAGATCGGTATCCGCCCGACCATCGACGGCCGCTGGGGCGGCGTGCGCGAGGGGCTGGAAGTCCAGACCATGAACATGGCCAAGGCGGCCAAGAAGCTCATTGAGACGCTGCGCTATCCTGACGGCACGCCGGTGCAGTGCGTGATCGCGGACAGCACCATCGGCGGCGGCGCGGAGGCTGCGCGCTGCCAGGACAAATTCACCACCGAGAACGTCGTCGCGACGCTGACCGTCACGCCCTGCTGGTGCTACGGTTCGGAGACCTTCGACATGGACCCCAAGACCATCAAGGCGGTGTGGGGCTTCAACGGCACCGAGCGCCCGGGCGCTGTGTATCTGGCCGCCGTGCTGGCCGCCTACGCGCAGAAGGGCCTGCCCGCGTTCTCGATCTATGGCCACGATGTGCAGGACAGGGGCGACACGTCTGGGCCCGCCGACGTGGAGGAGAAGATCGTCCGCTTCGCGCGCTGCGCGGTGGCGGTGGGCTGGATGAAGAACAAGGCGTACCTGAACATCGGCGGCATCTCCATGGGCATCGCGGGCAGCTACTGCGACGCAAACATGTTCCAGAAGTACCTGGGCATTCGCGCCGAGTGGGTGGACATGACCGAAGTGCTGCGTCGCGTGACGCTGGGCATCTATGATCCCCAGGAGTTCGACAAGGCGATGGCGTGGGTGAAGGCCAACTGCAAGGAAGGCCCGGACTTTAACCAGGGCAAGGAAGTGCCGGACGTCATCAAGAAGTCCAAGCACATCGCGCCGGAGAAGGACTGGGAGTTCGTCGTGAAGATGACGCTGGCGATGCGCGACCTGATGTTTGGCAATCCGAAGCTGGCCGAGTTGGGCTGGCACGAGGAATCGCTGGGCAAGAATGCGGTGGCGGGCGGCTTCCAAGGCCAGCGCGCCTGGACCGACTGGCTGCCCAATGCCGACTTCACCGAGGCGATCCTGGCCTCCAGCTTTGACTGGAACGGCAAGCGCGCGCCCATTGCCTTTGCCACCGAGAACGACACGCTCAACGGCGTGGCGATGCTGCTGGGCACGCTGGTCACCGGCACCGCGCCGTGCTTCCACGATGTGCGCACCTACTGGAGCCCCGAGGCCACCGAGCGCGTCACCGGCAAGAAGCCCGCGGGCAAGGCGGCCAACGGCTTCATCCACTTGATCAACAGCGGCGCGACCGCGCTGGACTGCACCGGCGCCGCCAAGAACGCCCAGGGCGAAGGCGTGATGAAGCAATGGTGGGACATGACCGACGCCGACATGAAAGCCTGCCTGGACGCGACCGACTGGTGTCGCGCCAACAACGAGTACTTCCGTGGGGGCGGATACTCCAGCCACTTCAAGACGCTGGCCGAGATGCCGGTGACCATGCTGCGCGTGAACATCGTCGAGGGCGTCGGCCCGGTGCTGCAGCTGGCCGAGGGCTACACCGCCACGCTGGAGGACGACGTGCACCGCACGCTGGATCTGCGCACCGACAAGACCTGGCCCACCACCTGGTTTGCCCCCAACCTGACCGGCGAGGGCGCGTTCAAGGACGTGTACTCGGTGATGGCCAACTGGGGCGCCAACCACGGCGTCACGGTGTATGGCCACGTCGGCGCCGACCTGATCACGCTGTGCTCCATGCTGCGCATCCCGGTCAATATGCACAACGTGACGCCCGACAAGATCTACCGTCCGCACAGCTGGGCCGGATTCGGCACGCAGGATAGCGAGGCGGCGGATTACGCGGCGTGCCAGCACTACGGACCGATCTATCGCTAACGCTCTCGAACGGAGTGCCGAAAGGCACTCCGTTCGCATACAGGGCTTGCGCCATGAATCGCTTTGCTCGTGTTGTTGGTGTGTTTTCCTGGCGGAAAACGCCCCGCCCGCCCGGCAAAGCCGGGCGATACGATTAAAAATGAAGGGGCTTCGGCCCCTTCAAACATCCCCGGGTTACAGCAGATCGTCTGAGGAGCTTCCATGCGGGAGCTCCTTTCTTAAATGCGCATGCACGCATGCACACAATGCAAGCGGGGCAAAGCACAAAAAAAGAACCCCCTCGCGGGGGTTCTCTTTGCGATGCGTATTAGTCGTAGAGCAGCGGAGCGATCTTGGCATCTTCCATGTTGGCCGCGGTGTAGAACTGGGCGCCGGTGTCCACGATGGCTTCCACGGCTTCCTTGTTCATCGCCTTCACAGCCAGCTCAACCGCCAGGTAGCCGATCTGATACGGATCCTGGGTGATGGAGCCATAGAACCAGCCCTGCTTGACAGCGTTCTTCTGGTTGGCGCCAGCGTCAAAGCCAACAACGATCAGATCCTTGTACTTGCCAGCGGCACGGTCCAGATCCTGACCATCGGTGGTCGCGGCCAGCACGCCGCCCACAGAAGCTTCGTTGGAGCAGAAGATCGCGGCGAGGCCTTCCTTCGCGAGGATGCCCTGCGCGGTGGTCTGGCAGTCGGCGGGGTTGGTGGTGGCGGGCACGTTCACGTTGATTTCCACGGCGACTTTCTCCGCGGGCACCGCAAACTTGTCATGGCCAGTCACAGCAACCATGCCGGCCTGCACGCCATTGGCCAGCTCAACAAACTTGTTGATGAAGCCAGTGGTGCGGCCCACGATGGAGGCAGAGGTGGCATCCTGGGAGAACACAGCGATGACGACCGGCTTCTCGGGGGTCGCGGCCTTGATGGCATCCGCGATCGCCGGGATGGCGAACATCTCGGTGGCGCCCACAGCGCCGGCGTTCTCGTTGTTGGTGGACGCGGTGGAGACGATGCAGCCCTCGGGCGCCTTCGGCACACCAGAGTCAAAACCGACAACCGGGATGCCCTTTTCCTTCGCGGCGTTCAGCTGCTCGGTCACCGACTCGGTGTCCAGGGCGGCCAGGCACAGCGCGGCGGGGTTCTTGGCCAGCGCGGCATTCAGCATATCCACCTGGATCTGAATGTCGGACTCGGACGGCGGGCCATCGAAGGTGTAATCGACGCTGTACTTTTCAGCGGCATCCTTCGCACCCATGGCAACGGTCTGCCAGAACTGATGCTGGAAACCCTTGGAGATAACCGCGACGTAGGGCTTGTCCGCGGCGAACGCGGGCACCATCATCGCAACGACCAGGATGAGCGACAGGACCAGAGCGAGAGTCTTTTTCATGCGATTGGTTCCTCCTTGTTTTTTTTATCTAACGGCCGGTAAGCCGTGTAGAACAATGAATAGAGTTAGATGCGGCGCACTTGGTTGCTCTTCTTGACGCGATACTGATCCAGCAGCACGGCGCCGATGACCACCGCGCCGGTGAGGAAGGTCTGCCAGTGGCCCTGCAGGCCCATGGACATCAGCCCCTGGCGCAGCACGCTCATCATGAATACGCCGATCATCGTGCCGGTCAGCGAGCCCGAGCCGCCCGCCATCGACGTGCCGCCGATGACCACGCCCGCGATGGCCAGCAGTTCCAGGCCGTTGCCGGTGGAGGGAACGATGGTGGTATACACCGCCGCGTAGAAGATGCCTGCCAGACCGCAGAACAGACCCGACAGCGTGTACACCAGCAGCTGCCAGCGCTGGGTCTTGATGCCCGACAGACGCGCGGCCTCGTAGTTAGAACCCATGGCGTAGGTGTAGCGGCCGAACTTGGTGTAGTTCAGCACCACCCAGGCGACCGCAAAGGCCAGCAGCAGCCACAGCGCGCCGACCGGGAAATTGGGCAGGAAGAAATCACCGTTGGCCTTGTAGAAGATGTGCTTGAACACGCCGTCCGGCTTGTCGATGGTGGGGTAGCGCATGGTCATAACCTTTGTGACGATCGCGCCGAAGCCCATGCCCATCATCTGCGTGCCCAGCGTGGCGATGAAGGGGGGGAGCTTCAGGTAGGCGATCAGCACACCGTTGATCAGGCCGATGAGCGTGGACACCACCACTGCCAGGATCAAACACCAGACGATCGGCCAATGCCACGTATTGTACGCCCAGCCGCCCAGCAGCGCGCCGGTCATCATGGTGGTGCCCAGCGACAGGTCGATACCGCCGGTGATGATGACGAACGTGACGCCGATGGCCATAAAGCCGATGAAGTAGGAGGCATTCAGGATATTGACGACGGTATCCAGCGAGAAGAAGCTCTTGCTGACGATCGAGAAGAAGGCAAATAGCAGCACCAGAACCGCCGGTGCCAGTAGTTTTTGCAGATCATATTTCTTGTTCATACGATACCCCTCATTTTTCTACATCCGACTGGGCGGACGGATTAATCCATGTTGGTGGTGGCCAGATCCATGATCTTCTCCTGCGTCGCCTCGGAGATATCGAGTTCGCCGGTCTTGACGCCTTCGCACATGACCACGATGCGGTCACTCATGCGCAGCAGCTCCGGCATTTCGGAGGAGATCATGATGATGGACTTGCCATCCTTCGCCAGCTGGTTCATCAGCGCGTAGATTTCGCTCTTTGCGCCGACGTCGATGCCGCGCGTCGGCTCGTCGAAGATGAGGATGTCGCAATTGCGGATCAGCCACTTGGCCAGCACAACCTTCTGCTGATTGCCGCCGGACAGGTTCTTGACCAGTTGCCTGTCGGAAGGCGTCTTGGTGGCCAGCTTCTGGATGTATTCCTCGGTGACGCGATGCGCCTTGCTGTCGTTCATGAACGGTCCGGCCGTGAACGCATCGAGGTTCGCCATGACCGAATTGTCGCGCACAGACAGGCCGAGCGCCAGGCCGAACGCCTTGCGGTCCTCGGAGAGGTAGCCAATGCCGTGCGTCACCGCGTCGCTGGGGGATTTGATGGATACGGCTTTGCCATTGAGCGTGACGCGGCCGCCCGATACCGGATCGGCGCCGAACAGCGCGCGCATGGTCTCGGTGCGTCCGGCGCCCATCAGACCGCCAAAGCCCAGGATCTCGCCACGCTTGAGGTTGAACGACACGCCCTTGACATTGTGCGCGGTCAAGCCCTCGACATCGAGCACCACCGGCGCGTCGGCGGGCACGTTGCTCTTGGTTTTTTGTTCCTCGGTGATGATGCGGTTGACCATCATGTTGACGATCTCTTTGCGCGTGGTCTTGTCGGTATCGACGGTGCCGACGTACTGGCCGTCGCGCATGACGGTGATGCGGTCAGTGATCTGCCACAGCTCTTCCAAGCGGTGGGAGATATAGATGATGCCCTTGCCGTCGGCCTTGAGCTGACGGATGAACTTGAACAGCTCGGCGATTTCGCTCTCGGTCAGAGCGGCGTTCGGCTCGACCATGACCAACAGCTCGCTGTTGTGCGACAGCGCCTTGGCGATTTCGACCATCTGCTGCTTGGCGACCGACAGGCGCTTGATCGGCGTGGTCGGGTCGATATCCAGGTTCAGCGATTGCAGCAGACGCTGCGCCGCCACGTTGGCGCGCTTTTTATCCAGGAAGGGGCCAATGGTGTACTCCTTGCCCATGACGATGTTCTCGGCCACGGTCAGGTCGGGCATGAGGTT
>JAVBUY010000109.1:0-8442 GCA_031554855.1 Eubacteriales bacterium
CGAAAGCGATCGGCTGGTCGCCTACCTGCCCAACCTGCCCACCACGACCACGCTGGTATTCTATTGCCATGGCGCGATCGACGGGCGCAAGAAGCTGAGCCTGGCGCTCAACAAGCAGGCGGCCGTCGTGCGCTTTGACCCGCTGGACGATATCGAGCTGGGCAAGTGGATGCGCGGCCAGCTTAAAGCGCAGGGCAAGACCATCGGCGGGCAGGAGGCGCAAAAGCTCGCCTTTACCGCCGGACGCGACCTCACGCTGCTGGCCGGTGAGCTGGCCAAGCTGGCGGCCTACGCGGGCGAGCGGGCGGAGATCACCAGTGCGGACATCGACCGCGTCGTGACGCAGTCGCTGGAGTGCACGGTGTTTCAACTGGTGGATGCGCTGGTCACCGGACAGCAGGCGCAAGCGTTCGCGCTGCTCATGCACATGCTGGAGGGCGGCGAGCAGCGGCTGGGGATTTTGGCGATGATCCTGCGGCAATATCGCACGCTGCTGATGCTCAAGCTGCTCGAGGCTGAGCGCGTGCCCCAGGCCGAGTGGGCCAAGCGGATCGGCATTCCGCCCTTCGCGGTTACCCGTGCGCAGAAGCAGGCGCAGCGCTATACCGAGCGGCAGCTCGAGGATTGCGTGGCGCTCTGCGTGGACACCGACTACGCGATAAAGAGTGGCAGGATGCGCGAGGAGATTGCGCTAGAGCGCGCGATGCTGGCTTTGGGGCGTCCATAAACGCCCTGCTGCGGTGTCGCCGCCGCGCCGACTTCCTCGGCGTATTGCGCGATTCGCCTCGGTCAGATCGGCTTGCGTCTCCTAGCATCAGAGCATTTCTGAACGCCCCAAGGGGCGTCCATACACAGGCGGCTGCGGTGTCGCCGCCGCGCCGACTTCCTCGGCGTATTGCGCGATGCGCCTCGGTCAGATCGGCTTGCGTCTCCAAGCATCAGAGCATTTCGGAACGCCCCAAGGGGCGTCCATAAGCGCCCTGCTGCGGTGCGGCGGCTGAGCCGCCGTTCACCTCGCTTCGCGGCGATCAGCGAAACAACCGCAAAAGAAAAGAGATTCGTCTGCGCCCATGGAATGGCAAGCAGATGCTTCGTGGACAAAAAGAGCCGGACATCATGCGATGTCCGGCTTTGGTGTGTGCGCATCACGGGGTCCCGAGATCCAAATCGGTGACCAGGTTGGTCTTGTTGTCGATGGAGATCGACAGCGAGTACTTGCCGCGCTCGTAGGCGTGGTAGGTGGTGTACTCGTCGCGCTTGTCCGAGCGGGTGAAGATCGGCTCGAACACCTTCATCACCTCATCCTTGGTGGAGCCCAGCTTGATGCCGCCGACCAGCGAGAAGGTGTAACCATCGCTGGTGTAGCCGAAGGGCGGCATGGAGCTGACGCACGCGTTCTCCGGGATGACCGGCACATCGGCGAAGTTGTAGAGCATCAGATCCACCGACTTGTTCTCGCGCATCAGCGTGATGCCGGACACCACGAAGTCCTTGGCGGCGACGAAGTCCTGGCGGGTGTCGGTCACCTTCCAGCCATTGGCGAGGAAGGCGGACACCGGCGCGGGCAGCGTGTACAGATCCCCGGCGAATTCGACACGCATGCTCAGCGGGTCGCTGCCCAGCTCGGTGGGCGCTTGGTATTCCTTGATGTAGTCCGGCACGTCCTTGGACACCTCGGCCTTGGGCATGTCCTTGGGCTCGACCAGGCATTGCAGCTCCACGCCGTCCAGCTTGTTGTCGTTCAGCGTGAACTTGATATTCTCGTAGGTGTCCTTCTCGTAGGTCAGCGTCACATACGGCTTATCGGACACGGAACCCTCGTAGACGCGGGACGCCTCGCCAAACGCGGCGGTGATGCTCTCGCGCGTGGCGGCGCCGTCGCCGGTCTGGATGCCCTTGGCCATCACGACCGGCGTAGGCAGCGTATCGGACCAAGGCTTCTCGATGGAAAAACCACCGATGTAGCACTGGTTCGCGGGCTTGGTGGCGATGTCAAAATTGACAAAGTCCAGGCGCATTTCCATGCGGCTGTCGATGCCGCCCTTGATCATATACAGCGTGCCATAGGAGCTGGCCTGCAGCGGCGTCTCCGCCTCTTCCTTCTCCTTGAAAGTCCAGCCATTGGCCTCGAACTCGCTGTAGAGGCAGGGGAAAGTGTACAGCACACCATCGATCACCGCCTGAAAGGCATACAGGTCGTCGCTGATGGCAGGCGCGGCGGCCTCGGTGGCCAGCGCGGCAAACGGCATCGCGGTGGCAAACAGCGCAATCATCAGCGCGATCAACAGACTCTTCTTCATACTCTTCTCCTCAATCCTTTGTTTTACAGAAAACGGTATCTGCCATACGGTATTATCGCAGATTCGCAGATGGTTTGCAATGCGAAATATCGCGCGATAGGCAACAAAAAACGCCCCTGCATTGCAGGAGCGCGGAGCACCGGATTACTTCGCGGCGGACGCCTTGTTGACCGCGATGGCCATACGCGCCTTTTTGCGGTTGGCAGCGTTCTTATGGACAACGCCTTTCGCAGCGGCGCGATCCACAGCACCAGAGGTGCTCGCCAGCAGGGCAGCGGCGCTGGACGCATCGGCTACGAGCGCGGCATCAAACTTCTTCAGAGCGGTCTTGGTCGCGGACTTCACCATGCGGTTCTGCAGGTTCTTGGTCTCGGTAACCTTCACGCGCTTGATCGCAGACTTGATATTCGGCAAAACATTCACCTCCCTGTGCATGAATCAGCAACGATTATTCTAGCACGTCAACACCCAGAATGCAAGCACAAAAATGGTTGCGGATGGCGGTTTTTTGAAAAAAGTGTATAGACCCTCCCTGTTCGGTGAAAAATGGAAGCATTGAGCGGCTTGGAGGGCTATGCATGCGGCAGGTACGAACCGATTTGGCGATGGAAGCGAGCGGCGCGCAGGGGAGATCGGCGGTGCCCGGCGTCAGCGTGCAGGAAGAGCAGCTGGGCGACGTAGATCGCACCACCGTGCGCATCACCAGCGAGGAGGGCGCGCGCGCGCTGGGCCGACCCTGCGGGCGCTACGTGACGCTGACCAGCGCGCAGTTGGCGCAGCCCGAGCCCGCGCTGCGCGGGGAAATGAGCCGATATCTGGCGGAGACGCTGCGGCCGCTGCTGCCCGAGCGCGGCGACGTGCTGGTGGTGGGGCTGGGCAACCGGCATGTGACGCCCGACGCGCTGGGCCCGCGCGTGGTCGATGGCATCCTGGTGACGCGCCACCTGCGCGACAACGTGCCCGACGCGGTGCGCGGGCGGCTGCGCGCGGTCAGCGCGATTGCGCCGGGCGTGCTGGGCATCACCGGCATGGAGACCGCCGAGATGATTCGCGCGGTGGTGACGCACGTGCAGCCCGTGGCGGTGGTGGCGGTCGATTCGCTGGCCGCGCGCGAGTCCAGCCGCATCTGCTGCACCATCCAGGTGACCGACACCGGCATCAGCCCGGGCTCCGGCGTGGGCAACCACCGCCTGGGGCTGAATCAGCAGACGCTGGGCGTGCCGGTGATTGCGGTCGGCGTGCCGATGGTGGTCTATGCCGCGACCATCGCGCACGATGCGCTGGGGTTGCTGATCCACGACCTGGCGCTGGAGGACGGCGACCACGAGCAGGCGCTGGAGGCGCTGGTCGCCAGGGTGGTGTCCGAGCAGCTCGGCGACCTGGTGGTCACCCCGCGCGACGTGGACGCGCTGGTCGAGCACATGGCGGCCATCCTGGCCACCGGCATCAACACTGCGCTGCAACCGCGCCTGAGCGAAAAGGAAATCCCGCAATTGATGCAGTAGCGGCATATTTTGCCGCCGCCGCACATACAGTGTTATGTAGTCATTTTGGACAAGCAGATGGGGTGAACACATGCGCCAAGATCGGATGACCGCGGTATCCTGGATGCTCTACGGTGCGGCGATCATGCTGCTGTGCATGGCGACCGGCCTGGCGATATATCGCTGGGTGACGCAGCCGCAGCAGCCGGAGCAAGCGGCCTTTTTGCAGGAGATGCTGACCACCGAGCAGCCCAGCGCGGTGCCCACACAGCGCATGCAGCTGGTCGATGGGAAGCCGGCAAACCTGTTTGCGCTGCCCGAGGGGGAGGCCGAGCAGCCCGTCGGCGTCGAGGTGGAGCCCGACGAACAGCCGCTGGTCAACGAGATTCGCATCGAGGTGATCCGCCGTACGCCGCACCCGACCGGAAAGCGCCGCGTGCTGATCTACCACACGCATACCTGGGAGGCCTATGAGCCGACCGAGGCCAACCGCTATGAGGCCACCGAGACATGGCGCACCAAGGACGACGACCACAACATCGTGTGCGTGGGCGAGGAACTGGCCAAGAACCTGCGCGCGCTGGGGCTGGAGGTGGTGCACGACACCACCGACCATGAGCCGCCGGTGCTGGCCACCGCGTACACGCGCTCGCTCAAGACGCTGGAGCAGTATCGCGCGCGGGGCGAAACATTCGATTACTACATCGACCTGCACCGCGACGCGTTCAACGACAGCATGAAGAATACCAATACCGTCACTGTGGATGGCGTGGAACTGGCGCGCATCTCGGTGCTGATCGGCAAAGGCACCGGCACGTCGGGCAGCGCATTTGAGCAAAAACCCAACTGGCAGGTGAACATCGTGTTGGCGCAGCGCATCACCGACTCGCTCAACCGCATGGCGGAAAACCTCGCGCGGCCGGTGATCGTCAAGTCCGGCCGGTTTAACCAGCACGTGTCGGAGAACGCGGTGCTCATCGAGGTGGGCAACAACAGGAATACGCTGGAGCAGGCGCTGGCCGCGATGCCGTATCTGGCGCGCGCGATCGGCGGACTTGCGCAATAGGGGCTTGTTACTGGCGGAGTGTCGCGGTATAATGGCATAAGATGACGATTCGCACGAGGGCTGGATGCGGCGCATCCAGCTCCGTGTTTGTGTTGGAGGCAGAGATGAATCCCTGCAATCGACCCATCGGCGTGTTCGATTCCGGCGTGGGCGGCATCAGCGTACTGCGCGAAGTGCGGGCGCTACTGCCGCAGGAGGATTTGATTTTCTACGGCGATAACGCCTACGCGCCCTATGGCACGCGGCCGCCTGAGCAGGTGTTGGATCGCGCCTGGGCGGTGGCTCATGCGCTGATCGACCAGGGAGCGAAGGCGCTGCTGATCGCCTGCAACACCGCCACCAGTGTGGCTGCTGTGGCGCTTCGGGCGGAGCTGACCATGCCGGTGATCGGCATGGAACCGGCGCTCAAGCCCGCCTCTTTGCAGCGGCATGGCGGCTCGGTGCTGGTGATGGCGACGCCGGTGACGCTGGGACTGCCCAAGTTCGCGCAGCTGATGGCGCGCTACGGCGAGGGCGCGGTGCCGGTGCCCTGCCCGGGGCTGATGGAGTTTGCCGAGCGCGGCGAGCTGTCCAGCGACGCGCTGGACGCGCTGCTTGCGAGGCTGCTGGGCGACTGGGCGCATCGGCCGGTCGATGCGGTGGTGCTGGGCTGTACGCACTATGTGTTTCTGCAAGAGGCGATCGCCAAGCACTTTTCGCCGGATACGCCGCTGATCGACGGCAACCTGGGCACCGCGCGCCACCTGGTTCATCTGCTTTCGCAGCAGGGCTTGCTGCGCGAGGACGGCCATACGGGCACGATCACGCTAGAGACTTCGGGCGATCTGGAAACGGTGCTGCCCGTGATGAAGAGACTGCTGGAACTGCCCCTATCATGCGAAAGAAGAGGGAACACAAATGCAAAACAATCTTGACGCCATTATGGAGTACCGCTCGGCGGACTTCCACGCGGGGCGCATCAATTGCGCGGAGACCGTGCTCACCGTGATGTCCGAGTATTACGGCTGGGACACCCCGCTGATTCCGCGCATCGCCACCTGCTTTGGCGGCGGCGTGCTGGGCTGCCAGGACGGCATCTGCGGCGCGCTGTCCGGCGGGCTGATGGCTCTCGGCTGCCTGATGGGGCGCGACGTCGGCGGCGACCGCATGCCTGCCTATGAGGCCGGGCAGGCGCTCAAGGCCTTCATCCTCGAGCGCAACGGCAGCTGCCAATGCGCTGAGATTCTGGATCACATGCCGTTAAACGACCCTTCGTTCCGCGCGCCGGGCGGCAAGCACCAGACGGTCTGCGAGCCGCTGGCCGAGGCGGTGTGCCGCTACCTGGCCGACACCTATCCGCCGCACGAGTGAACCCATACGCGCCAAAAACTGCTTTCCTTTTTGTAGCGCATCTTGTATAATATCGGTTAGTGGCACGTTTTGGGGGCGTCGCATCCCCAACGTGTAAATGGATTCATCGATCCATCGGTTCGGTGATCCGAATTTGATGGAACGAAATAGGAGGATGGACGCATGAAGGACTACAAGGCAGAGAACATCCGCAACATTGCCGTGATCGGCCACGGCAGCGAGGGCAAGACCACCCTGCTGGAGGCGATGCTGTTCGCCACCGGCGCCATCGACCGCCAGGGCCGAGTCGAGGACGGAACCACGGTGTCCGACTTTGACGCCGAAGAGACCAAGCGCCATATTTCCATCAGCGCGGATATCGTGCCGGTGGAGTTTGCCAAGCGCAAGCTGAATTTCATCGATGTGCCCGGCTATTTCGACTTCTTTGGCGAGATGATGGGTCCGCTGCGCGCCGCCGAGAGTGCGCTGATCGTCGTGAGCGCGGCGTCCGGCGTTTCTGTCGGCGCGGAAAAAGCCTGGGCGCAGGCCGAAAAGCGCGGCCTGGCGAAGTTTATCGCGGTCAACCAGATGGATCGCGAGCATGTCAGCTTTGACAAAGTGCTCGGCCTGCTGCGCGACAAGTTCGGCTCCAGCGTTGTGCCGCTGATCCTGCCCATCGGCGAAGGCCCCGCGTTCAAAGGCGTGGTCGATATCGTCGCGATGAAGGCATTCGAGGGCGCGGGCAAGGCGATGAAGGAAATCCCGGTGCCCGCCGAGATGAAGGCCGCCGTGGACGCGGCGCGCGAGATCGTCAAGGAAGCCGCCGCCGGTACGTCCGAGGCGTTGATGGAGAAGTTCTTTGAGGAAGGCGAACTGTCCGACGAAGAATTGCAGGCGGGTCTGTCCGCCGGCGCGCTGGACGGCACACTGGTGCCGGTCGCCCCGGTGTCGTCACTGACCGGCATTGGCATTTCGCCGCTGATGTACGGCCTGGCCGCCTATATGCCCTCGCCCGCGGGCCTGGAGTTCGCTGGCAAGGACACCAAATCCGGCAACGAGGCCAGCCGCAAGGCCGTCGATTCCGAGCCGTTCTCCGGCATCGTATTCAAGACCATGGCCGATCCGTTCGTCGGCAAGCTGTCGCTGATCAAGGTGCTGTCCGGCACGCTCAGCGGCGGCGCACAGATCTACAATGCCAACCAGGATAAGACCGAGAAGGTCGGCAACCTGTCACTGATGCGCGGCAAGAAGCAGACCGCGGTCGATGCCGTGTACGCCGGCGACATCTGCGCGCTGGCCAAGCTGCAATACACCTCCACTGGCGACACGCTGTGCGATCCGGGCAAGCCGATCCTCTATCCGACCATCGCGTTCCCGGCGCCGTCGATCTCGCTGGCGGTGTTCGCCAAGAAGGCCGGTGAGGAGGACAAGGTGTTCTCCGGCCTGGCGCGCCTACAGGAAGAGGATCCCTCCATCACACTGGAAAAGAACGTGGAGACCTATGAGACGCTGCTCAATGGCCAGGGCGAACTGCACCTGGAGGTGATTCGCTCCAAGCTGGCCAGCAAGTTTGGCGCCGAGGCGGTGCTCAAGGACCCGCGCATTCCGTATCGCGAGTCGATCCGCAAGACCATCCAGGCCGAAGGCCGCCATAAGAAGCAGTCCGGCGGACACGGCCAGTTCGGCCACGTCAGGATCGAGTTCTCGCCCATCGGCGAGGGCTCGACCGACTTCGAGTTCGTCGATGCGGTGGTGGGCGGCGTCGTGCCGCGCAACTTCATCCCGTCAGTGGAAAAGGGCCTGCGCGAAAACCTGCCCAAGGGCGTTATGGCCGGATACCCAATGGTGGGCCTGCGCGCGAAGCTGTACGACGGATCGTACCACGCGGTCGATTCTTCGGAAATGGCGTTTAAGACCGCTGCGCGCCTCGCCTATAAGCAATGCGCAAACGCCAACCCCGTGCTGCTCGAGCCGATCTATCACGTCGAAGTGATGGTGCCCGACGAGTACATGGGCGACGTCATCGGCGACGTGAACAAGCGCCGTGGCCGCATCCTGGGCATGAACCAGGTGGACGGCTTGCAGCAGGTCGTGGCCGAGGTGCCGCTGGCCGAGATGTTCAAGTATGCCACCGACTTGCGCTCCATGACGCAGGCGCGCGGCGCCTTCACCATGACCTACGAGCGCTACGAGGAAGTACCCGGCCAGGTGGCGCAGAAGATCATCGATGCGCATAAGGCTGAGGCCGAAGAGGACGACGACG
>JAVBUY010000173.1:0-6268 GCA_031554855.1 Eubacteriales bacterium
GCAGCACGGGCAGGTACTTTAGGCCGATCTTCTCGGCGACCGTGTAGGAATAAAACGCGTCGAGCACCAGGTAGGCGCCAGCCAGCAGCAAGAATAGCTTCAGGAAGAAGCTCAGGCCAGTGACCAGCGACAGCAGCGGCAAGCCCACCGCGCCGAGCACCATCGCCAGCGGGATGAAGTGCTTGAGTCCCATGGAGCCCGGGCACAGGTACATCGTCACCACGCTCCACAGGCCGTTCTGGTAGCCCATCTTCATGATGCCGCCCAGCGAGTCGCGACAGAAATACGTGCAGCGGATCTGCTGATCCAGATAGATCTTGCCGCTGTTCTTGCGGATGCGGTAGTTCAGCTCGTTGTCCTGATTGCGCGTCAGCCGCTCGTCGTAGCCGCCGATGCGGTCGAACAGCTCGCGACGGAACGCGCCGAACGGCACGGTGTCGGCGTAGCCGGTCTTGGTATCCAGGCGATAGTGCGCGTTGCCCACGCCGAACACGGTGCACAGCATGCCCGCGATCGCCTGGCCCATATAGCCGCGCCCAACGGTGTCCCACACGCCGCCGGTGTTGTCGCAGTCGATGGTCATCAGGTTGTGGATAGAGCGCGACACATAGTCGGGCTGATAGATGGCGTGCGCGTCCAGGCGCACGATATAGTCGGTGGAGCAAGCCTTTATGCCGATGTTCATCGCGTACGGCACGGTGTGGTTCGGGTTGTCCAGCACCTGGATCTGCGGGGTCTTGCGCGCCGCTTCCTCTAAATAAGCGATGGTGCCGTCGGCAGATCCGCCATCGACAAACAGGATCTCCATCAGCTCCAGCGGGTAATCCTGCCCGAGGATGGAATCCAAACAGCCCTGTATGTACTTCATTTCGTTGCGCAGAGGGATGATCAGCGAAATGCGGGGCAACGTTTCAGCGGGCACAGGCTCACTTCCTTGCCATTAGCATATCCATTATTATACCACATGCGCGTGCGCGTGGACAGCCTCTTTCGTAGCAGCGGCATTCGTGGTATCATGGGGGAAACGAAGGGGGCGATCGGATGGGCGCGAAAATATGGGCGCATCGCGGCGCGTCGGGCTATGCGCCGGAGAATACGCTGGAGGCATTCGAGCTGGCGGCACGGCAAGGCGCGGACGGCGTGGAGCTGGATGTGCACAGGAGCGCGGACGGGCAACTGATCGTCGCGCATGACGAGACCATCGAGCGCGTGTCCGACGGGCAGGGGATGATCGCGCGCATGACGCTGGACGAGCTGCGGCGCTACACCTTCAATCGCACGCACCCCGAATACAAACAGGCGCGCGTGCCGACGCTGCGCGAGGTATTTGCGCTGTTAAAACCCACTGGGCTGACTGTCAACGTAGAACTCAAAACCAGCTATGTGCGCTACCCGGGCATTGAGCAGGCCTGCATCGATCTGGCGAGGGAGATGGGCATGACCGAGCGGGTATACTACTCGTCGTTCAATCACCACAGCCTGCTCACCGTCAAGGGCATCGACGCCTCGCTGCCGTGCGGCCTGCTCTACGACGCGACCATGGTGCGCCCGTGGGACTACGCGCGCGCACTGGGCATGGACGCGCTGCATCCGGAGTTTCATGAGCTGCTGGAGGCGGACGAGGTGCCGACCTGCCGCACACTGGGCATCAAGATCCACGCATGGACGGTCAACGAGGCCGAGGATATCCGCTGGGTGCTGGACGCAGGCGCGGACGCGGTGATCACCAACTACCCCGATCGGGCAAAGGCGCTGCGCGACGATCGGTAATCGCACGTCAAATGGAAAAGACAGGCACATGCCTGTTTTTTTGTGTTGCGGCAGAGTATGACGAATAAAAGCAGTAAATTGATTAAATGTTACGTAAATGTTAAAAATGTCCTTGACATTAGCAATCTACTGTAATAAAATAGACGCACGATAGGTCTTACGCGAAGAAAGAGGTGCCACACCATGATGTACACAATGAAAAAAATCTTCAAGAGGCTGCTGAGTCATACACTTGTCGGCGCGCTGCTCGTCACATCGCTGGTCATCGTGCCCGCGATGAGCGTGCTTGCTGCCACCAAGGCGACCTCGAACGGACATGTGTACTTCCGCAAGGGGCCTGGCACCAACTATGAGATTTTGATCGTGCTGATGCCCGACGCCGAGCTGACGCTGCTGGAAAAAGACGGCGAATGGTATAAGGCCAAGTATGGCAAAAAAACCGGCTATGTGCGTGAGGACGTGATCACCATCGATGGCGAGGCGCCGACCTCCTCGTCTTCCTCTTCCGCGAGCAGCGGCTCCGCTTCGTATCGCACGCTCAAGGACGGCAGCGAGGGCGCGGATGTGCTTGCGCTGGAGCAGGCGCTGGCCGACCTGGGGTATCTGGACGAGATCGCGGACAACGAATACGATGAGATTACCAAGGCCGCCGTGCGGAGCTACCAGGAAGAGAACGGCCTGAAGGCGGATGGCATCGCGGGCGAGGACACGCAGACCAAGCTGTTGGGTGCGCCCGGCAGCAACGGCGGCGGCTCATCGCTGAGCAGCTCCGGCATGCTCAAGCTGGGCAGCCAGGGCGAGGCGGTGCGTTCGTTACAGTCTGCGCTGAAAACCCTGAAGTATTACTCCGGCAGCATCACCGGCAGCTTCGGCCCGCTGACCAAGGACGCGGTGCGTGACTTCCAGCGCGCCCACAAGCTGAGCGCGGACGGTGTGGCCGGCCCGACGACGCTGGATGCGATCGCCAGCAAGAACAAGGTGGCCGAGTCCTCCGAGTCGGCGCCGATCACTGTGGCCGAATCCTCTTCGTCCAGCATGCTTAAGCTCGGCAGCCAGGGTGAGGCGGTGCGCTCGCTGCAAACCGCGCTGAAGAACATGAAGTTCTACACCGGCAGCATCACCGGCAGCTTTGGCCCGCTGACCAAGGACGCGGTGCGCGACTTCCAGCGCGCCAACAAGTTGAGCGCGGACGGTGTGGCCGGTCCGACGACGCTGAACGCCATCGCCAACCGCGACAGCGGCGAATCGTCCTCGGATTCGTCCTCCGGTGCCTCGGGCTCGTCGGATTCCGGCGTGCTCAAAGAGGGCAGCCAGGGCGATCGCGTATTGCAAATGCAGAAGGCGCTTAAGGAGCTCAAGTATTACAAGGGCAGCCTGACCGGCAACTTCGGCCCGCTGACCGGCGAGGCGCTGCGCAAGTTCCAGTATGCCAACGGCCTGGAGGCTGACGGCGTGGCCGGCACGGCGACGCTCAACAAGCTCTACAACGAGAAAGTAGTGGCCAGCGGCGGCGGCAAGACCACCCTGTCTGAGCAGACCGAGTCCAACGCGAGCTCCGGTTCGTCTGGCGGCGGCGGCACGTCGGTCAGCGCCAACAACGTCATCTACGCCAACTGGTTTGATGTGATCCGCACGAAATATAAGGCCGGTACGGTGGTGACCATCTACGACTTCCGCACGGACCTGACCTGGCGCTGCCGGTTCATGTCCAACGGCAAGCACGCCGACTCCGAGCCGATGACCGCCAACGACACGGCGACCATGTACAAGGCCTTTGGCAACAAGACCACATGGAACCCCAAGGCGGTGTGGATCACCATGCCGGATGGCAAGACCTACATTGGTTCGCTGCATAACACGCCGCACTTGACCGGCAGCATCAAGGACAACAACTTTGACGGCCACCTGTGCATCCACTTCCCGCGCGATATGAAGGAGGCCGAGCAGACCGGCCCCTACGCGGTGGAGCACCAGGAGGAGATCCTCAAGGGCTGGGATGAAACCAAGCGGATGGCGAAATAGAGACAAAAGAGAAAGCCCCCTAAGGGGCTTTCTTTTTTGCGCTTACCACTCCGGCATTTTCCAGGGCACAAGTTCGCCTTGCTGCAGGCTGGCGGGCACATCAATGACGCGCTGGTTGCGGCTGCCGCGATAGCGCAGCTCCAGCGTGCGCTCGGCCAGCATGAACGGCCCATCGACCAGCACGTTGATCTGCCGTAGTAGCGCCATCACATCCGGATCAGCCTTTTGGAGAAGATCTTCCCACAGAAAGCCGGTGTACAGCCACACGGTCTTGCCGAGCACACGCGTGCCCTCAGCCAGCGCCAGACAGGCTTTGGGCTGCAACAGCGGCTCGCCGCCCGATAGCGTGATGCCCGCTTGCAGCATGTTGCTACGCAATTGGTCGAGCAGCGCGTCGGTGGTGGTGATGGTGCCGCCATCCAGCGCATGCGACTCGGGATTGTGGCAGCCCGGACAATTGTGCTCGCAGCCCTGCAAAAAGACTGCTAGCCGAAGGCCTACACCATCCACGATGGAATCAGGCTGTATCCCAAAGATACGAACGTCCACTCGAGCGCCTCCGTTTCGACCGTTGCGAAACGCCCTTTCGGCGCTGCGAAAGGGCGCTTCGGGATGGTCGGTTATTTTGATTGATTAAGCATCCTTGGTGCACGACGCGTTGCGGCTGATGCCGTGTTTCACGCGGTCGTGCTCTTCGGCGCGCTTGGCGTTGTTGAACTTATCGAGCGTGCCGACCAGGTAGCCGGTGATGCGGCGGATGCGCTCAAACTTCTGCCCGTTCTCCTCGCGGCCGCATTGCGGGCAGGCGTCGCCAATGATGCCGTTGTAGCCGCAAGCCGGATCGCGGTCGATCGGGTGATTGATCGAACCGTAGCCGATGCCCGCGTCGTGCATGGCGCGCACCACGTCCTCAAACGCGTCCAGGTTCTGTGTCGGGTCGCCATCCATCGCGATGTAGGTGCTGTGCCCTGCGTTGGTCAGCGCGTGGTATGGCGCCTCCAGGTTGATCTTGTCGATCGCGCTGATCGGGAAGTGCACCGGAATATGAAAGCTGTTGGTGTAGTAGTCGTGATCGGTGACGCCGGGGATGACGCCGTAGCGCTGGCGATCCATGCGCACGAAGCGGCCGGACAGCCCCTCGGCGGGCGTCGCAATCAGCGTGTAGTTCATTTGGGTCTGCTCGCTGATCTTGTCCAGGCGTGCGCGCATATGGCCGACGATCTCCAGACCCAGGTTCTGCGCGGCCTGGCTCTGGCCATGGTGTTGGCCGATCAGCGAGGTCAACGCCTCGGCCAGGCCGATGAAACCGACGGTCAGCGTACCCTGCTTGAGCACCTCGCGCACTTCGTCGTCCCAGCTCAGCTTCTCGCTGCCCATCCACACACCCTCGCCCATCAGGAACGGGTAGTTGCGCACGCGTTTTCTGGCCTGGATCTCATAGCGTTCGGTCAGCTGGCCAACCACCAGGTCGATCTTGCGGTCCAACTCGTCAAAGAACTGCTGCACGTCGTGATTGGCGCGAATGGCCAGGCGCGGCAGGTTGATTGAGGTAAAGGATAGGTTGCCGCGGCCGTTGCAGATCTCGTTGGAGGGGTCATAGGTGTTGCCGATGACGCGCGTGCGGCAGCCCATGTAGGCGATCTCGGTCTCCGGATGGCCGGGCTTGTAGTACTTGAGATTGAACGGCGCGTCCACGAAGGAGAAATTGGGGAACAAGCGCTTGGCCGACACGCGGATGGCCAAGCGAAACAGATCGTAATTCGGATCCTCGGGATTGTAGCTGACGCCTTCCTTGACGCGGAAAATCTGGATTGGGAAGATCGGTGTCTCGCCATGACCCAGGCCGCGCTCGGTGGCCAGCATCACGTTGCGGATCACCATGCGTCCCTCGGGCGAGGTGTCCATGCCATAGTTGATCGAGGAGAACGGCGTCTGCGCGCCCGCGCGGCTGTGCATGGTGTTCAGGTTGTGGATGAATGCCTCCATCGCCTGGAAGGTGCGCTTGTCGGTCTCTTTGACCGCGTGGGTGTGCGCGAAAGCTTGCACGCGCTTGGCAGTGGCTTCGTCGGTGTATTTCTTTAGTTGCTCGAGCTCCACTGCGTCGTACTGCTCGTGGTGCTCCAGCGTGGGCTGCACGTTGTCGTTTTTCTGGATGCCGCTGATCAGATCCTTGGCGATTACGTCGGCTTCCTGCACATCGGCGAGCAGTTCCAGCGCGCTAGCCAGGTGACCGCGATAGCACTTCACAAAGGTCTTGGCTACGCCGGGCGCCATGCCGTAGTCGAAGTTGCAGATGCTCTGGCCGCCGTGCTGGTCATTCTGGTTGGACTGGATAGCGATGCAGGCCAGCGCGGAATAGCTGTAGATATCGTTGGGCTCGCGCAGCACGCCGTGGCCGGTGCAGAAGCCGCCCTTGAACAGCTTGAGCAGGTCGATCTGCGTGCAGGTGGTGGTCAGCGTCAAAAAGTCCAGGTCG
>JAVBUY010000034.1:0-22520 GCA_031554855.1 Eubacteriales bacterium
CAGTTCGAGCGACTGTACGAAGCCTATGCTGATGATGTGCTGCGCGTTTCCTATTTCTATTTGGGAGATCGCCAGCAAGCGGAAGACGTTTGCCAGGATGTATTCATCCGCCTACTGACCAAAGGACCCGAAATTCAGCAGGGCCACGAAAAAGCATGGTTGCTCAAGGTAGCGCTCAATCGCTGCCGGGACTTGTGGCGAGCTGCTTGGGTAAAGCGGGTAGTGCTAGGCTCCCCGTTTGATTTCATCCCCGGAACCGACAGCATCGCAGAATTTTCGCAGAAAGCCGAGATTATGGAAACCGTGCAACAATTATCGCCCGCATTTAAGGAAGTCGTTCTGCTACACTATTATCAGGGATATGGCATCGTGGAGATTGCCTCCATGCTGGATCTGCCCGAGGGCACGATCTCCAGCCGATTATCCCGAGCCCGAAAGAAACTCGAAGCGCTACTGAAAGGAGGAGAGCCGCAATGAACCGACTGGATCAACTGCCGCGCATCGCCGATGAGCTGATGGCCGACATGCACGCCGACGCTGGGCTTCGCCAGCGCATCCTGGCGCGTGCCACGCACACTCGCACTCCGCGCGCCTGGCTGCTGCGCGCCGCGCCCTTCTTCGCCGCGCTGGTGCTGGTGGCCTCCGGCACATTCGTCATCGCACGCATGACCGCTCCCTCCAATAGCTTAGGCCCGCATAAGATCGACACCTACTCCTCCGGCGAGACCACCAGCGCACCGCCGATGCTGGCCATGCTGGACGTGCCGGAGGGCAGCCTGATGGTGTCCGGCGCACAAGAGCCGTCCAAGTTCCGTTCGATTTTCGCCAAGGGCGACGGCGGCAATTTCCCGATGATCGGCTACGAGGGCAAGGCCTATCGCATGCTGACCAGCCCTGGCTCGGTGGGCGGCCGCGCGTTGGGCGACTCGCTGGGCACCATCGCCACCTTTGCCGATGAGCCCGCGCTGGCCGACAGCGACGCCTGGTATGGTCTGCTGTCCAATGCCGCCAGCGAGGGCACCGAAGTTTACGCCATCTCCGGTCTAAATTCCGATACCGCCATCGCTGCGGAGGTAAACGGCAAGACGCGCATGTTCCAACGCGTGTCCTTCGCCGACTACGGCACGAACGGCGGCACGCTGGAGGATGCGCTGTCCATCCGCAACAAAGCGGTCGCGCTGGATCTGTCCGGCGTCGGCCAGATCACCGACGCGGACACCGCCTCTTCCCTGGTCGATATTCTGCTCGATAGCGCCAGCTACTACAGCGAGGATTCGCTGCGCGGCAAGCAGTCACTGACCATCACGCTCAAAAACGGCCTGGCGGTGCAGCTGCTGGTGTCCGACGAGCTGGTCAGTGCCTGTGGCACCTGGAGCTGCTCGGATTTCTTCGACGCGTTCCGGCAGGCGCTGTGACCCAACGCGTCAGCGCGTTCATAGACAGCAAAAGGCGCTCCTTCGCATGGCGGGGGAGCGCCGTTTTATGGAAACCCGTCCCAGTATATTGGCATCCGCTTGCCTGTTGTGGTACAATACAGGAGGTTTTTTCATATCTTCCATGCCAATTCCCATAAGGAGTGCGAATACATGCAGCATCTTTCCATGCGCCGAATCGGCACGCTCGCGCTGTGCATTCTCCTCGTGCTGGCTCCCTGGTCGGCGCTCGCCGATGCAAAGGGCGGCGACTTCGTATTCCCCTACGAAGGTTTTCGCCTGGCCGCCGCCACCGATTGGCGCGTGCTGACGCAGCACAACCTGGCCGAGCACGCCGATTTTCTGGCCTCGCTGGGCACCTCGGAGGCCGCGATGCTGGCCAGCTTCCAGGCCGAGCGCGTGGTGATGGAGATTCTGCCCGATGCTGGTGGCCAGATCACGCTGGCCATCGTATCGGATGCAGGACTAAATCGCGTGGAGCCCGATGCACTGCTGGCCGCGTATGAGGCCATGCCGCGCTACCAGCAGGTCGCCTTTTCGCCCGACGCGCCGGAATGGCTGCGCATGGTGTTCACCTCGCAGCAGGCTGGTTTGTCGGTCTATACCCTGCGCTATGTGACGCTGGCGCACGGCCAGCAGTATATGCTGTCCAGCTCAGTCATTGGCCGTGAGCCCACAGCGGATGACGACCAACTGGTGCTGGATGTGATCGGCCGTCTGTCGTTCCTGACCGCGCTGGCCAGCCCCGAGCCGACGCCCTCCCCCTCGCCCGAACCGACCGCCGAGCCGACGCCCAAGCCGACCCCCGGTGTCGCGCCGATGCTCACCGAGCAGCCCGGCATGGCGCTGGAGGCGCAGCCGCCCGCCTGGACCGACGCCTACCGCGTCACCATCGTCGGCACGACCGAGCCGGAGGCCGAGCTGCGCTTCATGCTGGGCGACAAGATGCTCGCGCGCGGCGCGTCCAAGAAGAACGGCAGCTTTTCGCAGCTCGTGACATTGCCGGAAAACGGCGTGATCGAGCTACGCATCGAGGCCGTCAAGGACGGGCAAAAGAAAGCCACCAAAACCTATCGCATCCACTTCGAACAACCGGTCGTCCCGCTGACCATGACCGAACCGGCCGGTCCGATGACCAAAGCCGAGTTCCCGATTCGCGGCAGCACCGCGCCGTATGCCAAGGTATCCATCCTGGGCGAGAAGCTGCGCGCCAGCACCACCGCCAACGCACAGGGATTCTACTCCATGCGCGTAAAGATCGCCGAAGAAGGCACGCAGGAATACCTGTTGGTCGCCTCCACAGCCGGTTACCAAGACGGCAAGCTGGATATCTCCATCACGCGCCAGTTCACGGAAAAAGAAGCCATCGCCGCGTTCCGCACCAAGCTGGTGCCCTCCGACTATGGCAAGCTGGTCAAAACGCCGGATGCCTATACCGGCAAGAACATGAGCTTCCGCGGCCGCGTGACCGATGTGGGCGAGAACGACGGCAAGCCCTGCTTGCTGATCTCCACCGCACTGTCCGAAAAGAGCGACGAGAGCGCCGACTCTCTATGGATTGTCAGCGATTCGCCGTTCTCGTATCAGGTCGGCGATACCGCCACCTTCTATGTGCGCCCCACCGGCAATCTCATGCCCTTCCATACCGCCACCGGCAAGATCCTGAACCTGCCGGTCTGCCAGTTCTTCTTTGCGAATTAGCACACCTTCCTTTTAGTCCGATCGCTCCGCGAAAGGGGAATGCTCCGTGAAACCCTTGCGTCTATGGGCCGCTTCTCTCTGCTGCGCCGCTGTCGCCCTGCTGAGTGGGCATGCATGGGCGCAGGAAATCAACCTGTCCTCCGTCCACGCGCAGATGACCTTTCCCGACGCGTGGCTGGTGGTTACGCCGTCGGGCATCCCGGTCTATCGGGTGCTGCTGGAGGAAGCCGGATTCAACGTCGATGACATGGAACTGCGCTTTGCCTCGGAAAACATCGTGGCCGAGGGCTGGAACGAGGGCTTTACCGACAGCTATCGCCTGATGGTCACCGAGGATTCGCGCAGCCAGCAAATCTTCGACATCGGGCGCGCGTCCGCCGGACAGCGCAAGTCCATCGCCAATTCCTTTACCGACTTGTCGCTATGGAAGCTCACCAACCTCCGCTACCAAGAGGCTGAGTGGCAGACACATCCCACCATGGGTCGCTTCCTGTTCCTGCGCTACAATATCCTCAAAGATGGCGAGATCGCCCCGCGCGGCATCCAGTATTTCCCGATCCGCAATGGGAAAAACTATATCATCGACCGCGTGCAAGACAGCCGGTTTTCCAATCGCGCGCTAGCGAATTTCAAGGACATCCTGGAGGGCTTTTCTTTCACCGAGCAGTTGCCCGCGCCCGCGCTGCCGCTGCCGCTGGAGCTTGACGGCGGCATTCCGCGCGAGACTGGTGACGGCAATATCCGCATCACCGGCAAAACCGAGCCGGGCGCGGGGCTGGTGCTCAGCCACACGGCGTACGAGGGTGACGAGCCGGTCACGCTCAGCATTGCCACCGCCGAGGCCGATGGCTCCTTTCTCCTGCGCTGCACGCTGGCCGACCAGGGCGTGTACATGCTGACGCTGACCGCCAGCAAACAGGACTGGATCGACACCGCCGCCAGCCAGGTGCTGACGTATCAGGACGGGCTGATTCCCATCAACTACGACCAGGACCTGCCCACGCTGTGGACCGAGGACACCTATACGATGTCCGGTTGGACGCTGACCGGTGTGCAGCTGCAACTGTTGGACAACCGCAGCGGGCAATCCAAGAAGATCGGCAAGGACGGCCGCTTCTCCTTTGATGTGGACACGCGCTTGCCTGGCGAGTATCATCTGGTGCTGGTGGTCAGCATGGATCGCCACAAGGACCGCCGCATCAACATCGACTTCGTGCGCGAGCATACGCCCGAGCACGACGCGGTGGATATCCGCGAACAGGCCGAGGAGGTTTCTTACTCTGAGCTGACGAAGAACCCCGCCGAGCACGTGGGCAAGCTGCTCGTCTTCACCGGCACGGTCATGAATGTGACCGAGGGCGATGGCGTATGGTTTGCGCGCGTCAATGTCACCAAGGTGCGAAACGGCAATGCACCGATCGTGCTGCTGTGCGAAGCCGATCCCGAGCTCATCGAGGGACAGAAAATCACCTGCTACGCTCAGGCCAACTCGCCCTACGTCGAGCAGGATAGCTCCGGCAAGGAGACCATCGTGCCCTCGCTCACCACAGTGTGGATTGATAAATAATCCCCCGCGAGAAGGAGGCCGCCCTTGCGACAGTCCGGACGCGCGCTTTTGCTTCTGCTGACTGCCTGTATGCTGTTCAGCGCCGCCGCATCCGCCGAAAGCCCTGCGCAAGAGGGGCTTTCCTTTGTCGTCACCGCTGGCGGTGACTGCACGCTGGGCATCCGCGAAGGCTGGGAGGACAAGCTAGACGCATTCGCGATGCGCGTGGAGGGCATGGGCCTGAGCGCGCCGCTGATGGGGATGGCCGCCGTGTTCGCGCAGGACGACTTGACCATCGTCAACCTGGAAGGCCCGCTGACCGAAAGCACCGCCAAGGAAAAGCGCGCGCTCAACTTTCGCGGCAAGCCAGACTATGCGCGCATTCTGTCCGAGGGCAGTGTGGAGGCGGTCAACCTCGCCAACAACCACATCCTGGACTACGGCGAGCAGGGGCTGGAGGATACGCTGCTGGAGGTTTCTCGCGTGGGCGTGCTGCCCTTCGGGCGCGGCCTGACTGCGGTCTATGAAAAAAGAGGCGTGCGTGTCGGATTGATCGGCCAAAGCTATCCCTTCCCCAAGAAGGGCGTCGATATCTCCGCGCAGGTGGACAAGCTGCGCGGCCAGGGCTGCCACATCGTCATCGCCTCATTTCATTGGGGCAGCGAGTACGAGGACGACTTCACCGCCGAACAGCGGCGCATCGGCCGCGCGGCGATCCAAGCGGGCGCCGACGTCGTACTGGGTCACCACCCGCACGTCATCCAGGGCATAGAAAAATTCCAGAACCGATATATCATCTATTCGCTGGGCAGCCTGATCCCGGGCGGCGTACTCGACACCAAGGACAAGGACAGCTTCCTGGCGCAGCTGACCTTCACCATCGATCCGAGCGCCACCGGCCAGCAAGCGCCGCCCGTGTTGCAGCTGCTGCCCGTGCGCCTGACTTCGCTGAAAAAAGGACTCGACTATTGCCCCGTGCTGCCCGACGAGCACGAGGCCGATCGCATCCTCAAAAAGATTCAGCAAAAATCCTACAAGCTCTACGAATGACAGAAACAATAGGAGGACAACCCCATCATGGCCAACCCACATTATGCGATTTTTGTCGATCTGGAAAACTGCGGCGCAAAGGTCGCCACGCTCAACACCATCATCGAAAAGGTGAAGATTCGCGGCGATATTCTGCTGGGCAAGGTGTATGGCTACACCGACCAGTACGCCGATCTCAAGGAGGTGCTGCTCAGCAACACCTTCAATGTCGTGCCCTCGCTGCGCTATGGGCGCAACCAAAAGAACAACCTGGACATTCAGCTGGTCATCGACGCGCTGGACGTCGCCTTTAAGAACGAGCTGATCGACAGCTTCTGCATCGTGTCCGGCGACAGCGACTACACGCCGCTGGTCGGCAAGCTGAAGTCCATGGGCAAGTTCGTGCTGGGCATCTCGCGCTCGGAGGCGGCCAGCGGCATCTTTATCAACGCATGCAACGAGTTCCAGTTCCTCGAGTCGGTCACGCAGAGCAAGGCGCCCGGATTCAAGGCCAGCGGCAGCATGGACGAATCGCTGGACGACGCGGAGCTGAACAAGCTGATCCAGACCGTGCTGGAAGAGCAGGTAGACGAGGGCGAGATCCTGGCCTCGGAGCTGAAAAACGTGCTGCTGCGCCTGCGCCCGGACTTCAACGAAAAGTCGTTTGGCTTTAGCACCTTTGGCAAGCTGCTGACCGCGCTGGAGCAAAAGTACCACACTTTTCGCGTCATCAGCGACAACTACAACCTGCTCATCCAGCTGGCGCACGACGCGCCGGGCGACGGCAAGCAGATCCACAAGGACAATATGGTGCAGGCCTTTGCCACGCAGCTCGCCTCCTTCAAAGAAAGCGGATTCGAGCGCGTCAATCCGTCCATCCTAAAGGAAGCCATCCAGAACCAATACCCCAACTACAACGAGCGCACGCTGGGATTCAAGCGCTTCTCCGACTTGCTGCGACGGCTGGAGAAAGAAGGTCTGGTGCAAATCGAGATGGACGAGCAAAAGACCATGCTGGTCAAAATTCTGTAAGATCATCGGGAGGTACGCATGGGCAAGCTGGGCTACCTGATCCGCCGCGCGAGCAAGATGGACTTCGGCGCGATGCTCAAAACCGCCGATATGCTGCATCAAAAGACCGGCCTGTCGCGCGTGTGGCTGCTGCGCGATATGGCGCGCTGCGCCGCGCAGTACAACGCCGGCTATATCGACTATAAAATTGCCGAGATGTATCGTCTTTCACCCGCGCAACGCAAGACGCAGATCACGCGTGGCATCTCCAACAGCATCGTCGCGCGCATGAACGACAAGGCCTACTGGCACCACTTCGACAACAAGGCGGAGTTCAACGCGCTGTTCAAAGACCAGGTCAAGCGCGGCTGGATTGACTTGACGCACGCCACCGACGAGGCCTGGGCAAACTTCCTTCAGGATCGCGGCCCGATCATCTGCAAGCCAATCGACGGCTCCTCTGGCCAGGGCATCCAAAAAGTGCAACCCGATCAGTTCGGCGACCCATCCAAGCTCAAGCAGCGCCTGCTGGCCGAGGGCATCGGCATCGTGGAGGACTGCGTCGCGCAGCATCCCGCGCTGGCTGCGCTATGCCCCACGTCGGTCAATACGCTGCGCGTCGCCACGCTGCTGGGCGATAAGCAGCAGGGCATCGTCTACGCATACCTGCGTATCGGCAACGGCAAGGTGATGGACAACGTCGATACCGGCGGCATGGCCGCGCCGGTCGATCTGGACACCGGCGTCATCAGCGGGCCCGGCGCGGACAAGCTGGGCAAGGTGCACGAGCTGCACCCGATGACCGGTGTCAAAATCCAGGGGACACAGATCCCCTGCTGGCCGGAAATCAAAGAGATGTGCCTTGCTGCCGCACAGGTTGTGCCGCAGGTGCGCTTTGTCGCGTGGGACGTGGCCGTCACGCCGGACGGTCCGGTGTTCATCGAGGGCAATTCCGTCCCCAGTCACGCCATTCCGCAGTTTGCCGCGCACTTTCCCGACGGCATCGGCATTCTGCCGCAGTTTGAAAAGTTTATTGACCTATAATTTATTTCCGCACAAAAGACCAAGGGAGGGCCTGTCATGTCACGTTTGCGCCGCGCACTTTCACCGCTTGCCGCCTTCTTTTTGCCTGTCGGCCTGTTTGGACTGATCTGCGCATGCTGCGGCATCCATCCGTTCGGCGACAAAACACTGCTCATCAGCGACATGCGCAATCAGTATGTGTCGTTTCTCGGCTATATGCAGTCCATGCTGTCCGAGGGCAACAACGTATTTTACAGCCTCAGCACCACGCTCGGCGGCAATGTGTTCGGACTATACACCACCTATTTGATCAGTCCGGTCAATCTTCTGGTGTTTCTCTTCCCGCGCGCCATGTTAGCCGATGCGGTGCTGTGCCTCCTGACCGTCAAGATCGGCCTGATCGGCCTGTCCAGCTGGTGGTGCCTGCGGCAGATTGGCAGCCGCAGCCCCTTTGCGCTCGTGCTGTCCACCTCCTTTGCGCTGTGCGGCTATGTGATCGGCTTCTTCTGCAACTTTATGTGGCTGGAAGCGCTCGCGCTCGCGCCGCTGGTTACGCTGGGGCTCTATCGGTTGGTCACCGAAAAGAAGTTTGTGCTCTATACTGCGTCTCTGGCAGCCGCGCTGATCTGCAACTACTATACCGGCTACATGCTGTGCGTTTTCTCGGTGCTGTTGTTTATCGGATTCAGCGTATTAAAGCCAGTAGAGAGCGCAAAGTGGTGGGGCGGCCGGTGCGTTCGGTTTGCTTTGGCGTCGCTGCTGGCCGCAGGTCTGGCCGCCATCGTGCTGGTGCCTACTTTCTCGGCGCTATCCGGCACGAAATCAACCTTCAATCCCGAAAACTTCTCCTTTACCGCCAACATATATCTTCCCAACCTGCTGCTCATGTTCATGACCGGTAGCTTTAGCCATAGCGCGCCGGTCGGCTACCTGCCCTTTCTTTTCTGCGGCGCAGGCATCCTTGCGCTGGCGCTGCTGTATTTCTGCAATCGTGCCATCCCACACCGTGAAAAGCTGCTGGCCGCCGCGCTGCTGGGCATTTTCATCGTCAGCTTCCATGTGAATCCGCTCAATTTGGTCTGGCATGCGTTCAATCCGCCCAGTTCCTTCCCCTACCGCTACTCGTCTCTGTGCATTTTGACGCTGATGCTGCTCGCCACCCGCTGCTTCATGCACCTGGACGGTGTGCGGCCGGGTGCGGTATTGAGCGTGGCGGCTGCGCTGTCGCTGGGCTTTCTGTTCATCAATCCGCCGACCAGCGGCGACGCATTGACCGCAAAAGTGCTGCCCGAACAATACCTAGACATCACACTGGTCTGTGTGTGCTGTGCGCTGCTATATGTCGCGCTGACCCGGCCCAAGGCCAAACGCATAGCGCTGGTGTGCTTGGCAGTGGTGCAACTGGGACAGGTAGTGGCCAATGGCGCATGGATCATTCCGATGCTGCAAAGCACGCCGCCCCTTGAGGCCGCTCACTTTTCGCAGGATACAGCCGAAAGCGGGCACATGTGGGACGCACTGCGCGAACGAGATGACGATCTGTATCGGGTCGAGACATTCGGCTTTGCGGGCAGCGCAAACCAAGCGATGATGCTTGCCTATCCGGGCATCCCGCATTTCTCTTCCGTACAAAACACCGATGCGCTGCGCTTTGCCAGCAGCCTGGGGTACTCCTCCAATCTGGGCAGCACCATCTACCCCACCACACAAATCACCGATGCCGTGGATACGCTGCTGGGCACCCGCTATCTGGTGATGTCCAGAGAATCGCGGTTCAAGCCCTATCCTGTAGTTTTCGAGACCGGCGACAAGAAGGTGTATGAAAACAGTTACGCGCTGCCGCTGGCCTATGCCGCTTCGCCCAAGGTGCTGGAGGGCGATTGGCCGGTGTCGGAGATCGATCCCCTCGCCTCTACCAACGCGATCTACGCCGCCATCCTGGGCCAAGAGGATCTGCAAATCTTTGTGCCACTCGAGCGCGGCGACACGGCGCTCACCCAGATGGCTTACGAACTGGACGAGGATATCGAAGTCTACACGACAAAAGCCGGTGATGGGCTGCCTGCCGCTTCCTTTCAAGCAGCCACGCAACTGGACGGGCCCGTATTCGCGGCGCTCGCGCGACAAACCAGAGAGGTCGTGGATGTGGAGGTCTTTAGCGGCTCCGACGCGCTCGGCTCGTTCTACAGCTATTCGCGCAATGATACCTTTGCGCTCGGCGACTTTGGCGCCAACGAGTCGGCGGTGCTCAAGCTGCTCTTTTCGCCGGACACGCGCCTGGCGCTGGAAAACGTCGCCTTCTATCAGGAGGATCTGGATGCGTTTGACCAGGCCTACGCAGATATCGCCGAGCACGGCGCGACGCTCGAAAAGCGCACCAGCTCACGCTATACCGGCCAGGTCACGCTCCCCGAGGATAAGCCGCTGCTGCTCACCACGCTGCCCTATGATCCGGCGTGGCGCATATCAGTGGATGGACAGTCCGTCGCGCCGGTCAAGGCGCTGGGCGCGCTGATGGCCATCGAGATGACCCCCGGCGAACACACCTTTACGCTCCGCTATGTGCCGCGCGGGTTTGCGGCGGGTGCCACCCTATCTCTGCTGTCGCTGTGCGCGTTTGCTGCCTACCTGCTGTTGCCCGCGATCAAGATGCGCCGCGCGCAAAAGTCTGCGCCATCGGCCTAAATAAAGTTGCGTTCCAAAACGCACTCTGCTACAATGGACGGGAAGTATTCCCGTCTTTTTTGTGTACGCATTTGGAGGAGGAGTTATCATGCATATCATCGTTGCCAAGGATGAACAATCCGCCGGTCGCATCGCGGCCACCCTGATCGCCGCCCAGGTAATCGCCAAGCCGGACGCTGTGCTGGGCTTTGCCACCGGCTCCACGCCACTGCCTACCTATGCCGAGCTGGTGCGCATGCACAAGGAAGGCGCGCTGGACTTTTCCCGCGTCACCACCTTCAATCTGGACGAGTATGTGGGGTTGCCCACCACGCATCCGGAGAGCTACGACAACTTCATGTGGACCAATCTGTTCTACAAGGTGAACGTCCGCAAAGAAGCGGTGCACCTGCCTGATGGCAACGCCAAGGATTTGGCTAAGGCAGCGGCGGAATACGACGCCCAGATCGCCGCGGCGGGCGGCATTGACGTGCAGCTGCTGGGCATCGGCATGAACGGCCATATCGGCTTCAACGAGCCGGAAGCCTGCTTCCCGGAGAACACGCACGTCGTCGATCTGACCGAGAGCACCATCCAGGCCAACAAGCGCTTCTTTGCCAGCGAGGCTGAGGTGCCGCGCCAGGCGGTCAGCATGGGCATCGCCAACATCATGCACGCCAAGCGCATTGTGCTGGTGGCCTGCGGTGCGAACAAGGCCGACATCGTGCATGAGATGATCTACGGCGACATCGTGCCAGGCGTGCCGGCCAGTGTGCTGCGCCTGCATCGCGATGTGCACATCGTGCTGGACGAAGCCGCCGCCAAGAAAATCAAGAAATGATCACTGCGCAAGACGCGATGCGCGCGTGCGCCGTTTGCCCGCGCGCGTGCCGCGCACCCCGCTCGCCGGAAGGCGGGCGGGGCTTCTGCCGCATGGGCAGCCTGCCGGTGGTCGCGCGCGCCGCGCTGCATCATTGGGAGGAACCGTGTATTTCCGGCACGCGCGGCAGCGGCACGGTGTTTTTCAGCGGGTGCGCGCTGCGCTGCTGTTTCTGCCAGAACGAAGCGATCAGCCACGGCGGACAGGGCGAGCCGGTCTCCATCGAGCGGCTGGCAGCGATCTTTGGCGAGCTTGCGCAGCAGGGCGCGCACAACCTGAATCTGGTGACGCCGACACACTTCGCGCCGCAGATCGTCGCCGCGCTTGAAATCGCGCAGCCCAGCATGCCGGTGGTATACAACACCAGTGGCTATGAATCGCTGGACACCCTGCGCCTGCTGGATGGGCATATCGACGTCTACCTACCCGACCTGAAGTACATGGACGCCGACCTTGCCCGGCGATATTCCGCCGCACCGGATTATCCGGCGGTCAATCAAGCCGCGTTGATGGCCATGTGTGCGCAGACCGGCCCGGCGCAATACGATGCCGACGGACTGATGACGCGCGGCACGATGATTCGCCACCTGGTGCTGCCCGGACTGACCAGCCAGAGCCTGGCCGCGCTGGATTGGATTGCCGAGCATCTGCCGCAGGGCACGCTGGTCAGCCTGATGGGACAATACACGCCCTGCGGCGCGGCGAAAGACGACCCGATCATCGGGCGCCATCTGACCCGCCGAGAGTATGACCGCGTCACCGATCGCCTGATAGCCCTCGGCCTGACCGAAGGCTATGTGCAGGCGCTGACCGCCGCGAAAACCGCGTACATCCCACCCTTTGACGGCACGGGCGTGCGCGAGCAATAAAAAGGAGAGACCAGCATGAGCAAGTTTATGGTATCCGAGGGGAAGCTGCCGCAGCATGGCTACACCGTATGGACACTGACCGGCGCGGAGCAAGCGGTTCGCCTGCTGCCCGACCATGGCTTCAACGTATATGACTGGACGTATCAGGGCGGCGTGCTGCTGATGGAGCCGGTCGATATCACCATGATCGGCACCAAGTATGGCATCCCGCTGCTGTTCCCCACGCCCAACCGCATGCGCGACAGCCAGTTTACCTGGCGCGGCAAGCAGTACCACCAGCGCAAGCACGGCGAGGACGTATGGATTCACGGTCTGGTAAAGGACGAACCATGGCAAGTGCGCTGCTGGGCAGATGACCAGGGCGCGTATGCCGAGGGCGTCATCACGTTTGCCGAGGGCAATCCCCTCTATGAAGCCTATCCCTTCCCCTGCAAGCTGACCGTGCTGTACACGCTGCACGCGGGCGGACTGAAGATCGATGCGCGCGTGGACAACACCGGCAGCGATGATCTGCCCTTCGGCTTTGCCATCCATCCATACTTCTCCAAGCGCGGCGACGCCAACCAGGTGTTCCTCACCACGCCGCTGACCCGCATCTATGAGAACGACGAGAAGCTGCTGCCCTCGGGCAAGATTCTGGACATCACCGGCCAGCGCTGGGACACCAGCGACGGCCTGCATTCTGTGCAGAGCCTCGATCTGGACAATGTGTACCACGGCATGAACAGCGACCGCGTGGCGGTGATCGAGTATCCGAACTCGGCGCGCATCACGCTGCGCGGGGACGATTCTTTCCGCAACCTGATCGTCTTTACGCCCAAGGATCGCCCGGGCTTCTGCATCGAGCACCAGACCTGCTCCACCGACGCGCTAAACCTGCATGCCAAAGGGCTGCTGGAGGAGGCAGGGCTGCTGATCCTGCCCGCCGGGCAGACCTGGCGCGGCTGGGTGACGCTGGATGTGGAGAAAATCTAGCAGAACAAAAAGAGATTCCTCGTCGCGCAAGTCGCAACGGGGAATCTTTTCTTTTGGTCGTCTCTGCCTGCCTACAGCACCCCGATCCTCGTCGATGGCGCGTTTCCATCGACCAGATCGCGGACGCGATACCTCGGGCTGCCGATGACCACCGTCGTACCACGCGACACCGGGCCGACTGCGAACTCCAGCTTGGCGTGCGCGCCGTTCGCGCCGGGGCGGCTCGCGCCCACGCAGCTCTTTTGCAGCTCGCGGATGGCCGCGATCACCGCCTCGGTATCGCGGCCGGTCACCTCGCGCACCAACGTGGCGGGGTCGTGCGCATCGCGATAGATGCCCTCGGTCGAGGTCAAAATCAGCAGCGTCTTGGCGCGCACCAGCCCGGCGACCACGGCAGCGGTCTCGTCGTTGTCCACGCACTCCACCACCGCATCCTGCTTGGCGCGCAACGCGGCCAGCTCCCACTTGCGGTTCTCCTCGTCGCTGACCGGATCGTTGTAGTTGATGATTGGGATCGCGCCTTGCTCCTTGGCGCGCAGCAGCAGCTTTCGGATGTGCTCGCGCTTTTCGGGGTCATTGAAGTGCTGGTGCTCCACCAGCACCTGCCGCACCGAGTAGCTGGAGCGGATGAACCGCCGGTACTCGGCCATCAGGATGGATTGCCCCTGCGCCGCGTAGTCGGTTTTGACGTCGTTCTTGTCGCCGGTCAGCTCGTACCCAGTGCGCTTGATGTAGTCCACGCGCCCGATCTCCGCCGCGCCTGAGGTCACCCAAATCATGCCCGGCTCGAGCTGCTCGCCCAACCGCGCGATCACGTTGTAGTCGATGTCGTTGTCCTCTTTGCGAATCAGCGCCATCGAGCCGATCTTGCCCACCAGCTCATAGTCGTAGATCTGCTCTGCCATCTTGTTCTTCCTCTCTTATGCCGCGTCGTGCGCCAGATTGTGTATCCACTTGCGCGATAAAAACCTGGGCAGACCAATGATAACCTTCAGGCACTCCTCGCCCTGGATGGACAGGAGCACCGCCCACAGCGGCAGCTTCAGCACGATACCGGCCAGCACGGCGGCGGGCACGCCCACCGTCCACAGCGCGCCGACATCCAGGATCATGCTGTACATCGTGTCACCGCCTGCGCGCAGGATGCCTACCACATTGACGCCGTTGAACACGCGAATCCATAGGAAGCACGCCGCGATGCCCATGACCTGCACAGCCATGTCGCGCGCCTCGGTCGAAAACTGGAACACGTCGGCTAGAGGCCTGCGCACAATCATCAGCACGACGCCCATGACCACCATGGTGCCCACTGCGGCCAACGCGATGCGCTTGGCATAGAGGAATGCTTCGTCCTCACGCCCCGCGCCGATGCTGCGGCCAACGATCACCGCCGCGCCGCTGACAATGCCGAATCCGAACGCAAATGTCAGCTGGTCAGAGATATTGACGATGCCCATCGCCGCCACCGCCGCGTCGCCCATCTTGCCATACACCACCGAGTACATCACCGTACCCAGTGCCCACAGGCCCTCGTTGAGCACCACCGGCGTGATCGTGCGGAAGAACCGGCCTAGGAACGCACGCTCCGGCATGCTCCAATCGCGCAGGCGGGCAGCGGGCGGCAGCTTGGCGGCGTAGGTCGTGCCCACATTGATGGCCAGGCTGATCACCGTGGAAATCACTGTCGCGATGGCCGCACCGCGCACGCCCAGGGCAGGCATGCCCAGCTTGCCGTAGATCAGCCCATAGTTGAGTACCGTATTGGTGCCGATCGCCACAATCGACGCCATCATCGGGATGCGCGGATGCTCCGATGATTTCAGCATGGCGGCATAGACATTATCGACCGCCATGATCAGATATGCCGGGGCGATGATCACCAGGTATTGCAGCCCTTGCTCGAAGCTCGCACCAGGCTTCAGGAAAAAGCCCAGCACCTGCCTATGAAAAATCGCCACCAGCAGCATGAACACCGCCGCGATGCCGACCGAAATGCGCATCGCCAGCCCCTGCACGCGGCGCATGCTGGGGATATCGCCCTTGCCCCAGAACTGCGCGAAGAAGATCGCCGCGCCGCTGACCGTGCCGAAGAGGAACAGGTTGAACAGAAACGTGATGCGATTGGCCTGGGTCACGCCCGCATAGGCCTGCTCACCCAGGCCACTGACCATGATGCCGTCGATGATATGTAGCGATGCGGCGATCAGGTTTTGCAGCGCGATGGGCACCACCATGCGGAAAAACAGCCGGGTAAACTCCGGCTCCCAGTGCAGCAGGCTATTTTGTTGTTTGGGATTATAGTTGGTCGTATGCAAAGGAATCTCTCCGAATCTGTTTCATATTTTTAATTTGAGCAGCGCCAGCGCATCGTCCAGCGCCGTGTGAAAGTCGCCCGTGTTGTCCAGCCGCAGATGCGCCGCCGCCCGGTACAGCGGCAATCGCCGTGCATACAGCGCACGCAGCTTCTCCGCCGCGTCGCCGGTGAGCAGCGGACGCCCTTCGCCGGACACCTCGCGCATGAGCAGCGCCAGCGGCCGGTCGATCCATAGCACCGTGCCGGTGTCGCGCATACGCCGCACGTTGTCCTCGTCCAGTATGATGCCGCCACCGGTGGCGATCACCTGCCCGCCTCGGCGCGAAGCCTCGCGCAGTGCATCCTTCTCCATCTGGCGAAACGCTGTCTCGCCGCGCTGCGCAAAGATGGCAGCGATAGACATGCCCGCCGCCGCCTCGATGGCTGCGTCCAGATCGATACAGGGCACACCCAGCGCCTGCGCGATTTCGATCCCCAGCGCCGACTTGCCGCTGCCCGGCATGCCAATCAGGTAGAGGTTATCCACGCTGCTGCTCCTCGCGGCTGAGGCGCATGATCTCGGTAAACAGCGCGCGTGCCGCCCCGGCCCAGCGCGGGTTTTGCAGCATGCCGATGCGGCTGTCCAGCACCGTTTCCTCGCGCGCGGTATCGGTCACGTCCAGCCCATGCTCTCTCTTGTACGCGCCGACCTGGCGTGCGGTCTCCATGCGCTTTTCAAACAGCGCGATCAGCTCCGTATCAATCGTGTCGATGCGCGCACGCAATACCGTCAAGTCGCCCTTCATCGTCCCTCCACCTCCAGGTATAGCGACAGTAGCCCGATAGCCATCACGGCCTCGACCACCGGCACCGCGCGCGGCACGATGCACGGGTCATGTCGTCCGCCGATCTCCAGCACCACGTCCTGTCCCTTGCGCACGTCGATGGTCTCCTGCTTCTGCGCGATGGATGGTGTCGGTTTGATGCCCACGCGCGCGATAACCGGCATGCCGCTGGTGATGCCGCCCAGCGCGCCACCGTGGCGGTTGGTGCGGCAGCGCACCTCACCCTCGTCGAAATAGAAAGCATCGTTGGCCTCGCTGCCGTACAGCGTGGTCAGCCCGAACCCCTGGCCAAAGGACACGCCCTTGACCGCCGGAATGGAAAACAGCAGACCGGACAGCACGCTTTCCACCGAGCCGAAGAATGGCTCGCCCCAACCGGCGGGCACCCCGACCGCCGCGCAGGCGATCACGCCGCCTACCGAGTCGCCGCGCGCACGCGCATGCTCAATAGCGGCGCGCATGTCTGCTTCGACTTCTTCATCGAGCACCGGAAACGCACGCCCTCTTAGCGCCATCAGTTGTGCCGCGTCCACTTCCGCGTCGTCCAGCAGCAGGTCTCGCACAGTATGTATGCTCTGGATGTGCGCGCCGATCGTGATGCCCAGCCGTGAAAGGATCTGCCGCGCGATCGCGCCCGCGAATACCAGTGGTGCGGTCAGTCGGCCCGAGAAGTGCCCGCCGCCTCGCGGGTCGTTGAAGCCGTGATATTTCACCCAGCCGGGGTAGTCGGCGTGGCCAGGGCGCATCGCGCCGGGTACCGCGTCGTAGTCCTGCGGGCGCACATTGGCGTTGCCGATCATGCCGCACAGCGGCGCGCCGGTGGTGATGCCGCGATAGATGCCGGATACGATGCGCACCGCGTCGCTCTCGCGGCGGGGCGTGGCGGATGGATCGCGCCCGGGCGCGCGGCGCGCCATGTCGGCGGCCCCCAGGTCTGTGTCCCCCGCGATGCCCGAAGGCAGCCCGTCGATGACGATGCCCACCGCCTCGCCGTGCGACTCGCCAAAGATGCTCAGGCCCAGTTTTTCTCCCCATTGTCCTCGCATCGTGCGCATCCTCCTATACTTTCGTACTCGCGCCAGAAATCCGGCGCGGATTTGCGTACTGCTTCATCGCCGATCAAGATCGTCGGCTCCACACCATTTGCCGCCGCGATCGCAATGGCCATTGCGATGCGATGATCATTGTGGCTATCGGCCCGTCCCCCGGTCAGCGGATGCCCGCCATGGACCAGAAGCCCATCGGCCGTGCTGGTGATGTTCGCGCCCAGAGCGCCAAATTCCTGTTCCAGCGCCGCCAAGCGGTCGCTTTCCTTCATGCGCAGGCGCGCCGCGCCGGTCAGCACTGTGCGTCCCCGCGCCGATACCGCCGCCGCGACCAGCGCAGGCACCAAGTCAGGCACCTGCGCGCAGTCGATCTCTGCGCCGGTCAGTGCCGAGGGCCGTGCGACCAATGTGCCGCCCTCCCAGATGATGTCGCCGCCCATATCGCGCAGGATGTCCACAATCGCGCGGTCGCCCTGGCGGCTGTCCGGTTTCAAGCCGGTCAGGCGCACGCCGCCTCCCAACACCCCCGCTACCAGGAAAAACGCCGCGTGCGACCAGTCTCCCTCTACGAAAAAGCGCCCCGCGCGGTATGTCTGGTTGCCCGGAATGGTCAGCGTGCTGTCCTCTCGCCAATGCGCGATAACCCCCGCCGCCGCCAGCGCCTCTATCGTCAGGTCGATGTACCCGCGTGACTCGACCGGTGGCGTCAGGCGAATGGTCGAATCACCATTTAGCGCGGGCAGCGCATAGAGCAGCCCGGTCACAAATTGGCTGGACACGTCGCCGGGCAGCGCATAGTCGCCGGGCGTCAGTGTTCCTGCCAGCGTGATGCCGTCAGGCGTCTCGTCCCAGCGAATGCCTTGCGCGGCGAAGGGCACGCGATAGGGGTCGAGCGGCCGTTCCAGCAGTCGCCCCTCTCCGGTAAAGCGCACCGGCCCGCGTCCATCCAGCGCCAGCGGCATCAGGAAGCGCAGCGTCGAGCCGGACTCCCCGCACGGCGCGACGCGTTCGCCGCCGCCGCGAAGGCCGCCGGTCACGCGGCACGCCATCGTGCCGGTTTCGTCCGCGCAAGAGATCTGCTCGATCTTGGCCAAGCCCATGCCGCTGATCGCCGCGATGGTCGCGCGAATATCCATGGAGGGCATCAGCGGCGCGACCTCGCTATGCCCTGCCGCCAGCGCAGCACAGATGAGCGCGCGATGCGAGGCACTCTTGCTGGGCATCATGCGCACTTCGCCGCCCAGTTTTTCCGGCGTCATTCGCCTCATGCGTGACACGCCCCTTCAATCCACTGCCCGAGCTGTGCCGATGTGATGCCGCGCAGCGTCGCCTCGCCGATGCGCGTCAGCAGCACTTGCTTCACGGTGCCGTTCTCGCTCTTTTTGTCGTGCGCGGCGGCCTCGATCAGCGCTTTCGCGTCGGCACGCGGCAGGTCGGTCGGCAGGTCAACCATCGCCAGCACGTTTTTCAGCCGCTCTGCCGTGCCCGCCTCGGTCACGCCCAGCCGTTCGCCCTCGCGCGCGGCGGCCAACATGCCGATACACACCGCCTCGCCATGCAGTATCTGCCCATAGCCCAGCACGGCCTCCAGCGCGTGGCCGATCGTGTGGCCAAAATTTAGCTCCATGCGCGCGCCGTGGTCGTGCGCGTCGCGCCGCACATAGTCGGCCTTGATCTCACAGCATCGCGCCACCACCTCGGGCAGCAGCGGCATCAACCCCGCACGTCCGCCCGCGCGCTCGATTTTGTCAAACAATACCGCGTCAGCGATGCACGCGGTCTTGATGATTTCGCCCAGCCCGCAGCCGATCTGCCGCGCGTCCAGCGTGGCCAGCGCGGACAGGTCGGCGCACACCGCCACCGGCTGATAAAATGCACCCACTAAATTTTTGCCGCGCGGCAGGTTGACCGCCACCTTGCCGCCCACCGACGAATCGACCTGCGCCAATAGCGTAGTGGGCAGCTGCATGAACGGCACGCCGCGCAGGTAACTGGCGGCGGCAAATCCGGCCAGGTCACCGACCATGCCGCCGCCCAGCGCGATAACCAAGTCTCCGCGCGTGATGCCCAGATCGAGGAATGCGTCATAGAGGGCCCCGAGCTGCGCCATGCTCTTGCTCGCCTCGCCAACCGGCACGGTGATGATCTGCGGCAAAATCCCCGCTTCTTGCAGCAGCTCCGCCACGCGCGCGCCATACAACATGCCGACGGTCTGGTCGGTCACGATGGCGGCGCGCTTGCCTCGCCAAGCCGCGACCAGATCGCCCAGGTTCTCCCATGCGCCCGCGCCGATCAGAATGTCATACGTCGGGACGACTGCAACGCGCACACTACGCACGGTTCCATTCCTCCTTGCGCGCCACCGCCTCGCGCATACGCGCGCGAAGCACCTCGCGGTCGTCGCCCTCTAGCAGCGCACGATAACCCGCCAGCTTGCCTTCCAGCTCGGCGATGGATGCTGCCAGCACGTCGCGGTTGTTCCAAAAAATTCCGTTCCACAGATCCACATCCATCGCAGCCACCCGCGTCGTGCCCTCGAAGCTGTTGCCCTCGAAGCCCTTGCTGGTCATCAGCTGCCGCTGTTCGCAGATCGACAGCGCCAGCACGTGCATCATGTGGCTGGTGTAGGCCACCGATGCATCGTGTGTGTCGGGGTCGGTCAGGCGCACATCGGCGCAACCCAGTTGCTCGGCCAGGTCGCAGAGCATCGCGGTGGCCTCCGGCGGCGCGTCGTCGGGCGGCGTCAGCAGGTAGTGCGCGCCGACGAACAAATCGCTGACCGCGTAGGCAAATCCATTTTGCTCGCGCCCAGCCATCGGATGCCCGCCGATAAAGCACACACCCTCGGGCAGCACCCGCCGCGCGACCAACGTGATGCCGCGCTTGATGCCGCACACATCGCTCACCACCGTGCCGGGCGTCAACCGAGGCGCGATCGCAAGCAGCGTCTGCTCCGCCGCCTCAGGATGCAGGCAAAGCAGCAGCAGATCGGCCTGCTCCACAGGCGCATCGGCCACATCGCTATAGGCCGCGTCCACCGCCCGCGCGGCCAGGGCTGCCTCGCGCGTCTCCCGGTCGCGATCGACGCCAAACGCATGCCATTCTCCCTTTTCATGTATCGCCAGCGCGATGCTGCCGCCGACCAGTCCCAGCCCCACGATGCCTACGCGCACAGCAACCGCCTCCTGCAAACAAATAGGAAAAACCGCGCCGATCCCTCGACGGGAGCCGCGCGGGTCGCACCCAGCCAAATCATCCGATGCAATTGACAGCAGTATAGCATGCAAAGCAAGTCCACACAAGCCTTTGCGCGCAAAAGAACTGCCCACGATGGCAACGCTCAGCCCATCGACACCTTCGATGAGCTGGCAGTTCGTCTTGAAACGGCGCAAGGCAGGGAACCCAGCCTGCACACAGGGGAGCTTATCGTGCAATCGGTGATCGTAATGTGCAAGCCATGGCGGTCAGCAAACAACACCACGCGCTCATTGTCGCGTGGTGTTGTCGATAGACCCTTTGTTGACGACCTGAGCGCTGCCAAAGACGGTAGCTCTCTTGAGTAGTGCGTATGATGGTCACTCTTCCACGCGCTCGATCAGCGCGCCCACTGCGCTCAGCTTTCGCTCGATGCCCTCATAGCCCCGGTCGATGTGACCGAACTGGTCACTGATCCGCGTTTCACCCTGAGCGCACAGCCCGGCCAAGATCAGCGCCGCGCCCGCGCGCAGGTCGCTGGCCGCCACATGCGCGCCGAGCAGCGTCCGCACGCCGTCCACCACTGCCACGCGGTCCTCCACGCGAATCGCCGCGCCCATGCGCCGCAGCTCAATCGCGTGCATGTAGCGGTTCTCAAAAACTGTTTCCAGAAACACCGAGGTACCAGGCGTCGTGCACGCCACTACCATCAGCGGCGCTTGCAGGTCGGTGGGGAATCCCGGAAACGTCATCGTGCGAATCTCCGTAGGATGCATGGGCTTGCCGCGCACACGCAGCCCGCCCGGGTAATCCATCACATCCATGCCCATCTCGTGTAGTTTGAATAGCAGCGCCCTGAGGTGGTCGGCGCGTGCGCCGCGCAATAGCAGGTTGCCGCCAGTCACTGCCGCTGCGCAGGCCATGGTGCCCGCCTCGATGCGGTCGCTGATGGGCAGGTAGCTCGTGCCGTGCAGCGCGGGCACGCCCTCGACGACCACCGTGCCGCTACCCGCGCCAGAAATCCGCGCGCCCATTTTCAGCAGGCACTCCGCCAGATCGATAATCTCCGGCTCTTTGGCGGCGTTTTCGATGCGTGTGGTGCCCTCGGCCAATGTCGCCGCCATCATCAGATTTTCGGTCGCGCCCACGCTGGGCGTGTCCAGGTAGATTACGCCGCCGCGCAGCTTGCCCTTCAGCTCCACCGCGCCTTGCTGCATGCTGATTTCCGCACCCAGCGCCGCCATGCCCTTTAGGTGCAGATCGATCGGTCGCTGGCCGATCGCGCAGCCGCCGGGCAGTGCCACGCGTGCCTCGCCGGTGCGGGCCAATAGCGGGCCCATCACCAGCACCGACGCGCGCATCTTGCGCATCGCGTCCTCGACAGTTGGGCTGACGACCTGTCCGGCCTCAATGCACAGTCTGCCCTGCTCGTGCTGCACGACGCCGCCGCAGCTTTCCACTACTTGGCATAGCACGCTGACGTCGCTGAGCTTGGGCGGATGTTCGATGTACATCGCTTCTTCAGTGAGCAGCGCCGCGGCAATGATGGGCAGCACTGCGTTCTTAGAGGTACTGATGTCTATTTCTCCGATCAATGGGGGGCTCTCTTTCGCCACAAAGACCGCCAATCCCCCACCTCCTTCTTTGGGAAAATCCTCGTGTTCTTCGCGCTTTTTACTCGACAATTTCTTTGGGGATTTTCTACTGTTTCCAAAGATTTTTGACGATTTTCGCTGTTTTCTTGCCACTTTAGTAGTCCATGGGCACCAGCGGCTGCGCCAGGTATGCCTGTGCGCCACCTTGATCGCGCCGGATCGCCACCTGCGCTCTTTCGCCGGTCAAGCTCACCAGATTAGGCTGCGCGAGCCGCTCGATGGGCGTATCGTCCAGCGCGATGAGCGCCTGTGCCGCCAGGCTGCCGAGATCCTCCGCTTCGGTGCGCGCCGTCAGGCAATAGGCGATGCGCGTCTCTCGCCCCAAGATCGTGCGCATGCGCCGCGCGATGCCCCG
>JAVBUY010000211.1:0-9405 GCA_031554855.1 Eubacteriales bacterium
AGTCGGCCTTCGGATTCCTCCGCGTCGGTCAGATTGTCCAACTCGGTGGCGATGCGCTCGCGCGCGGCCAGCATTTCCACCGGATTCGCGCCATACTGGCGCTGAACCCGGCGGATGATGTCCAGCCGCTGCTCCACCTGCTCGGCGGTGTCGGGGTCGTATTCCATCCCCTCGCGCAGCGCGCGCAGCTCGCCGGTCGCGTCCTCGAACTGATAGTATATCTCGTCCAGCCGCTCATGCAGCTGGCTGTAGCTATCGTCCAGCTTGGCCAGCGGCAGCAGCGCGTCCACGCCTTTGCGCATCGCGTCCAGCGCGGAGGCTTGGTTGCCCTCGCCCGCGTAGAGCAGCTCATACGCGCGCGTCATGCCCTCGCCGATCTTCTCGGCATTGCGGAAGAACGTGCGCTGCCTCTCTAGTTCCTCTTCCTCGTTGGGCTTTAGGTGCGCGGCGTCCAGCTCGGCCAGCTGGTATTTCAGCAGGTCGATGCGCGCGTCGCGCTCGGACAGCGCCGCCCTCAGTTTGGCCAGCTCTCGGGCGCTATTGTGCCAGGCGTGGTAGTCGACGCGCACGTCCTCGATGCGCTTGAGGTGCTTGGGGTCGCCGTAGGTATCGAGCAACGCCAGATGGCGCTTGGTGTCCAGCAGCGACTGATGCTCGTGCTGGCCGTGCATGTCCAGCAGCAGGTCGGCGATCTGCTTGAGCGTGGAGAGCTGCACCATCGTGTCGGCGACGCGGCACACCGTGCGCCCGGCAGTGGTCAGTTCGCGGCTGACCGGCAGCATGCCTTCCTCCGCCTCGATGCCCAGCTCGGCCAGCATCGCCAGCACGGCGGTATTGCCGCGCACATCAAACAGCGCCTCCACCCTGGCCTTGTCGCAGCCGGACTGGATGGCGGTTTTGTCGGCGCGTTCGCCCAGCACCAGGTTGACCGCGTCCACCACGATGGACTTGCCCGCGCCGGTTTCACCGGTCAGCACATTCAGCCCTGGCGCAAAGGAGATGGTTGCCGCGTCAATGATCGCTAGATTTTTGATGGATAGTTCTAGCAGCAACGCCTTTCACCTCATATTACTTGTGCGTCTTACTTGAGCATCGCGCGCAGGCGCTCCATCGCAGGGGGCACCTCGCCGGGATCGCGCACGACGACAAAGATGGTATTGTCTCCGGCCAGCGTGCCCACCACCGACGACAGCCGCAGCGAATCGACCGCTTCGGCGGCGGCATTGGCGCTGCCGGTCAGCGTCTTGATCACGATGATATTGCCCGCCCCGGCGATCGACACCACCGACTCGGCAAAAATGCGGATCAGCCGCTCGTTCATGCCCTTCTCGGCCTTGTCGAGCGTAGCGTATTTGTAGCCGCCGTTGTCGGCCAGCACTTTCAGCAGATGCAGTTCCTTGATGTCGCGCGACACGGTGGCCTGGGTCACCAGAATGCCGCGCTGCTTGAGCAGTTCGGCCAAGTCCTCCTGGGTCTCCACGTCCTGGTGTTCGATCATTTCCAGGATAGCGGCATGTCGAATGGACTTCATGCGATCCCTCCTTTGTATCCCTGGGCTAGCGGCTCCACTCGGTCAGTTTGACTCGAAGCAAATCAAAAAAATCAGGGCGCTGCAGACGAACAAATGACACCGCCTGCGCGGCGCGCGCCACGGTCACCGCATCTCCGGCGGACAGCGTGGCAGCGTGGCGGCCGTCGATGGTCAATATCGCGGTCTCGCCCTCGGGCACGTCGCGCACGGCCAGCCGCACAGCGCCGTCGGCGGGCAGCACCATCGGGCGCGCGCGCAGCGTATGCGGGCAGATCGGCGCAAGCACCAGGCAGGGCACATCGGGCGCGACCACCGGCCCCCCAGCAGACAGCGAGTATGCGGTCGAGCCGGTTGGCGTGGACACCACCAGCCCATCGGCGACATATTGGTCGATGCGCTGGCCGTTCAGGCTGGCCTCCAGCGCGATCACGCGACCATGCGCGCCGCGCGAAATCACCGCGTCGTTGAGCGCCAGCAGCGGCTGCCCGTCCGGCGGCGTCACCGACAGCAGCATGCGCCGCTCCAGCTGATAACTGCCCTCGGCCAGCGCGCGCAGCGCGCCAGAGATCTCGGTCGGCTCGATCTCGGTCAGAAAGCCCACGCGCCCCAGATTGATGCCACACAGCGGCAGCCCGTACCGCACCGCGTCGGGCACGGCGCGCAACAGCGTACCGTCGCCGCCAAGCACGATCAGCAGGTCGGCGCTTTGGGCGACGTCCTCGCTGGCGGTCACACGCGCGTCGCCGATGGCCTGTGCCAGCCAGGGCTCGGCGGTCAGGCCGATGCCCGCCGCGCCGCATGCGTCCGCCAGACGCGCCGCCGCTGGCAGCACGCCCTCTTTGTTGGGGTGGGCGATCAGCCCCGCGGACAGTATGCGCACAGCCTTCCCCGCTTTCCGCGCGTGGCGCTCCAGATGGTTTTATTCTATCATGATTTGAATAATCATTCAAGCATCGATTCTTTATGCAGGATTTGATGCGCATCGGCGACCACCGCGCACAGCGCGCTGTCGCTCACCTGTTCGCCCGCGCCGGGCAGCAGGTACGCCAGGAACTCGATGTTGCCCTCCGGGCCGGTGATCGGCGAGAATGACAGCCCCTCCATGTGCCAGCCCAGCGCGAGCACGCCCCGCTGGATACCGGCAATCACGTCGGCATGCACCGCCGGATCTTTGACCACGCCTTTCTTGCCCACGCGGTCGCGACCGGCCTCGAACTGCGGCTTGATCAGCGACACGCACGCACCGTGCTCGCCCAAGATGGCAAACAAGCTGGGAAAGATCTTCAGCGTGGAGATGAACGACACGTCCATGACCGCCAGCGTTGGCGGCAGTGCAAAATCCGCGCGGGTCAGGTAGCGCGCGTTGGTGCGCTCCATCACGGTGACGCGCGGATCCACGCGCAGCTTGTAGTCCAGCTGCCCATAGCCGACGTCCACTGCATAGATATGCTGCGCATCGGCGCGCAGCAGCACATCGGTGAAGCCGCCGGTGGATGCGCCGACGTCGATGCATACGCGCCCCGCCGGATCGATGGGAAACAGCTTGAGCGCCTTCTCGAGTTTGAGCGCACCCCGGCTGACATACGGATGCGCCGCGCCGCGCACGGTGAGGTCCTGCGCAACGGTGACGATTTGCGAAGGCTTATCGGCCTTGTTCTCGCCGACGTAAACCAGTCCGGCCATCACCAAGGCTTGCGCTTTTTCGCGGCTGTCGGCTAGCCCGCGCGACACGAGCGCCACGTCCAGGCGCTGTTTCACCTGCGCTACGCTCATGCTCTGTTCTCCCAGCTCGCGGCGACACGCTCGGCCATTTGAGGCGCGGTCAGCCCATAGCGCGCCAGCAACTGGTCGATCGCGCCATGCGTAATGAATTCGTCGGGCAGGCCGATCATGTCCAGCGGCGCGGCCAGGCCATGCGCCAGGTTGTGCGCCGCCACCATCTCGCCAAATCCCCCGCACAGCGCGTGCTCCTCGATGGTGACCAACGCGATACCCTCGCGCGACAGGCGCTCCAGCATCGCCGCGTCCAGCGGTTTGATGGTCGAGGCATTGATCACGCAGGCAGCGATGCCGCGCTGACCGAGCAGCTCGGCGGCGACCGTCGCCTCGCGCACCGTGCGGCCAAAGGTGACCAGCGCCACTTGCGGTTTTTGCTCGCCCAGCCACTCCCATTGACCCGTCGCAAACGCGCCATAGGGATAGGTCGCGCGCATATCGATGCCGCCTCGCGGATAGCGCACCGCAACTGGCGCGTCCAGCGCCAGCGCTGCGGGCAGCATCGCGTGCAGCTCGCAGACATCGCGCGGCGCGAGGATCGTCATATTCGGAATATGGCGCAAGAACGCCAGGTCGAACACACCGTGATGCGTCGCGCCGTCCTCGCCGACCAGTCCAGCGCGATCGACCAGCAGACACACCGGCAGATTTTGCAGGCAGATATCGTGCACGATCTGGTCGTATCCACGCTGCAGGAAGGTCGAATACACCGCGAAAAACGGGCGCAGGCCGCCTGCCGCCATGCCCGCCGCCAGCGTCACTGCGTGCTCCTCTGCGATGCCCACATCGTAGCAGCGATCCGGGAACTTCTGCTCGAACGGCGTCAGACCGGTGCCCAGCCGCATGGCCGCAGTGATCGCCACCACCCGCGGATCGCGCTCCGCCAGGTCGGTCAGCGCCTCCACCGCCGCGTCACTAAAGCTCTGGCCGTCGCCGTTCTTGCGCGCCTGTCCGTTCTCAATCAGAAACGGCGCCACGCCGTGGAAGCGATCCGGCTTACGCTCGGCGCGCTCATAGCCGCGCCCCTTTTGCGTGATGACGTGGATGACGATCGGCGTGTCATCGACGCGCTTGGCGGCCTCCAGCACGCGGATGAGCTGCGTCAGGTCGTGGCCGTCCACCGGCCCAAGATAGCGGAAGCCCAGCGATTCAAACAGCTCGCCGGACACAAAGATGTGCTTGAGCTTGTTTTTGAAGCCCTCCAGCCACTCGGCGGCACGCGGGCCGATGCGCGGAATGCGGGCGATGCCGCCCTTAACCGCCTGCTTGGTGCCGTGCCAGCGATGGCTGGCGCGCAGGTTGGTCAGGTGCTTGGACATGCTGCCCACGTTTTTCGAGATCGACATCTCGTTGTCATTCAGGATGACGATCAGCCGCTTTAGGTCGTTGCCCGCGTCGTTGAGCCCCTCATAGGCCATGCCGCCGGTCAGCGCGCCGTCGCCGATCAGCGCGACGACGTGGTGATCCTGCCCCATCAGATCGCGCGCGCGCGCCAGGCCCATCGCGGCGGAGATCGACGTAGACGCGTGCCCCACGCCAAAGGCATCGTGCGCACTCTCTTTGCGGCTGGGGAAGCCCGACAGTCCGCCATAGCTGCGCAGCGTGGCAAACTGCTCGCGCCGTCCAGTCAGGATCTTGTGCACGTAGGCCTGATGTCCGACGTCGAACACCAGCTTATCTGCAGGTGTGTCAAACACACGATGCATCGCCAGCGTCAGCTCCACCGCGCCCAGGTTGGGCGCCAGGTGGCCGCCCTGCCGCGCGACGGTGTCGATCAAAAGCTGGCGGATTTCCCCCGCCAACTCCTCCAATTGCGTTATGCTCATGCCCTTGATGTCCGCCGGGCTGTTGATCGTGTTCAAATAGTTCATCACGTCACCCCATGACCACGCCGATCAAAATGCCCAACAGCGCTCCAGCAAACACCTGCACCGGCGTATGCCCGATCAGCTCCTTGAGCTTTTCCTCGTCCAGTCCCTTGCCGTTTAGGATCATGTCGTCCAGGATGCGGTTGAGCAGCGTGGCCTGCTTGCCCGCCGCGCGGCGCACACCGGCGGCATCGGTCATGACGATCAGCGTCACGCACACCGCCAGCGCGAAGATGGCCGACAAGAAGCCCTCCTGAAAGCCGATGGCCATGCTGGCCGCGCACATGAAGGAGGAATGCGAGCTGGGCATGCCGCCCAGACCGGTGAAGCGCGACCAGTCGAGCTTGCGCGTCAAAAACAGCGTCAGCAGCACTTTCATCAGCTGCGCCACAAACCAGCCCATCACCGCGACATGCAAAACATGATTGCGAAAAACATCAAAGATTGATTCCATGCGTGCTCCTTTGTGTCAGGTCTTTCTGGCGGTCAGGCCGTCAGCGATGTCGTGCAGTGCCAGCGCGCGGTCACCCAGCGGCGCAAGCGCTCTGTGCGCGTCGGCGGTGAGGCGATCGGCCTCGGCCCGCGCCGCGTCGAGGCCCAGCAGCGACGGCCAGGTCAGCTTGCCGCGCGCAACGTCCATGCCGGTGGCCTTGCCCATCTGCGCCGCGTCGCCCGTCACGTCCAGCAGATCGTCGGCGATCTGGAATGCCAGCCCCAGGTTCTGTCCGAACACCTCCAGCGCGGCGACGATTGCGTCCGGCGCGCCACACAGCATGGCGGCGGCAGTCACCGGCGCGGTCAACAGGTCGGCGGTCTTGTGCATATGGATATAGCGCAGCGTATCCGCGTCGCCGCCCTGCCCCTCGCTGAGCATATCCAGCGTCTGTCCGGCGATCATGCCGGTTGTTCCCGCGCGACGGCTGATCTCAGTGATGGCGCGCAGATGCCGGTCCAGGTGCGCCGGGTGCGACAATGCGTTTTGCAGCATCCACTCGTGCGCGCCGTTGAGCAGCGCGTCGCCCGCCAATATCGCCATGCCCTCGCCAAACACCTTGTGGTTGGTCGGGCGGCCACGGCGCAGGTCGTCGTTGTCCATGCCGGGCAGATCGTCGTGGATCAGCGAATAGGTGTGGATCATCTCCAGCGCACAAGCCAGCGGCATTGCCTCGTCTCTATCGCCGCCCAGCGCGTCCACTGCCGCCAGCAGCAGCACCGGACGCAGCCGCTTGCCTCCTGCCAGCAGGCTGTAGCGCATCGCTTCGGCGAGCCGCGCAGGCACTTGCCCATCGGCATAGGTAAGCGCGGTCTGCGGCACAGCCTTGTCCAGCGCGGCCTCTACCGCCGCCACATAGTCGGCGTAGGTCATGCCTCCACCTCGAAGTCCACCGCCGCGCCTTCCTTGCCCTGCAAGACCTGGATGCGCTTCTCCCCGGCCTCCAGCATGGCCGACAGCCGCGCGTGCAGCGTCATACCCTGCTCGTAGGCGGCCAGCGACTGCTCCAGCGTCAGCCCACCATCCTCCAGCCCGGCGACCAGCTGCTCCAGCTGCTCCATGCCCTGCTCAAAGCCCAGTGCAGCCTGCTCAGTCTTTTCCTTTGTTGTCTTGGCCATGCTCTGCCTCCTCGGTGATGCGCTCGATGGCGGCGATCGCCCGTCCATCGCGCAGGTGAATGCCGATGCGCTGTCCCTTCGTGAGCCCCTGCACCGACGAGATCGGCGCGGGCACGAGCGTGTCCTGTGTGGTCAAGTAGGCGTATCCGCGCGCCAGCACCGCCTGCGGGCCCAGCGCGATCAGCTGCGCCTTGGCGGTGGCCAGCGCGGCCTTGTGCGTGGCTGTGGTGCGGCTCATTGCGGCCAGCAGCCGGTTTTTCGCTTCGCTGAGGCGAGCTTTTTGCCGTGCCAGCGCTTTATCCGGCGCGGCGGCTTTGAGCGCCAGCAGCGCGCCTTGCAGCGTGGCCCGCTGGGTGGCGACGCGCCGCTCCACAGCACGCGCCATGCGCTGTGCCCGGGCGTGCAGCTCGCTGTGCAGCGCGTCGATGCGCGGCATGATGTGCTCGGCGGCTGCACTGGGCGTCGCCGCGCGCAGGTCTGCGGCAAAGTCGGCGATGGTGAAGTCGGTCTCGTGTCCCACTGCCGACACCACCGGCACCGGGCACGCCGCAATCGCGCGCGCAACGATCTCTTCATTAAATGCCCACAGTTCCTCAATGGAGCCGCCGCCGCGACCGACCAGGATCACGTCCACCCCGGGCTGCCTGGCCAGCGTCCGGATGCCGCGCGCGATGTCCTCCGCCGCGCCCTCGCCCTGCACCTTCACCGGACAGAGCAGGATATTCGCCCTAGGGTTTCGGCGGCAGCACACGGTGATGATATCGCGAATGGCCGCGCCGGTGGGCGAGGTCGCCACGCCGACGGTGCGCGGCAGCAGCGGCAACGGCTTCTTGCGCGCGGGGTCAAACAACCCCTCGGCCTCCAGTGTGCGCTTGAGCTGCTCAAAGCGCAGGAACAGGTCACCCACGCCGTCCTCGCGCAGATGCTCGGCATAGAATTGATACGATCCGTCGCGCGTGAACAGGCTCACCGATCCGGTCAGCACCACGCGCATGCCGTCGCGCGGACGAATCTTCATCCCCAATGTATGCTGGCGGAACATCACGCAGGCGATGCGCGCCTCCTCGTCCTTGAGCGAAAAATACAGGTGCCCGGACGTGTGCCACTTAAAGTTGCTGATCTCGCCGCGCAGCTTGACGCCACGCAGCATCGGGTCGGCCGCTAGCGACCGCCGGACATATTCATTCAGTTGAACGACCGTGAGCACGGTCTCGCGGATGTGCTGCATGCTACTGCGCGATGCGCTCGGCGGCTTCCAGCGTGTTGGCCAGCAGCATCGCGATGGTCATCTTGCCCACGCCGCCGGGCACCGGCGTGATGTATCCGGCCACTTCGGCGGCGGACGCGAAGTCCACATCGCCCACCACCTTGCCCTCGACGCGGTTGATGCCCACATCCAGCACGGTCGCGCCGGGTTTGACCATGTCGCCGGTCACAAATCCCGGCTTGCCGATCGCCACCACCAGGATATCGGCGCGGCGGCAATGTGCGGCCAGGTCCTGTGTCTTGGAGTGGCAGATCGTGACGGTCGCGCTCTTTTTGAGCAGCAGCATCGCCATCGGCTTGCCGACAATGTTGCTGCGGCCGATGACCACGGCCTCTTTGCCCTCGATGGGGATGTTGTAGTGCTTCAGCAGCTCCATGCAGCCCTTGGGCGTGCAGGGCACGAATCCGTCCAGCCCGCTGGCCAGCTTGCCCGCATTGACCGCGTGGAAGCCGTCCACGTCCTTGCCCGGATCAATCAGCTCAAGCACCGCCTGCTCATGGAGCGCCTTGGGCAGCGGCAGCTGTACCAGGATGCCGTGCACGTCGGGATCGGCATTGAGCGCGCGCACGGTGTTTTCCAGGTCGCTTTGCAGCACATCGGCAGGCAGACGCAGCACGGTGGAACGCATGCCGATGCGCTCGCAGCCCTTCTCTTTATTGCGCACATAGATTTGGCTGGCCGGATCGTCGCCGACCAGCACCACCACCAGGTGCGGGGTGATGCCGCGCGCGAGCAGCGCGCGCACGCGCGCGATCATGCCCTCCATCGCCTGCTCGGATACCAGCTTGCCGTCGATCAGTTGTGCTTGCATGGGGTTTGCCTCCTCTATGCGTGTTCTTGCAAGTAGTGTGTCAGCCCAATGCGCGCCACGCCCACCGCGTTGTCTCCGGCATATGCGGGCTGCGCCCAATGCAGCGAGAGCGCGCTGCCGCGCTTTGCCATGCGCTCGGCCAGCATCCACCGCAGCAGTGCGGACGACGCCACGCCACCGGCCAGCAGCACCTCGCGCAAACCTGTCTGCTCGCTGGCGGCGGCCAGCATCTTTAGCAGCGTGCGCGCCACCACGTCGAATACCTCAGCGGCGATGTCAGTGGGCGGCATGCTCCCCTGCGCGATCCATCGCATCGCCTGCGCTTCCGCACCGGACAGGTGGCAATCTGCGCCCACCAGGCTGGCCTTGAGCTGCTGGGCAGCTTGTCCCTGCGCGGCGAGCAGCTCCAGTTCGCGCCCCGCCGGAAAGCCCAGCCCCAGCGCCACGCCGACGCGATCGATGAGTTGCCCCGCGCTGATGTCCAGCGTCCGGCCAACGATCGCGATGCGTCCCGCTCTGCGCGCCAACACCTCGGTGGTGC
>JAVBUY010000113.1:0-8935 GCA_031554855.1 Eubacteriales bacterium
GGCTATATCCGGCGCGCTGGCGTCCGAATGCTATACGTCGCAATCGCTGGCGCCCGAGGAATACGAAGCGTTCCAAAAGAACGATGTGTCCGGCGTGGCGCAGCAGCGCGCGCTGGCGGAGCGCATCAATGAGCGATACCAGGGGGAAGTCATCCTGATGGACAGCTTTATGACCAGCATGCTGATCCTGAACATCAAGGACCCGAGCCACCTGATCATCAACACTTCACCCGAGTTCCTGCGCGTGGTCGAGCAGCCGCAAAAGTCCGGTGTGCGGTACATGGTGGTGGCCGATCCCGCCGGGGTGGGCGCGTTAGACGCGCTGAACCTCGCTTATCCGGACCTGTACAACGGCGGCGCATCCTGGTGCCTGGAGGCAGAGGACTTCAATGGGTTCAAAATTTTCGAGGTGCTGTACGACGTGCCGGAGTAACTGAGGCGCAACCATACAAAAACAAGGGAGGTTTTCCAGCATGAAAAAAGCGCTGATCACAGGCATCACAGGGCAAGACGGCTCGTATCTGGCGGAACTGCTGCTCGAGAAGGGATACGATGTGTATGGGCTGGTGCGCAGGAAAAGCCAGCCCGGGTATGGGCAGTCAGAGCACCTGGCGGACCGCGTCACCTTCCTGGATGGGGATATGACCGATGGCGCGTCGCTGATGCGCGCGGTCAGGCGCAGCATGCCCGATGAGGTGTTTAACCTGGCGGCCAACTCGTTTGTTGGGTGCAGCTGGAATTCGCCCTACGCCGTCGCGGATATCAATGGCGTGGGTGTTGCGCGCATGCTGGAGGCTATCCGCGGCGCCAAACCGGATGCACGGTTTTATCAGGCGTCCACGTCGGAGCTGTATGGCAAAGTGCAGGCCGTGCCGCAGGATGAGCAGACGCCGTTCTATCCGCGCAGCCCCTATGGCGTGGCCAAGCTCTACGGGCACTGGATCACCAAGAACTACCGGGAGAGCTATGGGATGTACGCGTGCTCGGGCATCCTGTTTAACCATGAGAGCGAGCGGCGCGGCGCGGAGTTTGTCACCCGCAAGATCACCATGGCCGCCGCCGCCATCGCGCACGGGCGCAAAGAGCCGCTGGAACTGGGCAACATGAGCGCCAAGCGCGATTGGGGGCACGCCGAGGATTACGTGCGTGCCATGTGGCTGATGCTGCAGCAGGAAAAACCCGACGACTATGTGATTGCCACAGGGCAAACGCGCACCGTGCGCGAGTTTTGCCAGATCGCCTTTGAGGAGGCGGGCGTCCCCCTGCGCTTCCGTGGCGAGGGCCTGGATGAAGTGGGCCTGGATCGCATGGGCCAGGTATTGGTGCGCGTGAACGCCGACTTCTTCCGCCCGGCCGAGGTGGAGCTATTGATGGGCAATCCCGCGAAAGCCGAGCGCGAACTGGGCTGGAAGCGCGAGGTATCGTTTGAGCTGCTGGTGCGCCGCATGGTGCAGGCCGATATGCGAGCATTCGACAAGACGCCGGGCACCCGCCCGACGATGGGGCACGCGGGCTAAGGCGCGCGCCTATCAGATCATGCCAAGGGGGGGATCACCGATGACGCCTGAGTTTGATCAGATGTTCCGCGAATATGACATTCGTGGTCGCCTGAATGAGCAGGAGCTGAATGTGACCAATGTCTACCGCATCGCGACAGGCTATGCGCGCTATCTGCGCGAGATCGGCGTGTCGAGGGCTGTGGTGGGGTATGACAACCGCGCATGCTCGGAGGGATTTGCGCAGACCACGATTGACGTGCTGCGCGGTATGGGTGTGGATGTGGTGTCTATCGGGCTGTGCACGACGCCGGTGGCCTACTTCGCCCAGCATTGCTTTCGCTGCGACGGGCTCGCCATGATCACCGCCAGCCATAACCCGGACGGCTGGTCGGGCTTTAAGCTGGGCAAGGGCCTCTCCAGCACGCTGGAACCGACGGACATCGAGCGCGTGCATGATCTGGCTCTGCGGCGCGAGCCGCCCAGGCTGGTTCGGCAAGGCGCGCTGCATGTGCGCAACGCCTGGGAACCCTATGTGGACGCTGTCGTTTCGCGTATCCAGATGGGCGCGCGCCGACCGCGTATGGTCCTCGACGCGGGCAATGGCGCAGCCGGACTGTTCGTCTACGAAGTATTTCAGCGCCTGGGTTGCCCGGCGTTTCACCTCAATTGCGACCCCGACATGAGCTACCCGCACTACTTCCCCAATCCATCGGAGCTTCGGGCGCGCGCGCGCCTGCGCGAGATGGTGACGCATCCCTATATCCATGCGGACGTGGGCCTGGGCTTTGATGGGGACGGCGACCGCCTGGGCGTGATGGATGAGCACGGCGGGGATATATGGGGCGATACGCTGCTGATCCTGCTGGCATCGCGCATGCTCGCCACCTTGCCGGGCGCGCCAGTGGTGTTCGATGTGAAGTGCACACAGCAGCTCGAGCATGAAGTCCGCTTGCGTGGCGGCCGGCCGGTGATGTGGAAAACCGGCCATTCGCTCATCAAGGCGAAAATGCGCGAGATCGGCGCGCCACTGGCCGGAGAGCGTAGCGGTCATATCTTTTTCGGCGGCGACCTTTACTATGGATTTGACGACGCGATTTTTGCCGCCGCCAAACTGGTGGAATGCCTTTCCCATACCGACGCGCCACTGTCCGAGCTGGTCGCGCCTTATCACGGCACGGCCTGCTCGCCAGAGATCCGCGCGCACTGCAGTGATGGCGACAAGTACCATGTCGTGCGGCTGATCACCAGTGAGCTGAAGCAACTGTATCCTGGCCGTGTCAATGACATCAACGGCGCGCGCGTGGAGTTTGATTATGGATGGGGGCTGGTCCGCGCATCCAGCAACCTGCCAGAGCTGGTGCTGGTGTTCGAGGCCGACACGCCCGAGCACTTGCAGGAGATCCGCGCGAAGTTCCGGCAGCTTCTGGCCCGCCACCCGGAGGTCTCCGCAGAATGGGAGAATGACGATATGCCCATGCGCGCGGCACCATAAAACAAAAAGTGCGGGCAGAGGAAAGGGAAGGCCATTCATGCGGCGTGCTGGACAACCCTGGCAGATTATGCTACAATTCCAGCAGTATATGCCAATAGACGCGCGGTGTTGCTGCGCTGGAGGGATCACCCATGGAAAAGAAAGCCTTGGTCATGCTGTATCCATATTTTAGTGAATATGAGCTGTCGGTGGCGATGTCTGTGCTGGCGCAGGGCGGCAAGGGCATCGTGACCGCGGGCCCCTCCGAGGAGGCGGTGCGCGGCGAGGCGGGGCTGACCTGCACGCCCGATCTGGCGTATGAAGAGGTCGAGGCCGACGACTATGACTGCGTGATCCTGCCCGGCATGGCGCGGCCGCTTTCGGCCGACACGCAGCAGGCGGCGGTCGAGCTGCTGCATCTGCTTGACGAGGACGAGGACATGCTGTTTGCCGCCTGCTCGCGCGCGCCGTATCTGCTGGCGATGGCCGGTGTGCTCCAGGACAAGCGGTACACCATCGCGATGTATGAGCAGGAGCAGCAGGCCATGGGCATCTTCGCCCCCGAAAACTTTCGCAAGCAGCCGCTCGTGCAGCATGGGAACGTCATCACCGCCATGGGCTCGAATTTCATCGCCTTCGGTGAGGCGCTGGGGCATGCATTGCGGTTGTCGTTTGACGAGGACTGGTATCGCGCGTAAGAGGCCGCTGATGTGCGGCCATCGGTCGAAGCCCCCTCTGATCCCCCGATACACAAATTCCCCGGCATGCTTCATGTGCATCGCCGGGGAATTTTTTGCGTTCCGAAAATCGATTATTGCCCGTCCTGCGCCGGGCTGTGCAGCGCGCGGTACTGCCCGGGCGTGACACCCTCGTAGCGCTTGAGCGCGCGAATCAGCGCGGCGCTGTCGTAGTAGCCGACCGCGGTGGAGATATCGACCACGCTGCGCCGCGTGCCCAGCAGCAGCCGTTTGGCCTGCGCCAGCCGCACGCGGTTGATCGCGTCCAGCAGCGATTCGCCGGTCTGGCGGCGGTACAGCGACGAGGCGTAGCTCGGGTGCATGCCCAGCGCGTCGGCGATCTGCGTGACGTTGAGCGAGTCCTGCTGGTAGTGCTGCGCGATGTACGCATGCACGCGCTCGGCCAGGTTGGTGCCCTTGCCGCTCTCGGTGCGCGCCGCCGCGCAGGCGCACAGCTCGCGCGCCATCTCGGTCAGCGCGGGCAGCGGCGATTCGCCGGGCCGTGCGGCTTGCAGGTGCGCCAGCGTGGTTTCCCAGCGCAGTTTGGTCTGCGCGCTGGGCTGCGCCACCAGCATCGCGCGGTAGTAGACCGACAGCACATCGCCCAGCGCCAGGTGCGCGCGCCAGGGCGGCAGCGTGGCCACTTGCGCCACCAGCGCGGACACCATCCCGACGGCGGCGTCGGCGTCGCTGAGCAGCAGGTGCGCCAGCTTGGGCTGCCACTCTCCGGCATGCAGCGCCTGGTGCTCGGTATCGGCATGCGGCGGCGGCGTGCGCTGCCACAGCAGGTGCAGCGCGGCGGGGGAGGGGTCGCCGAGCAGCGCGCCCAGCGCCTGCTGATACGCCTCGGGGATGCCCGGCAAGCCGATGTGCACCGTGCTGGCCGCGATGGATAGCTGCAAGTCAAAGTGCTCCAGCAGCAGCTGCTGCGCGCTGGTCAGCGGCGCTTGCAGCGACGCCACCGCCTGCGGCGTGTCCTCGGGCAGATTGACCAGCACGATCAGGCGGCCATCCACCGTGTCCAGATGCGCCTGGACGCAGGCCGACAGCAGCTCCTCGAGCACATTGGACGCGGCGAAGCGCAGCAGTTGCGTGTCCGGCGATTGCTCCGCGTCCCCGGCGGCGGCGCCGGTCGGCTCAAAGCCGTCCAGCCGCGCGGCCACCACGATGAATGCGTCGGACACGAACACAAAGTCCTGCTTGAGCAGCTCTTCCTCCATGCGGCGCGCGCTGGGGTAGTTGCCGGTCAGCAGGCGGTCGAGCAGGTAGCCGCGCATCGTGTGGCTCTGGTAGCGCAGGCGCTGCGCGATGCTCAGCCGCTGGTCCTCCATCGAGGCCAGCATCTGCTGCAAATACGAGAAATCATCGCCCTGGGGCGGGGCGCTCTCGCCGCCCTGGCCGCTGACAAAGGCCATCAGCGAGCGGATCGGGCGGTAGTTGCGCCGCGCGAGCAGCAGCGACACCAGCACGCCGCACAGCAGCATCAGCGCGGTCACCGTACCGATCTGCCAACGCAGCGCCGCCACCTTCTCGCCGAACAGGCTGTCGGGCATGCGCAGCGCATAGGCGCAGCCAGTGTCCGCGCTATGCAGGAACGCGATCTGCGCGCCGGGCTCGGCGGCGGCGGTGACCGCGTAGGGCAGATCCGGCGAGACCGGCACGGCCAGCGCCGCCAAGTCCTGCGCGGCGGCATAGAGCGGCTGCCCCTGCGCGTTATACAGCGCGGCCTGCGCGCCGCCATGTTCGGCCAGCATGCGCTGCATGGCGTCCAGCGACGCGTCGGACAACGACAGCACGATGGTCATCGCCGCGTCCTGCCCCCAGCTGATCGTGCGCACATACGACAGCGCGCCCTCGTCCGCGCCGGTGTCCGCGCGCATGAAGCCGTTGTTCTCGCGGCGCAAAAAGGCCAGCCAGGCCGCATAGCCGGGCTGGTCGCCGCGCAGGGTGAAGGTATAAAAATCCTGGCTGTCGAACATCGAGCCCGCCGACAGCACCTTGTCGCTCTTCTGAAAGTACAGGTAGCAGCGCGCGATCGCGCTATTGGACATGCTGATGCTGCTCAGTTCGGCCATGAGCTGGCGCAGCGTCTCAAATGTGGTGGGGCTGGACAGGTGCGCCAGCGGATCGGCGCGCGTGGCGAAATACAGCACCTTGTCGTCGGCGACCAGCTTTTCACCCATGCGCATCAGGCTGATGAGCTGCGCGTCCATGCCGCCCTTGATCTGCTCTAGCAGCAGGCGGCGCTGGGTGCGCATCTCCTGCTCGGCGCCGTGCAGCGTGCTGGTCAGCGCGCCGGTCAGCGCCAGCGTGGGCAGCACAAATACCAGCAACAGCGACAAAAAGAAGTTGCGGAAGAATTTCCGGCGCAGCAAGGCGAGTAGGGACTTCACGCGGCCACCTCCCAGAGATGGCTTCATTATATCACATCGCCCATGCGAAAAGCACGATCGTTTATCCTTTCACAGAGCCGAGCAGCATGCCCTTGGCGAAGTGCTTTTGCAGCGAGGGGTAGACCAGGATGATGGGCAGCGTGGCCACGACGATGGTGGCGTACTTCATCGCGTCCGGCGCGGCCAGCGTCATCTCCTCGGACAGATTCTCCGCGCCCAGGCCGCCCAGCGACAGGATGACCAGCTGGCGCAGCCACACCTGGATCGGCCACTCGGGCTGATTGAGGTAGATCATCGCGCGGAAGTAGTTGTTCCAATGCGCGACGGCGTAGAACAGGCTGAACGTGGCGATCGATGCGCTGGACATGGGCAGCACGATGCGCACGAAGGATTGCAGGTCGTTGCAGCCGTCGATGCGCGCCGATTCCTCGATGGACTCGGGCAACTGCTGGAAGAAGTTCTTCATGATCAGCAGGTTCGAGGCATTGATGGCGATCGGCAGCCAGATCGCCCAGAACGTGCCCAGCAGGCCCAGGCTATCGACCTGGATGAAGTCCGGGATGATGCCCGGGTGGAACAGCATGAAGATCATCACCAGCCGCAGCAGCACGCCGCGCCCAGGCAGCGACTTTTTGCTGAGCACATACGCGGTCATCGCGGTCACCGAGATGTTGATCGCCGTGCCGACCAGCGTGATGATCACGCTGTTGAGCGTCGCCTTGGCCAGCGTTGGCGTGGTGAAGATATCCTGATAGGCTTTCAGCGAGAATGCGGTGAAGCCGTTTTTCATGCCTGTTGAGGAAAACGAGCCGATGACCACATACACCAGCGGCGCGACCATCAGCAGCGCCAGCGCGCCCAGCAGCACGTGGTTGCACACATCGAACATGCGGCCCGAGCGCGTGCGCCAGTCATACAGCGCCCACAGCAGCGCCGCGCCGAGCAGGCACAGCCCGGTCGCGCGCAGCCATGCGCCGCTTGCGCCGATGCGCCCCAGCACGGCGTTGGGCGCGTTGACATGCGCGATACCGGCCAGCGCGAGCAGCTTTTCGGTCTCGCCCGCGATGTTGTCGGCGGTGTAGGTGCCGCGCGTCTTTTTCATCAGCGCGAGCATGTCCTCGGCCAGCGGCGCAGCGGGCGCGTCGGGCGTCGGCTGCGTCACGGCCTGCATCGCGACCAGCAGGCGGTAGCGATCCTGGCGGTTGAGCGAGCTCTTTTTGCCCAGCGTGTCGATCTGCTGCTGCCCCCAGGCGGCGAGATCCGGCGCGCGCTGTGCATCCAGCACGATGCCCACGACCTCCTGTGCGTCGGTGGACAGCGCGCCGCGCGCCATCAGGCCGCGCACGCCCAGCGCCAGGCAAACCAGCGCGGCGGCGGCCAGCAGCAGCGCGAGGATGCGCGCCAGCTTCATCAGCGGCGAGGCGGGGATGCGGGTGGCGGTTCGGGCCATCATCAGTAAATCCCCTCCTCGTCAAACCACTTAGCAATGCGATTGGTGGACAGCACCAGCACCAGGCTGACAAACGCCTTGAAGATGCCTACCGCCGACGTGTAGCTAAAGAAGCCCTCCTGGATGCCCTTGTAGAACACGAACGTGTCGAACACCTCGCCGACCTGGCGGTTGAGCGAGTTGACCATCAGCACGAGCTGCTCGTAGCCGGTGTCCATGAAGGTGCCCATGCGCAGGATCAGCAGCGTGATGATCGTGCCGCGAATGCAGGGCAGCGTGATGTGCCAGAGCTGGCGCATGCGGCTGGCGCCGTCGATCAGCGCCGCCTCGTAGATCTGGTCATCCACGCCGGACAGCGCCGCCAGGTAGATGATCGTGCCCCAGCCTGCTTCCTTCCAGATCAGCTCGATGATCACCATCGGGCGGAAGTATTCCGGCGAGGCCAGCAGGTTGGGCGGCGTGGCGCCCAGCGCGCGCAGCAGGTCGGTGACGATGCCGCCGGACGGGCTGAAGAAGATATACACCAGCGAGACCAGCACGGTCCAGCTGAGGAAGTGCGGCAGGTACAGCAGCGACTGCACGGTGCGCTTGTAGCGCTGCGCGCGCAGCTCATTGAGCAGCAGCGCCAGCAGCAGCGGCACGGGGAAGTAGAACACCATATTGTAAACCGCCAGGATCAGCGTATTGGAAAACAGCTGCATGAACTGGCGATCGGAAAACAGCTTGGTGAAGTTGTCCAGGCCGACAAAGCGGCTGCCCGCGATGCCCACCGGCGGCAGGAATTCCTCGAACACGATGACCAGCTTGGTCAGCGGCATGAACTTGAACAGCGCGTAGAACAGCACGCCCGGCAGGAGCATGAGATACAGCCACTGATTGCGCAGCGCGATCTGTGCGGTGCGGCGCAGCGACTGCTCCGGATGCACGGCATAATAGCGGACGATCAGCGCGGCGATGAGCAGCGCGAGCATGGGCACGACGCACGCCATGAACGGACTGGCCGACCAGGCGCGCCAGAACGCAAGCATGGTGACCGGCTGGCCGGGGAGGGTGCTGGCCTGCCAGGCGCCGATCAGCGCATAGGCGCAGCCGATCAGCAGCGCGGCTAGCAGCACCGCGGGCACGAGCCACAGCCTGCGCCACAGCGCGGCGCGGGGGGTCAGACGGTTGGCGGGGGAGGATGGGGCAGCGAGCATGAGAGCACTCCTCTCGGTGTGAAATAATGGGGCGGGAAGCTTGCTCCCCGCCCCGCGGGGCATCGACAAAGTCGATGCTCTCGAACAAAATGCAGGATGCATTTTGTTCGGTTGCACGGCTTGTGCCGTGACTCGCTTTGCTCGTTATGGCAAGTACGTTTTCCTATCGGAAAACTCCCCGCCCGCGCA
>JAVBUY010000118.1:0-4478 GCA_031554855.1 Eubacteriales bacterium
CTCGGCGGCCATGTCCCACGGGCGCTTCTGCAGCTGCTTATAGCCCAGCTGGATGCGCTCGCGCTCCGGATCGAGCGACAGGATAACCACCTTGACCTGCTGATTGGGCGACACCACGTCGGACGGATGCTTGACGCGGCCCCAGCTCAGGTCGGTGACGTGGATGAGGCCATCGACGCCGCCGATGTCCACAAACGCACCGAAGTCGGTCAGGCGGCGCACGATGCCGTCGATGACATCGTTGACCTGCATCTTGCCCCACACTTCCTGTTTCTTCGCGGCGGATTCCTCTTGCAGATAGGCTTTATAGGAAGCGACAACGCGCTTCTTGGCCTGATCGACTTCGATGATCTTGAGCTTCATGGGCTTGCCCACGAACTCATCGATCTTCTCGACGTAGCGCAGCGACAGCTGCGAGGCCGGCACGAACGCACGCACACCCATCACGTCGGCGATCAGGCCGCCCTTGACGGCCTCCTTGCCCACGCCATCGACATATGCGCCCGCTTCGTACTGTTCCATCAACGCATCCCAGAACTTGCGGTTGACGATATTGCGCTGTGAGAGCACGACATTGCCTTCGCCATCGTTGACCTTGACCACCTCGACCTCGATCTCGTCACCGATTTTGCAATCGGTGGAGGTCAGATCGGCGCGCTTAATCAAGCCATCGGACTTGTATCCGATGTTGACGCACACCTCGTCTTCGGTGATCTGCACCACGGTGCCAGTCACGGTTTGGCCAGGACGGATCTTGACCAACGTCGCCTCGACATCGGCCATAAAGTCGCTCTGCGCCTGGTCTAGTCCTTGGTCATGCTTCTCCATGTCGTTCATCCGAGTGACAACCTCCTTAAGTAGCCAGCCTGGTGTCGATGCACCGGCTGTAATCCCAATATGGTCACCTGGGCGAATGAAGCCCAGGGGGATTTCATCTGCGGTTTCGATGGCAATGGATCGCGGACAGCTCTGAAGACACAGGTGCAGCAGCTTTTGCGTGTTGGCGCTGTTTTTGCCGCCGACAATCAGCATCGCGTCGGATCGGCTGGCCAGCTCGCGGGCCTCTTCCTGGCGCTTGGCGGTGGCATTGCAGATCGTGTTGACCACGGTCAACTGCGCGATGCGCTCTTGCAGCGCCTCGGTTAGCTGCCGGAACCGCTGCTGTGTGTTGGTGGTCTGTGAGACCAGCAGCGCCTTGTCTATCGGCGGCAGCTTGGCCACTTCTTCGACGTCGCCCAGCACGTGCACCGGCCCTTTTGCCCATCCGGCAATGCCCTGCACCTCGGGGTGATCGCTTTCGCCAACGATGAGCACTGTGTCGCCGTCCGCGCTGTAGGCCGCCACTTGCTCATGAATGCGTCCCACGCAAGGGCAGGTCGCGTTGAGCACCGTGAGGCCCCGCGCGGCTGCGTCGGCATAGACCTCCGGCGGCGCGCCATGCGCGCGCACCACCAGCGTGCCCTCCGGTGCGTCGGCCACGGCATCCACGGTGCGCAGACCCTTTCGCTCCAAATCAGCGAGCACCTGCGGATTGTGGATCAGCGACCCGAGCGAATACCACACGCCACCCTCGGCCAACCCGGCGGACACCAGGTCGAGCGCGCGTTTCACCCCAAAGCAAAACCCGGCGCTTTTGGCTACTTCGATGCGCATGTGCCTCCCCTGTATGCCATTACCTTCCGCATACTATACAAATATATCAATTCGCCGCCCAAAAGTCAATTCCTGCATAGCTTTCCAAGAAATTTGTCTACACACGAGTCGGCGCGGGCAGTCGAAGCTGCTTGCTCTCGTTCAACAACCCTTGAATCGCACCGCGCATGCGGTCGATGCATACGTCGCAAGTCTCCTTATTGGCGCCCTGTTCGCGCAGGTCGTCCATCTGGATCGGATCGCCGACGATCACTTGCGGCTTGCCAAAGAGCTTGTATGTCCCCTCGATGGCGACCGGAATGACCACCGCGTCGCACTTGAGCGCCAGCACTGCCGCGCCGGATTGCAGCGGGCCGAGCTGACCGTCTGTAAAGCGATGCCCCTCGGGGAAGATGCCCAGCACCTGATCCTGATCCAGCACCGTGCGCGCCTCGCGCATCGCGGTTAAGTCAAACTGCCCGCGGCCGACCGGGAACGCGTGCAGCGTGCGCAGGATTGCAGCCAGCAACTTGTTCTTAAACAGCTCGACTTTGGCCATGTAGTGCGCCTGCCGCTTGGGTGCGCAGCTGGCCAGCGTAAAGGGATCCAGGCCGTGAATGTGGTTGCACATCAGCACCACCGGCCCCTTGTCGGGGATCTTTTGCTGGCCGATGATGCGGCCGCCGTACAGCAGCCTAAACACCCAGCGATACACCACCAGCACGGCAGCATACAGCCAGCTTTTTTTGCGCATGTCCTTGCTCATTTCGCTTCCTCCTTGGCGGCGACTGCCCGGCGATACAGCGCCACGATGTGCGCAACAACCTCGTCCTGGGTCATGTTTGTGCTGTCCACCAGCACCGCGTCCTCGGCCTGGCGCAGCGGATCGGTCTCCCGTGTGCTGTCCTGCAAATCGCGCGCCATCAGATCGCGCAGCACGTCCGCGTACGGCACCGGCGCGCCCTTCGCGATGCCTTCGTCGCAGCGGCGCTTGGCGCGCTCCTCGGGCGACGCGGTCAGAAACACCTTGAGCGTCGCGTCCGGCAGCACGCGCGTGCCGATGTCGCGCCCGTCCAGCACGATGTCCACGCCGCGCGCGATGCCCTGTTGCAGCGCCACCATGCGCTGGCGCACTTTGGGCCACTTCGACACCGCCGAGGCCGCCATGGTCACCTCCGGCGTACGGATCAGGGCGGTCACGTCCTCGCCATTGAGCAGTGTGCGCTGCACGCCGTTCTCGTAGGCCACCGCCACTTCGGTCATCTCGCCCAGGCGGGACGCGGCGTCCTCGTCCTGCGGGTCAATGCCCGCGCGCACGGCTGCGAGACCGATCGCGCGGTACATCGCGCCGGTGTCCAGTTGCAGCAGCCCCAGCGCCTTGGCCACACCGGACGCGACGCTGGATTTCCCCGCGCCGACCGGCCCATCCATCGCAATGCTATGCGGCATATGTCGTTCCTTCTTTCGTTTGTGTAATCAAATCACGCGGTGGCCCATGCCGATGCACACTTCGTTCAGGTGCACCAGCCCGACGCCCATGAACAACACCACGCCGATGTGCACGCCGCAGCGCGCGATGCCGATCTTGCCGCCGACGTTCAAGCCCAGCGCCTTGTTCATGATCTGCATCACCGCTTCGTGCGCTGCGCCCGCCACTGCGCCTTCCTCATGATAGGTCTCCTGGATCAATCCTTCGCGCTTGGCGGCGACCACCGCGCGCTCGACGATGCGCATCACCGAGGGCACAAAGTCCCCGCCAAAATCGACCGCCGTGGCCTGCACATCGCGCGCTTGCCACTCGGTGCGCTGCCATTTTTCCTCGTCGCGCGTTCGGGTCATCGCCAGCATCATCGCGGCGCGCGCGACCTCACGGCTGCCGTTCTGCTCAGTCTCGGCATACGGCTCGTGGCGGATAGGTTGTTCGTGCATCGTTTTCCGTCCTTCCATTCTACAAACGCTTCATTTTCTACACGTGGAAAAGCATCTCTCCATAGGTAGGCACCGGCCAGCCATCGCGCGGCATGCGCACCTCCAGCGCATCGCTGGCGGCGCGTATGCGTGCCATCTGCGCGAGCGCCCGGTCGCGCCATGTGGCGGCGTTCTCCGGCGTGGCGCTGTCGTCCGCGCCGTCCACGAATTCTTCCAGATGCTTCAGCCCGGCGTCCAGCGCCTCGATCTGCTCGGTCATCTCCCACAGCGCGCGCCGCTGCACCGCGTCGGACGCGCCCACCGCCGCCAACGCGGCGGCTTGCCGTGCCAGCTCGCTTTGCCAGCGCATCGCAGCGGGCAGAATCAGCCCGCGCATCAGTTCCAGCATCGCATTGGCCTCGATGTGCACCGCCTTGACATACGCCTCGTAGCGCATCGTGGCGCGTGACTCCAGCTCCACGCGCGTGAACACGCCCTGACGCTGGAACATGGCCACCGATTCGGGCTCGAGCAGCGCACCGATGGCCTCTACAGTGGTCGGATAGTGCTTCAGGCCACGTCGCCCGGCCTCCTCGGGCCACTCGGCGGCATAGCAGTTACCGTTGTACAGCACGCGCTGGTGCTGCCGGAACAGATCGCGGCAGATCGCCCATCCCTCTGCCTCGGCGTTATCCGCCTTCTCCAGCCGGTCGGCGATCGCCTGCAGCTGGTCGGCCACCATCGCCGACAGTACGGAGTTAAAGGTCGCCGCCGCATGCGACGAGCCCAGCATGCGGAACTCGATCTTATTGCCGGTGAAGGCGATCGGCGCGGTGCGGTTGCGGTCGTTGTTGTCGGCGTCCAGCGTGGGCATGGTCTTTACGCCGGTGTGGATCGTGCCCGCAGTCATCGGCGCGCAGGTCTCCGCGCCGGTCTGC
>JAVBUY010000124.1:0-24349 GCA_031554855.1 Eubacteriales bacterium
GCCAGAGGCATGGAGCCAGCGCCGATCGAAAGGTCGGTGAGCTGCACGTTGTTGGACACATCCAGTGTGAGCAGGTTGGGCAGCACATTTTCTGCCGCGCGCAGGCTGCTGACGCCCATCGTTTTCCAGTTCAGCACGGTCACGGTGGACAGCGCGCCTTTTAATAGGAAGTCCAGATCGACGAGGCCGGAACCGTCCAGCGTCAGCGTCTTGACATTCGGGAACGCGCCGACCGCGATCGACACATTCTCGCTGGTTAGCTTCGCGCATTGCGACAGATTCAGAATGCTGTAGCCCAAGGCCGCGAACGACCCGGTACCCACGGTCAGGCTCTTTAGCGGCGAGCCCGCGATGTTGATGTTGCCGATCGAGGTGCAGGCGTTGAGCGAGTTCTCGCCAACGGTGAGGTTCTCGAGATAGGCGCCGGGGTTGAATGTGGTCGCCTTGTTCAACGAATCGTTGCCGATCGTCAGCGTATGCACCTTAGGCGGAGACAGGGTGAGATTGAAGTTGGCATAGGATTTCATCGCGCGGTCGCCGATCACCATTTCCGTCAGAGTGCCGATGCCGGTCAGGGTGAGCAGGATCATGTCGGGCGCTGAATCATCCGCGAAGGTCAGCTTTTGCAGGTTCGGGCTGTTGGCGAAGCTCAGCGTGGTCATGTCCTTGAGGGTATCGCCCGGTACGGTGATCGCCGTGGCAGGAATATTCTGAGCGTTCAGCACGGTCAAGGTCGGCATTGCGTCTTTGCCCAGGAAGCTCAGATCTTTCAGGCCGGTGTTATTTAGCGTGAGCCTGGACAGATTGTTCAGCGAGCCAGAGCCCAGCGCGATGCTATCCAGCGCAACGTTGTTGCTCAGGTTTAGGCCGTTCGTGTTGTCGCCGTTGTTGCTGAGCCCCTGTAGCGAATTCGCGCCGATCGACAGGCTCTTCAGCGACGCCTTGCCGGTGGTATTATTGAATACCAGACGGGTGACGGCGTTGCAAGCGTTGTCGCCAAACCGCACCGTCTCCAGCGCGGCATTGCTCAGCGTCAGCGTGGTGCAGATCGGCAGCGCGTGGTCGCCGAACTCAACGCTGGTGGCGGCCAGCGAGGCCAGGTTGATCGCCGAAAAGCGGGGCATCGCGTACGAACCGAAGTACCAGCTATCGATAGTGCCAAACTTGATGCCGCCGTTGACGTTCAGCGAGTAGCAGGCGCTGGTGACGCTGCTGTATTCACTGGTGCCGTCTTCCATGCGCAGGTTGGAGATGCTGGCACCCGACATATCCAGCATGGACATGTTGGGCAGCGAGCCCGCAGCGATCGACAGGTCGCCGATGGTGCCCTTGACGGTCAGTGTGGTGATTTTCGGCAGCGCGCCGGCGCCGAAGTTGAGCTCGCCGACATCCTGGATAACCAGCGGGTTGACGGTGTATTTTTTCAGAGCGTCGGTCTCGAAGGTGATGCTGTGTGCGCCATCCACATTGAGTGCGGTCAGGTTGGGCAGCGTGTCGGCCCCGATGCGGATGTCGCCGCCACAGCCGGAGAGATTCAGCGTCACGACCTTCTGGAAGCCGTCATCACTGATGACCAGGCCGTCGGACAGCGGCTGATTGGACAGATTGATGTTGGTCAGCGTACTCATGCGCGCCAAGTATTCGCCGCCCTGCATATCGGTAACGCCCGCGTCAGCGGGGTTGAACGAGGTGATCAGTTCGGCCTGCTCCAGCGTGACCTGGGTCAGATCGGCATCCGCGCCGAAGAGGGAACGCACATATTCGAAGGTCTCGGGCTGGCGCGTATATAGATCGGAATATTCTGCTTCGGTCAGGAACGAGTCGGCGATCATCGATACGATCATCTGGCTCTGTGCCACAGGACCCTGGATGACACTCTGCGCCGTGAGGGGGGCGGTGCTTGTGCCGGAAGAAGGAACCAGACCATCGGTCTCTTTCTGGACATCGTTCGCCATGCCCAAGTGCATGTCGTCCAGCTGGGTATCCTCCGACGACACGGTGAAGGGAACGGTGCGCCAGGTCTCGGGGTCGAACACGGACTGGCCATCGCGCATCACCGTCAGGCTCTGGCCGTCGTCGAGATTGGCCATCAGCACATACTCGCACGGCGCGATATGATCGAAGCTGTACCAGCCATACGCGTCAGAGGTGGCGCTCAGGAACGGTACATACTCGTCGCTCGGCGGCTGCTCACCATCGACTCTGGTGAGGATGTCGCTGGGATCAATCGTATCGGAATAATACACGCCCTGATCATCCGATGCGGATGCAGGTGCGGGCCGCGGCGTGGACATGCGCGTCGCCGTGGGGCCTTCCATGGCGTCGATGTCCGCGGAACGCGCGAGCAAGGTCAGCTCGACACCGGCGACAATGGTTTCATCGTCGTCCATGCTGCCGTTTTCATTCGCGTCGCTCCAGACGATACCCGCGATCCGCGAGAAGCCGGAACCCGAAGGCGCATGCTCCTTTGCCTGGAATACGGTGACCGCTTCGCCTGCGCCGGATTCCGCGCGAGCAACAGCCAGGCCTTCCGTCAGCGGAAGCCCGGCGAATGGCTGCGTCAACAGGGCGAGGGAAAGCAGCGCGCTGGCAATCGTTTTGCTGGTCTTATTCATAACATCTTCTCCTATTAGGATAGAGTTTGTATTTGCGAACGCCACTTTCCTATTGTTGTGGACGGCCATCTCTATCCGTTTATTCGCGGCATCGGCCGCATCATCTGGCAAAATAGTCTAACCGGTTGTTCTGTAGCCGCAAACTAACATTTCTCATTGCTCCCAATATCTTGTAGTATCTCGCGCTACATGTTACCATATTGCTTGCTGTCCGTAAACTCTCGAGAGGCCTTATCTGCCTTAATTCGTGCATAATGAAAGGCCTTTTGGGGCCGAAATGAGCTTAAGCTGTAGATAATGTTGTCGCAAGGGCATATAGACTTTGGGTCTGTGCAGCGCGAGGACTTCGGCGTGTTGGGCGAACCAATCCCTCTGGGCGCGCATATGTAGAATGGAAGCCCTGTAGGAGGTGTTTTCATGGCCCACATGTGTGGCAATTCTTGTTCGCCCAATCCCTGCGGTTGCAATGGTGCGGGGAATTCTGTGTTTCCGATCCCCGGACCGCAGGGCGTGCCGGGTCCTGCGGGTCCCATGGGGCCGATGGGCCCGGCGGGTCCGATAGGACCGACAGGACCGGCAGGTCCAGCAGGCGGGGTGTCCGCGTTTGGCGGGCGGTCGCTTGGCTCGACGATCACGCTCAACACCACCGCCAATGTGCCAGCCCAGGTGACGCTCGATGCGACCGGTGCTAGCTCGGGCGTGACCTATACGCCCGCGAACAGCATCACGCTGACCAACGCGGGAACGTATCTCCTCTCCTTTTCGCTGACGACCACGCCGACGCAACCCAACATCGCGGAGGTGCGCGTGCGCGCCAATGGCGCAACCATCGCCCAGTTGAACCAGGTGCAGGGCATGCAGGCGAACCTCGTGTATACGTTCCAGATGCAGATGCCAATCACGGTGGCCGCAGGAACGGTGATCGATCTGGCGATTGTGTCCAACTTGACGATGGCGTTCACCATTGGTCAGGGCGCGGCATATCTGACGGCGATGCGCATCGCATAACCGAGGATACAACAAACCCCTTCCAGATTGTGCTGGAAGGGGTTTTTGTGAGGGCATCAGGCGTTCTCGGCGGCGAGAAAGGACAGCACACGCTGCGTTTGACCGAGCACCGCGTGCCCGACGCCGGGCAGCAAGACAGTGCGCGCATGCGGCGCGATGTGGGCGATGCGCGCGATGCTGCGGGGCGCGTTGAGGAGGATGTCGTCCTCGCCAAATACGACCAGCAGCGGCATGGTCAGGCGTGCCAGCTCAGCGTCGCTGAACACCGGAAGGATTTGATATCGCGGCTTCTCGCTTTGGTTGATCAGCACGATATAATCGAGCACCCTGCGCATGGCGGCGGCCTGAGCGGGATCGGCGGGCGCCATACCCAGTACGCTGCCGACCGCCTTCTGCCGATTGCCCAGCGACGCGATGCGCTGCATCAGCAAACGCAGCAGGAAGTCACGCCGCTGCATCGCCAGGCCGCCGGGGCACAGCAGTGCAAGGCGGCTCACCTTCTGCGGATGGACGGTGGCGTAGCGCAACGCCATCCAGCCGCCCAGCGACATGCCGACGATGGCGCAAGGCTGGGCTGCCAGCGCGGCAAGCACTTCGTCCAGCCATTGTTGATACGCGCCGCTTTCATACTCCGGTCGGTTTTCTGCGGATAACCCCGCTTCTCCAAGCAGATCGACCGCAAACACATGGTATTGCTCGCTGAGCAGCGGCACATCGCCGAACCAGCTGAACGAGGACGATTGGCTGCCATGCAGCAGCACCAGCGGCGGGTGCGCGGGGTCGCCAGACTCAATGACGAACGTGTCGCCATAGGTCGTGGGCACGGTGTATTGCTTGTTTTTCACTGGCCAGGCGGCCAGGAATTGACGATAGCCATCGAGCACCGCCTGTTTGGCTTGCGCGGATTTGTAGATGGTGGTCATGTGTTTTGTCCTCCTAGTAGCCAGGCTTCGGCGCTGGGTAAATCGCCATAGACGCGGAACGTGTGCCCCTTGTTGGTCTCAAGCACGAACTCTTGAAAGCGCTGCGAGGTGCGCGCGACATCCAGCACGGCGGCGGTTTTGATGTTGTAATTGACCAGCTTTTGCAGCGCCAAACCGGCGACGCGCGTGGACAAGCTGAGGAAGTCCTCGGACAAGCAAGCGGCGGGCAGCAGCAGCAGGGTCGTGCCATGCTCCGCGCAGGCGCCGACCAAGTCTAGGCCGTCTTGTTCGCATGTAATGTGTCCGCCGGTGACCAAGACGTAGGTTTGGTCTTGCTTATGGATCGCTGTGTATTGCAAAGAATTCACCTGGCTTTCTTGTGCGGGCTCGCGGGCGACAACCAGCGGCAGCGCTTCGTCGCGCACCTGTTCGATCCATTTCAGCTCCTGTGCGTAGATCGCACGGTAGCTCTCGTGTGCCAGAGCAAGCACTTTAGCGGCAAACCGCTGGTCGGTTTTTGGAAAAGCATGATCGCTGTCTGCGAGCAGGATGCCGCGGATCTCCCGCTCATATTGCGACAGGATTTCGTCGACCTCCGCGCGGGACAGATCGCCGCCGAAGGCCAGCTGCATGAGAATTGGCCGCTTGATTTCCATGGGCTGCGGAAAGCCGCGCGACAGCGCAGACAGCTCCTGCCGACCGCGCGCGGTCAGCGAATAGCGCTTCTTGGTGGGGGCATCGTCCTGGTGCAGCACCTCTGCAGAAATCAGACCATCGGTCTGTAATTCTGCTAGCGTGCGATAGATCTGGCTGTTGTTGCCCGACCAGTAGAAGAGCGGCGATTGCTGCATGATCTTCTTGATTTCATAACCGGTCAGTGGCCGCAAACTGATCAGACCGAGCATCGCGTATTGGATATGCATGAGGGGGCTCCTTTCTATGGATCGTATGTTAAAAGTAACATAGGTTAAAAAGAAAGTCAAGAAGAAAATGCGCCTTGCAAAATCATGCTGCTTGCGCTACGATATGGATGCAGTTAGCCTGCAAAATCGCTGCAAAACGGAGGCTGCTATGGATCAAGCGCTGGTCAAAAAACTGATGCTGGACAAACTGCGCCGTGTGCTGCTCGTGCATAAGCCCGAGGACCTGCCCGAGCTGGACGGGTTGGTCGCTGACACGACGCCAACGGGTGACTATGACCTGGTGTTTGTCTTTGTGTTCAGTCTGGAGGAGATGGACAAGACCATCCACGACGTCGCGCGGCAGGCGCTGGTGGTGGACGGCGGCTATCTCTATCTCGCCTATCCCAAGAAGGGCAACAAGCGCTACAAGGAGATCATCGACCGCGACGCGATCACCGCGAAGTATGACCTCATCGACGGCGACGGATTTGTCGCGGGCACAAAGCTGAAGTTCTCCAAGATGGTGGCGCTCAACGACACGTTTACGCTGATCGGTCTGCGCCGGTTCGACAAGCCCAGCGCGCCCAGCGGCGGCCCCAGCCAATGCGTGAGCGACTATGTGGACAAGATTCCGACGCTGCGCGAGGCGTGGGTACACCGGCCGGAGATTCTGGCGCTATATGAGGCGCTGGCGCCGGGCTATCAGAAGGACTGGGCGCGCTATGTGTACAGCGCGCAGACCGACGCGACGCGCGAGAAGCGGTTGCTGGAGATGGCCGATTTGCTGTCGGCGGGCTATAAATCCAAGGCGCTTTCGCGGCAGGCGAAGCAATAATGTCCATGGCGGGCAGGCGCATGCGCTTGCCCGCTTTGCGCATTCGCCCAAAGTCTGCTATAATAGGGCGGTATGCGACACACAGCATGCGACCAATGGAAACGAGGGGTACGATGAAAACCGTTCAAGTTTTGCTGCCTACCACGCAATCGGTGCAGAACTTCGTCGATGCGCTGATCGGCCTGACCGGCGACTTTGAGTTTATCGACGGCAGGGTGATGCTGGACGCCCGGTCGCTGATGGGCATCTTTAGCCTGGATCTATCTAGGCCGCTGCAATTGCGCGTGCACGAACCCAGCGAGGTGAATCTGAAAGCCATTCGCCCCTTCATCGTCCCGGGAGAGGAGCTATAGCATGCATAACGAACTGATTACGCTGACCATCGGCAAACAAAAGAATATCGCGCTGATTGCGCACGACGGCAAGAAAAAGGAATTGCTGGACTGGTGCGATTGGAATAAGGAGCTGCTGCAAAAGCACTTTTTGTGCGGCACGGGCACAACCGCGCGCATGATCGCCAACCGGACCGGCTTGCCGGTGCGGGCATACAACAGCGGCCCGCTAGGCGGCGACCAGCAGATCGGCGCGAAGATCGTCGAGGGTGCGATCGATTTGGTGGTCTTCTTTTCTGACCCGCTGTGCGCCCAGCCGCACGATCCGGACGTGAAGGCGCTGCTGCGCATCGCGATTGTGTATGATATCCCGATCGCGTCCAACAAAGCGTCGGCGGACTTTATGATCACCTCGCCGCTGATGGAGAGTGAATACCTGCACGAAGTACAGAACTTCCAGAACGAAGCGCAAAAGCGCAGCGAGACACTATAGTAAGGAAAGGCGGGCGGTCCATGAAACGCATCGCAGTAATCTATCAGTCGAGGTATGGCAGCACACGGCAATACGCCGAGTGGATTGCGAAGGAACTGGGCGCGGAGCTGTTGACCCGCGCACAGGTGCAGCCCGCCGACCTGGCGCAATACGACGTCGTGGTCTATGGCGGCGGCCTCTACGCCGGTGGCATCGCCGGCGCGGATCTGGTGCTCAAGCATCCGGTCAAACAGCTGGTGCTGTTCACCGTCGGCGTGGGGGACCCAAAGACCGCCGACTATGCGCAGGTGCTCAAGCAGGCGTTCCCCACCGGGCTGCCGGACAACGCGAAGCTATTTCACCTGCGCGGCGGCATCGACTACAAGCGGCTGACCTTTGTGCACCGCGCGATGATGGCGATGGTCAAGAAGCTGATGATCGGCAAAACGCCGCCGGAAAAGATGACCGACGAGATGCGCACGATCCAGGACACCTATGGCAAGACCGTTGATTTCGTCGATCAGGCAAGCATTCGCCCGATCGTGGACTGCGTCAGAAGCCTGTGACGGCATGGCCAGAGCTCTCGCTTGCGCGGGGGCTTTTTTTGCTTGTACTCGCGCGCAAAAATCGGTACAATGGTGGCAATCTGGAAAGACGGAGGAATGCGCATGACGATACGCGAAATCGCACTGCGCTGCGGGGTGTCCCGCGGCACGGTGGACCGCGTGATCAACGGCCGCGGCAAGGTGCACCCGGACACCGAGGCGCTGGTGCTCAGCATGCTGTCCGAGGCGGGCTACACAAAGAATATCGCCGGTCGCGCGCTGACTGTGCGCAAGAGCGCGCCGGTCATCGGCATTGTGCTGTCCAGCGAGGGCAATCCGTTCTTCGACGACGTGATCGCGGGTATCCGGCGCGCCGAGAGCGAGCTGGCCGACTATGGCGTCAGCATCGCGCTGCACACCATGCGTGGCTACCATGCCGAGGAACAGCTAGCGCTGATCGACGCGCTGGGCACGTCGATCTCCGCACTGGTGCTGCACGCGATCAATGACCCGCGCATCGCGCGCAAGATCAACGCGCTGGCAGAGCAGGGCATCCCGACTGTGACGGTCAACACCGACCTGGACAACAGCCAGCGCCGCTGCTATGTGGGCAGCGACTATCTGCGGGGCGGGCATACCGCCGCCGGTGTGGTGCGCCTGGTGACCGAGGGCAAGGCGCGCCTGGGTATCCTGACCGGCGTGGACAACGTGCTGGGTCACCGGCAGCGGCTGGCGGGCTTTGAGGCGCTGCTGCGCGAACGCTGCCCGGGCATCACGGTGGCGGCGCGCGTCAGCGCGCAGGATGATATCGAGCATGCAAATCGCGTGACGCGCGACATGCTGGCCGCCGATCCGGCCATCGACGCGCTGATGGTGATCGCCGCAGGACTGCGCGGCGTGTGCCAGGCGGTGATGGAGCTTGGCCGCGAGCGTGGGATGCGCATCTTTGCCTTCGACAACACACCGGGCACCAAGGAAATGATGGACGCCGGGCTGGTCAAGGCGGTGGTGTGCCAGCAGCCCTTTGCGCAGGGGCGTCGCGCGGTGCGCGCCGCGTTCGATATCATTCTGTCTGGGGTGCCCGGAAATGAGCGCATGATCACCGAGAACCAGATCCGCATCCTGGAAAACCTGGACGAATAGCCGGTTTTTCTTTGAGCCGCAGAATGTGGCATTTGGGTGAACAATCTGCGGTTTTGGGCGCATGGTTCTTGCGCTGGATAATCCCAGCAGGTACAATATAGACTGTATCCATATAAGGAGGCACAAGCGATGCCGCTGGAGCGACGCGTCGGACAGGCACTGGATGCGCTGGGCGCGATGGGGCCGGGCGACACCGTGCTGACGGCGGTGAGCGGCGGCGCGGATTCGGTGGCGCTGCTGCGGCTGTTTTGCTCGCTGCGCGAGCGGCGCGGCTGTGCGGTAGCGGCGGCACACCTCCACCACGGCATTCGAGGCGCGGATGCCGACGCGGACGAGGCGTTTGTGCGGGCGCTGTGCGCAGAGCTGGACGTGCCACTGACCGTGGGGTACACTGATGTACCCGCGCTGGCGGCAGCCCAGGGCATGGGCATCGAGCAAGCCGCGCGACAGGCGCGATACGCGTTTCTGGCGCAGGCGAAGACCGACACCGGCGCGACCGACATCGCCACCGCGCATCACCTGGAGGATCAAGCCGAGACGGTGTTGCTGCACCTGGCGCGCGGTTGCGGGCTGGCTGGACTGACCGGCATGCGCGCCCGGCAGGGCGACGTGATCCGTCCGCTGCTGGGCGTGCGCCGCGAGGAACTGCGCGGCTATCTGACGGCCTGCGGCCAGACCTGGCGTGAGGATGCAACCAACAGCGATACCGCCTATGCGCGCAATTTTGTGCGCGCGAAGGTGCTGCCCGAACTGACGCGGCTCAACCCCCATGTGGCCGACGCCTTGGCCGCCATGGCCGAGCGGCTGTGGCTGGACGAGCAGTACCTGACGGCGCAGGCCCATGCGCTGGGTGTGCTGCCCATCACCCCGATGCGCTATGGCGGCTGCCTGCGGGTGGGCGATCTGCCGCACGCGCACGAGGCGCTGGTACGCCGCGTGATGCGCGCCGCGCTGGACTTCTGTGGCGTCGCGCAGATCGAATCGCGGCATGTGCAGGCGCTGTGCGAGCTGGTGGGCGCGGAGGTCGGCGACAGCCGCAACCTGCCCGAGAGCTGGCGGGCGATGCGCGGCAAGGCGCACATCCACCTGTTGTCGCCGCAGCCAGAGCCCGCGCCAGAGCCGGTGCGATTGGCGCTGGACGGAGACAGCCTGCTATGGGACGGCATGCACATCACTGCGCGGGCGGCGCGGCCCGATGAACTGGGCGACGGCGTGCGCACGCAGGTGCTGGACGCCGCGATGCTCGAGCACGCGGTCGTGCGGGTGCGCAAAACCGGAGACCGGTTTGCCCCGCTCAACGGAACCGGCAGCCAGCCGCTGAAGCAAACGCTGATCGACCGCAGCGTCGATCGCCCCTTTCGCGAAGTGCTGCCCATCGTGGCGCATGGCGGCGACACGCTGTGGGTAGTGGGCATCGCGCCCGCCGATATCGCCAAGATCACTGCGCGCACGAAGCGCGCCATTCACCTGACGTTTACCGGCAGCTTGCCGTGGGAACGATAAAACATGATCAGTATGCAATATGGAGGAGAAAAGGCATGCCTACAAATAAGAAACTCTATGAAAACCTGGAGGGCGAGGTGCTGCTGACGCGCGAAGCGATCGCAAAGCGCGTAGTCGAGCTGGGGGCGCAGATCACCAGCGACTACGAGGGCAAAGACCTGGTGGTCATCGGCATCTTAAAGGGCGCGGTGGTGTTCTTTGCCGACCTGATCCGCGAGATCGACCTGCCGCTGACCATCGACTTTATGGCGATCTCCAGCTATGGCAGCGCCACCAAGTCCTCGGGCGTGGTGCGCATCCTCAAGGATCTGGACAACGACATCGTCGGCAAGCATGTGCTGGTGGTCGAGGACATCGTCGATACCGGGCTGACGCTGTCGTTCCTCAAGAGCAACTTGCTCTCTCGCGGCGCCGAGTCGATCCGCATCGCAGCGCTGCTAGACAAGCCCGAGCGTCGCAAGGTCAACTTGAGCAGCGACTACACCGGCTTTACGATCCCGGATGCGTTCGTGGTCGGCTATGGCCTGGATTACGATCAGGTCTATCGCAACATTCCGGAAATCGGCGTGCTCAAGCCCTCGGTATACGAAAAATAACAGCGGCGGCTTTTGCATTTGAACGCTCATCGTGGTATACTAAGCAAATCGTGGTTTGGAGATTGAATGGTGCTTCCTAGGAGGAAGCAAGGAGGGTACTTTGAAGAAATCTTACAGAGGCGTAGCCTTTTCCGTGATTTTGCTGCTGGCCATCTTTGTGCTGGGCAACATGTTTTTGTCCTCCGGCCAAATGACCAAGAAGAAAATTGATTACTCGACGCTGATCACCTATGTGCGCGAGGACAAGATCCAGTCCATCGGGCTCATGGAGCAGACGCTGGTCGGCTTAATGCGCGATACCAAGATCGCGATGGCTGATTTTCCCGCCAAGTACGACTTTGAGACAACGGTTGACCGTGAGAACTTTTTCCTGACGGTCAAGCAGATCTATGCGGAGAAGCTGAATAAGCCGCTGGAGCAGGTCGGCGAAAAGGACTTCGCGTTCACCATCCAATACCTGCCCAAGCCGGTCTCTCCCTGGTATATGGAGCTCATCCCGATGCTGGTGATGATGGGCCTGTTGGTCGCGTTCTGGATGTTCATCATGCGCCAGCAGACCGGCGGCAACAGCAAAGTGATGAACTTTGGCAAGAGCAAGGCGCGCATGTATGACCCCGAGAAGAACCGCATCAGCTTCAATGACGTGGCCGGTGCGGTGGAGGAAAAGGAAGAGCTGGCGGAGATCGTGGACTTCCTGAAAAATCCGAAGCGCTTTACCGAGCTGGGCGCGCGCATCCCCAAGGGCGTGCTGTTGGTGGGCCCTCCGGGTACCGGCAAGACGCTGCTGGCCAAGGCGGTCGCCGGAGAGGCCGGTGTGCCGTTCCTGTCGATCTCCGGCTCGGACTTTGTAGAGATGTTTGTCGGCGTCGGCGCAAGCCGCGTGCGCGATCTGTTTGAATCGGCCAAGCGCAACGCGCCGAGCATCGTCTTTATCGACGAGATCGACGCGGTGGGCCGCCACCGTGGCGCGGGCCTGGGCGGTGGACACGACGAGCGCGAGCAGACGCTCAATCAGCTGTTGGTCGAGATGGATGGCTTCTCCAACAACGAGGGCGTCATCGTGCTGGCCGCCACCAACCGCCGCGATATCCTGGACCCTGCGCTGCTGCGTCCGGGCCGCTTCGACCGCCAGGTCACCGTCAACTACCCCGATGTGCGCGGTCGCCTAGAGATCCTGAAAGTGCATTCCCGCGGCAAGCCGCTGGCGCCCGAGGTCGATCTGGAGTCGATCGCCAAGCGCACGCCGTTCTCCACCGGCGCGGATCTGGAAAACATCATGAATGAGGCCGCTATCCTGTGCGCGCGCGGCCAGGGCACGCAGATTACCTCCGAGAACCTGCGCGAAGCAGTGGAACGCGTCGCAATGGGACCGGAGAAAAAGAGCCACGTCGTGCACGAAAAGGACAAGAAGATCGTCGCGTATCACGAGGCGGGCCACGCACTGGTCGGCGCGACGCTGCCGCATTGCGATAAGGTGAATCTGGTCACCATCATCCCGCGCGGCGACAGCGGCGGACACACGCTGCTGCTGCCCGAGGAGGAGCGTGACTTCCGCACCAGCACGGAGCTGAACGACGACCTGGCGATGACGCTGGGCGGCTATGCGGCCGAGCGCCTGGTCTTTGGCGATATGACGGCCGGTGCGTCCTCCGATATCCGCCGCGCCACCGAGCTAACCCGCCGCATGCTCACCCACTGGGGCATGAGCGACGCGCTGGGTCCGATCTATCTGGGCGGCGAGCAGGAAGTGTTTTTAGGTCGCGACTTTGCGCAGCAGAGCCGTAACTACTCCGAGGAAGTAGCCGCCAAGGTGGACAAGGAGCTGCAAAAGACGCTGCACGGTGCCTATGACCGCGCGGAAAAGGCGCTGAAGGACAACCTAGATAAGCTGCATGGGCTGGCCAACCTGCTCATGGAGAAAGAGACCATCGACGGCACCGAGTTCGCCGCGTTCATGGCGCAGTAAGATCAAGTTAGAGGGGACACATGCAATTTTCGACCAAGCTGGCCGCCTATGAGGAGAGCATCTTCGCCGAGCTGGCGGTGCTGAAGCACCGCCTGCTTGCGCGTGGCATGGATGTGATCGACCTGTCGATCGGGTCGCCGGATCAGGCGCCCGCGCCACATATCACGCGCGCGCTGGCCGACGCGGCACTGGATCCGGTCAACTATCGCTATGCAGTGCACGACCGGCCGCAACTCCTCGCAGCGGTGGCCGATTGGTATCAGCGGCGGTTTGGTGTGACGCTCGACCCCAAGACGCAGATCACCTCGCTGCTCGGCTCGCAGGACGGCCTGGCGCACATCGCGCAGGCGCTGCTCGACGTGGGCAGCACAGTGCTGACGCCCGATCCGGGCTATCCGATCTTCTCGATCGGTCCGGAGCTATGTGGGATGCGCGTGGAGCGCATGCCGCAGATGCGGCGCAACGGCTACCTGATCGACCTGGACGCCATTGCCGACGAGCAGGCCAGGCGCGCCAAGCTGATGATCATTTCCTATCCCAACAATCCGACCGCGGCGGTCGCACCACCGTCGTTCTATCGCGAGCTGGCGGACTTTGCCAAGCGCTATGACATTGCCGTACTGCACGACAACGCTTACAGCGAGCTGACCTTTGACGGCTATGCCTGCGGCAGCTTCCTGCAAACGGACGGCGCGATCGAGGTCGGTGTTGAATTCAACTCACTATCAAAAACCTACAACTTTGCCGGGGCGCGCGTGGGCTTTGCGCTGGGCAATGCGAAGATGGTCGGGCTGCTGCGCTCGCTGAAGAGCAACTTTGATTTCGGCGTGTTCCTGCCCGTTCAGATCGCGGCAGAGGCGGCGCTGACCGGCCCACAGGACTGCGTGCACACCATGCGCGCCACCTATCAGGCGCGGCGCGATATTCTGTGCGACGGGCTGACCGCCGCAGGCTGGGCGATCGAAAAGCCTAAGGCGACGATGTTTGTTTGGGCGCGCATCCCCGCCGGATACCCCGATGCGAGCGCATTTGCGACGGCGGTGGCGGAAAACACCGGCATCATCGTCGTGCCGGGCGCCGCGTTTGGCGAGCAGGGGGAAGGGCACGTGCGCATGGCGCTGGTGCAGCCGGAGAGCGCGATGCGCGAAGTGGTGCGCCGCCTGGCGGACAGCGGCCTGCTGCAAGGCAAGCCATGATGGTAGACCTGCATCTGCATTCCACCGCGTCGGATGGCATGCTGACGCCGACCGCGCTGGTCGAGGCCGCGCATGCGCAGGGCATGCGGCTGATCGCGCTGACCGATCACGATAGCGTGGATGGATTGGCCGAGGCCGGACAAGCTGCGTCGCGAGCGGGCATGGCCTTTTTGCCCGGGGTGGAGCTGGGCGCGGAGGGCGCGAAGGAGATCCATCTATTGGGCTACGGACTGGATGGAAACGATGTGCGGCACCGGCATTTTTTTGAAAAAATGCAGGCTGACCGCAAGCGCCGGGCGGCGGACATCGTCCGTATATTGACTGCGCTGGGCATTGCGCTGGACTTTGACGAGATTGCGCGCATGGCTGCACACAGCCTGTCCAGGTCGCATATTGCCCGCGCCATCGTGGACAAAGGCGCGGCCAGCAGTGTCAAGGAAGCTTTTGACCGATACCTGCGACCGGGCAGGCCCGCGTATGTGCCGCGTCCGCAGCTGGACATGAGCGACGCGATCGCTTTCTTGCGCGGAGCTGGCGCGGTGCCGGTGCTGGCGCATCCCGGGTTGATCCCGCAGCACGAGCAGCAGATATTCCGGCACATCCTGGACTGGCAGCGCGCGGGGCTGATGGGCATCGAGGCGCACCACCCCCGCCACTCTCCGACGCAGGCGCGCAGCTTTGACCAGTTTGCCCGGCAGCATGGGCTGCTGGTAACCGGCGGCAGCGATTACCACGGCGAGGAGATACGCGCCACGCACATCGGCGACGGCCAGCAGCAATGGACACAGCGAGACGCCGACGCGCAAGCATTGTGGCAAATGGCGGCGCATACCGTGGGCACCTGGCCCGACGCGTAGCATACACGAGTTTTCTGGAGGGACGGCATGGCAAACAACACAGGATACCAAGCGGGTTACCGCCCGCCGCAGCCTGTTCCGCCGCGACGGACAAGCGGACCGTCGCAGGCTGATAGCGCGCGCCGCGCGATGGCTGATCCGAAGCGCACAAGCGCCGCCAAACAGCCGCCGCGTACCAGCGGCAACGGCAATGGCAGCGGGCAAAATGGCGGCAATGGCCGTCGCCCGCCTTCCCGATCCAATGGCAGGCGCAAGAAGATGCCGCCGGTGATTCTGTTCTTTGTGGTCGTGCTGGGCACTGCGGTGTTGGTACTGGGCGCATTTACTGCCAAGATGATGCTCGACGTCAACGAGCAGGGCGACAACGTATTCTATCAGGGCGTGTATGTCGCCAACGTGCCGCTGGGCGGCATGACCGTCGAACAAGCGCAGCAGGCGCTGCAAAGCATGGAACAATCGCAGCTGGACGACTGGGCGGTGACGCTGCAATTTCCGTCCGACACCAAGCAGATCAAGGCCGCGCACATTGATCTGCACATGGATCTCGGCCAGCAGCTGACCGCCGCCTGGAATGTCGGGCGAAGCGGCAGCCTGATCGAGCGCCAGCGCGTGATCAATGGCCTGAAAGTCGAGCCTTTCCACACGCAGGGCGGCATCAGCTTCAATGAGGCCAAGCTCGACAGCATCCTATCGGAGCTTGCCAAGGGCATCAAGCGTGATCCGGTGGATGCCACCGCCACCTTTACCCCCGAAGAGGAGCACCCGTTCTCCTTCACAGACGAGGTGCCCGGCCGCGCCCTGGACGTTACCCCGCTCAAGGATCAGATCATGCAAGCGGTATACAGCCTCCAAAGCGTGACCATCGAGCCCCAGCTGACCTATACGCAGCCGCAGCAGACCAAGGCGGGTCTGCAGAACAACATGACCTGCATCGTGGTGGTGACCACCGAGATCAGCAATAAGAGCGAGCCGGGGCGCAACGAGAACATCCGCGTCGCGCTGGAGCGGCTCAACGGCACGCGACTGATGCCCAAGGAAAAAGCTTCGACCAACAAGATCTTTGGCAAGCGCACGAAGGGCAATGGATATCAGGAAGCGCCCGAAATCGCCTATGGCGAGTATGTGCCCGGCGTGGGCGGCGGTGTGTGCCAGGTATCGACGACGTTGTATCAGGCAGTACTGCGCTCCGGGCTGGAGGTCATTAACCGCGAGCGCCACAGCATCCCCTCCAACTACGCGAAGAAGGGGCAGGACGCCACAGTGTCGGATAACGGCGCCGACCTGGTATTCCGCAACAACACCGACTTCCCGATTTATATCCGCGGGCGCATGACCCAGGCCAGTGACAAGGCCAAGACGCTGCGCTGCGAGGTGTCGATCTATGGGCGCGCGCTGCCCGATGGCATCCGCTATGTGCTGGATTCACGCCAGCTGCGAGAGATCCCGATGCCCGAGGAAGTGCAGAGAGCCGACAAGGATCAGAAGTATGGCTTGTACTATGTCGATGAGCAGACGCTGGTGCCTGGGCGCGTGGGCTACGAGGTGGAGACTTACCTGGTGGCGCAGAAGGATGGCCTGGAGGTATCGCGCGAGCTGATCAATACCGACATATATCCGGAGCGCGCGCCTGTGCTATGGTATGGCACGCATCAGCGCGAGGACTTCACCGGAGATGTGGTGTACTGATTTGGGGAAATAATCCGTGTACTTTCTTAATAAAACTGTATTCTATCGAGTGCCAACCTTAAAGACTCGGCGTAGCCAACCGGCTACGCCGTTCTTGCATTTGCCGGGCTTTCAAACCTAGCGAGATCATGGACAACCAAGTTGGGGCAAATCGCTTGCGCGCATCATTGAGCCCTATTTTCCGCTTGCATACCAATTGTTAAAAAAACCGAACATTCCTTATCCCGTTTGTTTTTTCTGTAGCTTGCATTGGAGTCATGAGCATGGGTTGTATCGCAGGAATATGTACAAATGTTGTGTGTTGCATTGTGAAGGGCGCTCTCAGCAAGTGGTTTGTTTTGCGCATTTTTTCACAAGTGATGCTTTGCGGGCTCGGCTACTTGTGGTATACTAAGTTTTGGCGAAAACAAAGCACAGCGGAGGTGGACGCGTGTTTACCGGCATCAGCGATGCACTGGTGGAGTTTCTGCTGGGCATTCGCTTCAATAACAACGCGCAGTTCTTTGAGCAGAACCGCAAGGTATACGAACAAAAGGTGCAGGCGCCGCTCAAGGCGCTGGCCGAGGACCTTGCGCCGGTGCTCAGCGACATTGACCCCATGTTCGATACCCGCCCGACGCGCGTGCTGTCACGCATTCGCCGCGACACGCGCTTTTCCAACAACAAAGACCCGTACCGCGACCATCTGTGGCTCGGCTGGCGTTATACCACCGACGCGCGCGAGGAGTCGATGGGCTTCTACTGGGACATCACGCCCGAGGCCACGCACTGGGGCTGCGGCACCTATGGCGAGCACAAGCCGCTGATGGACGCCATTCGCGCGCGGCTGGTCGCCAAACCGCAAGAGCTGCTCGCCATCCTGCGCGACAACGAGATCTGGCAGCACTTCACGCTCAACGGCAACGCATACAAGCGCATGGCCATCCCGCCGGAAGTGCCGGAGGAACTGTGGCCGCTCTACAAGAACAAGGGCTTTTACTTTGAGAACATCCCGCGCCCGGAGCACTATGGGCTGCTGTATTCCGATGCGATCGTGAAGCAGCTCAAAGAGGACTACGCCCGCTTGAAGCCGGTCTACCGGTTTCTGCGCGGGACAGCGCGCGCATAACAAGGAGGGTTTGGATGAAGTATCTGGATTTGCGCAGCGGCAGCGACGTGCGTGGACAGGCGGTCGATCAGCCGGACAACCCGGCGGTCGTGACCGAGGACGTGGCGCGTCGGCTGGGCTTTGCGTTCGCCGGATGGCTGTCGGCGAAACTGGGCGTGCCGGTGCGCGCGGTGGCCGTCGCGGTCGGGCGTGATTCGCGCGTGTCCGGGCCGAAGCTGGCTGCGGCGCTGCTTCAGGGCGCGGCGCTGGCCGGTGCGCGCGCCATCGACTGCGGGCTGTGCACTACGCCCGCGATGTACATGACCACCATCACGCCGTCGGTGGGCTGCCAGGGCTCGGTGATGGTCACCGCCAGCCACCATCCGTGGACGCGCAACGGCATGAAGTTTTTCACGCGCGAGGCCGGGCTTTCCGGCCAGGACATCGCGGCGCTGCTTAAGGCCGCCGAGCAGGCGCAGCTGCCCGAGCGCGCGGCCGAGGCGCCGGAGCCGGTGGACTTCCTGCGCCTCTATGGCGATACGCTGGCGGGCATGATGAAAAAGCGCCTGCCCGACGGCGGCGAGAAGCCGCTCTCCGGTATGCGCATCGCGGTGGACGCGGGCAACGGCGCGGGCGGGTTCTATGCGGGGCTGCTGGCCTCGCTGGGCGCGGACACCTCGGGCAGCCAGTTCCTGGAGCCCGACGGACGCTTCCCCAACCACATCCCCAACCCCGAGAACGACGACGCCATGGCGGCCATCAGCCGCGCGGTGACCGCCAGCAAGAGCGACCTGGGCGTGATCTTTGACGCCGACTGCGACCGCGCCGCCATCGTGGACAAGCGCGGCGAGCCGGTCAACCGCAACCGCCTGATCGCGCTGACCGCGGCGGTGCTATTGCAGGAGACGCCCGGCGCGACCATCGTCACCGACTCGGTGACCTCGGCGGGGCTGACGCGCTTCATCGCGGCCAAGGGCGGCGTGCACTATCGCTTTAAGCGCGGCTATCGCAACGTGATCGACGAGGCGCAGCGGCTCAACGCCGAGGGCACTGACTGCCCGCTGGCGATGGAGACCAGCGGCCACGCCGCGCTGAAGGAGAACTATTTCTTGGACGACGGCATGTACCTGGTGACCTGGCTGATCGTCGCGGCGATGCGCTGCCGCAAGCAGGGCGGCGACCTGATGGACCTGATCGCCGACTTGCAGGAGCCGGTCGAGGCCAAGGAAGTGCGCCTTGCCATCACCGCGCCGGACTTCCGCGCCGCCGGACAGGGCGCGCTGGACGCGCTGTTGGCTAGCGCCGCGCGCTGGGACGACTGCGCGCTGGACAACGGCAATCGCGAGGGCGTGCGCCTGACCTTCCATCTGGATGGTGGCAAGGACAACGGCTGGCTGCTGCTGCGCCTGTCGGTGCACGACCCGGTGCTGCCCATCAATGCTGAGGCCGACCAGCCCGGCGGTGTGCGCGCCATGCTGGCGAAACTGCGCGAGGCGCTGTCCGGCGTGCCGGGCATCGACCTGACCAACCTGGACGCCGCGCTATAAGCAACAAAATCTTTCGACCAGATAAGAGGAGGAACCGCCCATGAACGCCATTGACCAACGCTGTGTGAACACCATCCGTACCCTGGCCGCCGATACGGTGCAGAAAGCCAATTCCGGCCACCCGGGCACGCCGCTGGGCGCCGCGCCCATGTCCTACGCGCTGTGGAGCGAAGTCATGCGCCACAACCCCGCCAACCCTGATTGGGCCAACCGCGACCGCTTCGTGCTGTCGGCGGGGCACGCTTCCTCGCTGCTGTACACGCTGCTGCATCTGTTCGGCTATGGCCTGACCCTCGATGACCTCAAGGCGTTCCGCCAATGGGGCAGCAAGACCCCCGGCCACCCCGAGTACCGCCACACGCGCGGCGTGGAGATCACCACCGGTCCGCTGGGCCAAGGCATCGCCAACGCGGTGGGCTTCGCGATCGCCGAGACCTACCTGGCGCAGAAGTTCAACCAGCCGGAGTTCCCGGTGGTGGACCACTACACCTACGCGCTGTGCGGCGACGGCTGCATGATGGAGGGCATCGCGTCCGAGGCGGCGTCGCTGGCCGGTACGCTGGCGCTGGGCAAGCTGATCGTGCTGTATGACGACAACGAGATCTCCATCGAGGGCAACACCGACATCGCCTTCCGCGAGGACGTGGGCGCGCGCTTCACCTCCTACGGCTGGCAGGTGCTGCGCGTGAAGGACGGCAATGACCTCGTCGAGCTGGTGCACACGCTGGAGGCCGCCAAGAAGGAAACGAGCAAGCCCACGCTGATCATCGTGCAGACCGAGATCGGCTATGGCTGCCCCGCCAAGCAGGGCAAGGCCAGCGCGCACGGCGAACCGCTGGGCGTGGACAACGTGGCCGCGCTGAAGGCGTCGCTGGGCATGCCCGCCGAGGACTTCTATGTGTCCGACGAGGTCAAGGCGCGCTACGCCGAGCACCAGAAGAAGGGCGCGCAGGCCGAGCAGACCTGGAACGCGCTGTTCGCGAAGTATGCCGCCGCGCATCCGGAGCTGGCCAAGGAGTGGGCGGTATGGTTCTGCGACAAGCTGCCCATCGACCTGACCAACGAAGCCTCGCTGTGGGAGTTCTCTGGCAAGGCCGCGACGCGCAACAGCTCTGGCGAGGAGCTCAATCGCCTGGTGAAGTTCGTGCCCAACCTGATCGGCGGATCGGCCGACCTGGCCCCGTCTAACAAGAGCGACATGAAGGGTCGCGGCGACTACTCCGCCGAGAACCGTGCGGGCGCGAACCTGCACTATGGCGTGCGCGAGCATGCGATGTCGGCGATCGCCAACGGCATCGCGGCGCATGGCGGCCTGCGCACCTACGCGGCGACCTTCTTCGTCTTTAGCGACTACATGAAGAACGGCATGCGCCTGTCCGCGCTGATGAAGCTGCCGGTCACCTACATCCTGACGCACGATTCGATCGGCGTGGGCGAGGATGGCCCCACGCACCAGCCGGTGGAGCACCTGGCCGGTCTGCGCGCCATCCCCGATCTGATCGTGTTCCGCCCCGCCGACAGCCACGAGGTGGCCGCGGGCTGGTGCACCGCGCTACAAAGCGGCCTGCCCACCTGCCTGGTGCTGACGCGCCAGGATCTGCCGCTCTACGAGAACAGCGGCAAAAACGCGCTGAAGGGTGGCTACATCCTCTCCGACAGCAAGAAGGCATCGCCCGACGTGATCCTGATGGCGTCCGGCTCGGAGGTCGAGCAGATGATGGGCGCGCAGGCCAAGCTGGCCGAAACGGGCATCGACGCGCGCGTGGTATCCATGCCGTCGATGGAGCTGTTCGAGGCGCAGGACGCGGCCTACCGCGAGGGCGTGCTGCCGGGCGCGGTGCGCGCGCGCGTGGCGATGGAAGCCGGTGTGGGCGACAACTGGTACAAGTACGTCGGCCTGGACGGCGCGGTGATCAGCCTGGAGCACTACGGCGCGTCCGCGCCCGCGCCCAAGCTGTTCGCCGAGTTCGGCTTCACGGTGGACAACGCGGTGGCCAAAGCCAAGCAAGTGCTGGGCAAGTAATCGCATAAAACCGGGATAAAACCGGGATAAAATCGAGATAAAACCCCTCCCTGCCTCATAAGATAGGGTGAAAACCATGATCTTATTGGGCAGAGAGGGGTGTTTTTGCGTGCGGATACGCGCAAAAGCCGTGACCAAGGTGCAGCGGGCACAGCCGCAGATAGCAGTGAAGCGAGAGGAAGCCGCCGAGGTCATCTCGGTGGATTGGGGCGAGCCGATCGAGACCGCGCTGCTGACCCCGACCTTTGAGGAGGAAGCGGCGGCCGAACAGCAGCCGCTGGTGTTCGAGCCGTGGGTCAGCGAGGAGCCTGCCGAGGCGACCGAGACGCCCGAGCAAATGGTGGTCGAGCCACAGGTGGTGATCATCGAGACGCCGGAGCCGAGTGCGCCCGAGCCGGTATGCGAGGGCAAACCGTACACCGTGCGGCGCGGCGACAGCTTCCAGCTGATCGCACGGCGCTTTGGCGTGACCATGCGCGACCTGCTGGCTGCCAACCCGGAGCTGCATCCCGGGCGGCTGATGGTCGGCGACGTGCTATGCATCCCGCAGGCGGAGCAGCCCGTGCCTGTCCCCGCACCCGCACCTGTGCCCGTGCCTGTGCCGCCGACAGAACCGGCGCCCGCGCGCACCGGTCCGATGCAGTTTCAAGTGCGCGAGGGGCAGAGCATCGTCGATATCTTGCTGGAGGGCAATGTGTCGCTCAACGCAGTCCAGGCGGCCAACCCGCGCCTGCGCTTTGGTCAGCAGCGCGTGGGCGAGTGGGTGCGTCTGCCACCCGGCGGCACGCGCGGCAGCTGCGGCAGCGGCACGCCCTACGAAATTGCCGAGCAGATGTCGCTGCCCGAGTTGGCCAACCGCCTGGGCATGAGCGTCGGGGCGCTGCTGCGCGCCAATGCGCACCTGCTGCCGTCGGACTTTACGGTAGGGCAGGTCATCTGTTTGCCGGGCGGCACGCCAAGGTAATCAGGCTGGCGATACACGCCCGCTCCCTCCATGCGCGACAGAGCGGGCACAGCCCGCGACAATCGCGAACTGAGGACTGCGGCCCCCTTCCTGCATCCCCCAAGTGGCCCCCCTGCTTAGTGGACGCCCCCAGCCGGAGCCTCTCGCTCCGGCTCTTTGTATTGCGGTCTACCACACGTCATGATACAATATGTGGTATGCGGGGAGGTGGCGGCATGAGGACCGAGCAGGTGGTGGCGGCGCTTTGCGCGCTGCGCGTGCCGCCGGGCACCGGCGAGATGGACATGCACGCCCGCATCGCCGACGGCTTGACCGAAGCGGGCATCCCCTTCGCGCACGAGGCAGCCCTTGCGCCGCGCTGCCGCATCGACTTTTTGGTCGGCGGCGTCGGGCTGGAGGTCAAGTGCGGCAAGCCCAACCGCACCGCGCTGCTGCGCCAGCTGGCGCGCTACGCCGCGTGCGAGCAGGTGACCGAGATCATCGTCGTGGTGGCGCGCAGCGTGCACCTGCCCACGCATATATTGAACAAGCCCTGCCTGGCGCTGAGCATGAACCGGCTATGGGGCATTGCCCTGCCGTAAGGAGACCGAGCATTGATCGAACTGCACGACAACCGCATCGATGACGCCTTTGTGTTGCCCGCGTACCTGCGCGACGGCGGCGCTGCGGCGCATCTCTACGGCACGCTGAGCTACAACCGCCGCACGCACCGCTGGGTGATCCAGGGCGAGCCGTGCGTCACCGAGCTGGCCAAGCGCCTGTTCCCCGGCAGCGACGGCCACAAGCGCGGCGAGGCGCGCTTCACCGCGCACCGGCGCATCGTCGGTGAGATCAACTGGCTGATGCTGCGCTATCCGCTGGCGGTGCGCGAGGGCGACCTGGCGCGCTGGCAGCAGGCGCTCGATGAGGCGCGCGAGGATGCCTATCGCAAGGCCGAGGCGGCTAGGATGCCGACCATCGCCGAGCCGCCGCGCGCGTACTTTGCGGGCGAGCTGCGCGACTTTCAGAAGAAGGGGCTGGCCTGGCTGCTGGCCAACCCGCGCGGACTGCTGGCCGACGAGATGGGGCTGGGCAAGACCGTGCAGGCGCTGGCGTGGCTGGCGACGACGCGCGCACTGCCGCTGCTGCTCATCGTGCCGCCGCATCTGGTGCTCAACTGGCAGCATGAGATTGTGCGCTTTCTGCGGCTGGACGACGACGTGCGCGTGCACGTGATCAAGGGGCTCAAGCCCTACGAGCTGCCCGAGGCCGACATCTATATCGTGCACTATCTGCTGCTGCGCGGCTGGAAGCAGGTGCTGCCGCAGCTGGGCATGCGCTCGGTGATCTTTGATGAGATGCAGGAGTTGCGCCACGCGGGCACGGAAAAATACTCGGCGGCGAGCCTGATCGGCGAGGCCTGCGACCGCGTGATCGGCCTGTCCGGCACGCCGATCTACAACCGCGGCGGCGAGATATGGAACGTCATCAACATCCTGGACTATCACTTCCTGGGCGACTGGGAGAGCTTTACGCGCGAATGGTGCTACGGCTATGGCAACAACATCGTCGCCAAGCCCGACGTGCTGGGCGATCACCTGCGCCGCGAGGGGCTGATGTTCCGCCGCACCAAGGCCGAGGTGCTGGCAGAACTGCCGCCCAAGCGCCGCCTCGTGCAGGACATCGACCTGGATGACGCGGTCTATCGCAAGCTGATGGCGCCTGCGCTGGACAAGCTGCATCTGCTGCGCAACGGCAGCGAGCTGACCGGTTCGCAGCGCGCGCTGCTGGAGGAGCAGATCAGCCAGGACGAGCGACAGGCCACCGGCATCGCCAAGGCACCGTTCGTGGTCGCCTTTGTGCGGGCGCTGCTGGAGAGCGGCGAGCAAGTGCTGCTTTTCGCGCACCACCACGCGGTGATGGACATCTAGAAGAAGGAGCTCAAGACCTTTTCACCCGCATTCGTCACCGGCCGCGAAACGCCGGAGAAGAAGAATGCCTCGGTGGAGGCATTCATGCAGGGCAAGACCGATCTGTGCGTGATCTCGCTGCGCTCGGCTGCGGGGCTGAATTTGCAGCGTGCCACCTGCGTGGTATTCGGCGAGCTGGACTGGTCGCCCGCCGTGCACAGCCAGGCCGAGGATCGCGCGCACCGCATCGGGCAGCAGGA
>JAVBUY010000041.1:0-2644 GCA_031554855.1 Eubacteriales bacterium
CGACCGGCGATGGCCACATCCAGCCCCTCGCGCAGCAGCTTGCCCGCACGGGTATCGCAGCCACGTTCGATCTCTTCGGCCAGTGCCCGGCAGCCCTCGGTCAGCCCAGCCACCGCTTCAGCCTCGTCCACCTCGTCGGGGAAATCCAGCGCGGCCTCCAATCCGGCCAATAGCGCGGTCAATTTCTCCCGCGCCTGAAACACAAATCGTGACGCCCCGCCGTCAAGCTGCCGCATCGCCGCGCGCGCGGCCTGCTCGCCCTCGGCGCTGATCAGGCGCATCACCGCCTCGGCCTGCGCCAGGTCGATGCGTCCATGCGCAATCGCGCGGCGCGTGAACTCGCCAGGCTCGGCCGAACGCGCACCGGCGGCCACCGCTAGCTGCATCACGCGCCGCCGCACCCATGCGCCGCCATGGCAATGCACCTCGGCCACGTCCTCGCGCGTGTAGCTGCGCGGCGTGCGCATCAGCACTGCCATCGCCTCATCGACCGGCTGCCCGGCATCGATGATGCGCCCATAGGTTAGCTGATGGCTGGGCCAATCGCATACTGCGCGGCCATCGGCGGCAGCAAAGATGCGCGACAGCACCCGCGCCGCGTCCGGTCCGCTGATGCGCACAATGGTCACCCCGCCGACGCCGGGAGGCGTGGCCGGAGCGACGATGGTGTCTTCGGTTGTGTGACATGCCGTCACGCTTTCAGCTCCGCCTGGCGCTTCTTGGGCAGCGACGACACAATGATATCATACGCGCTGTCCAAGAGCTCGCACATCAATGTATCGGGCACAGCGCCCCCGCGCGTCACCGACACCCAGTGCTGCTTATTCAGGTAGTACCCAGGCACGATGTCCGCATAGGCATTGCGCAGCGTCTCACCCCATACCGGATCGACCTTGATGGAGATGATCGGCTGCTTCTCCTTGTTTTCGCCGACCATCACAAACATCTTGCCGTCTACCATAAAGCGCGTCGCGTCCCATTCGACCTTAAAATCGCGCGTAACGCCAGGCTTTTTGAGCAGGCGCTCATCGAGGAATTCGTATTGCATGATGGGAACTCCTTTGCTTTGATTCTCGTTGCGCATGCAGCGCGATTTTCAGCACCCCGCACCTGGGGCGGCTAACAGCAATTCGCCCTTGCATTCCAATTTGATCCTTGGGCTGGACGCCGGAATGAACACCGAATCGCCCGGTTTGAGCTGGATCGCGCCGCCAGGATAGGCCATCCAGCCCTCGCACAGCGACGTAAGCAGCCGAAATCGCTGCGGCGTTTCCTCCAGCGGCATATTGTTCTGCACAGTCAGACGGTCCAGCGTAAAGATCGGGTCGGTGATCAGCCGCGTGCGCGTGCCGCCGGTTACCTTGTGCGCCTCGCCCACGCAGGGCGACAGCTGTAGCGACACATCGGTCACATCCAGCCCCTGCGCGAGGTGCAGCGTGCGTGGGTTTCCCTGCGCGTCGGTGCGCCCCCAGTCCCAGAAGCGGTACGTCAGGTCGCTGGATTGCTGGATCTCGTAGAGCACAATGCCCGCGCCAATGGCGTGCACCATACCTGCGGGAATATAGAGCACATCCCCGGCCTTGACCGGCAGCCAGCGCAGGCAATCCTCCACCGCTGCGCCGCTGTGCGCCGCCTCGGCCAGCATCTCGCGCGTAACACCCGGGCGCACGCCGTAGACCAGCCGCGCACCTGGCTCGGCATGCAGAATGACCCATGCCTCCGTCTTGCCCAGCTTGCCTCCTTCGTGCGCGTGCGCATACGCGTCGCTTGGGTGCACCTGCACGCTCAGCCAATCGCGCGCGTCGATCAGCTTCAATAGGAGCGGAAAAGTCTCCGGCACTTCGCTGCCGCGCATCGCCTCGCCGTGCTGGGCGAGCAGTGCCGACAACTCCGTGCCGTCCGGCGTGCGGCTATTGAGCCCCGGCAGCGCCGATACCTCCAGGCTCTCGCCGGTGGTATCGTCGGGAATCTGCTTGCCAAATACATCGCGCAGTTTTGTGCCGCCCCAGGGTGTGTCGTTGCCGTGGCGGTAGGCCGGGGTCATCTTGATGGGGAGCATAGCCGCCTCCTCATAGAAAATGATTTGTTTGAAAATGGTTTCTTTTATCATACCGCGCTTTTGTTTTGTTTGCAATAAAAGAAGGGGGTATCGCTTTGGAACAAGTCCAGACCGTCCAAAAAGACCCTATCGCTAGGAGGTCACAAGCGCAGCGCGAAGCCATATCGTGTCATACGGCGACAAGCCAAGCGCAGTGCGACCCCGCGAGAGGGCCTTTTTCGACAGTCTATTGTCTACTTGTTCTTAAACGCCTGTACTTGCTCCCTCACCGGCTCCAATGTCATCAGCATGTCCTTCAGCTCCGGCACGGACAGCAGGTTGGTGTGGTCGGAATCGTACTCGTAGTCCGGGAAGTTGTTGCGCCCCTTCTCGAAGTATTGCGCGTACTGCAAATCGCGCGTATCGGCCGGGATGCGGAAGTAGCGGCCCATGTCCTCGGCGCCCAGCATCTCCTCGCGGGTCAACAGGCTCTCGTTGCGCTTTTCACCGTGGCGCGTACCAATGATGTTGATGTCGGTCTTGCTGCCAAACAGCTCGACCAGCGCCTGCGCCAGATCCCCGATGGTGCACGCCGGGGCTTTCTGC
>JAVBUY010000152.1:0-6999 GCA_031554855.1 Eubacteriales bacterium
AAGAGCAGCGGCGTGCTGAAAAAACAGATGCTTGATCTCTGGAATCGTTAGCGTAGCGCGGGCCCCTCGGAGCAACCGAGGGGCTTTCGCGCAGAAAGGCGGGCGCATGCAAACGACGACACGGTGGACGTCGCGGGGCAAGGTTTGGGTGCTGCTGGCGCTTGGCGCGCTGGTGGTCTATTTGCTGCGCGATATGCTGTGGTCGCTGGCTGGTCAGGTGATGCTGGGCGCGGCACTGGCCTACGCGCTGTCTCCGGTGTGCAAGGTGCTGGAGCGACGCGTACCGCGGAGTCTGGCCGCGTTCGTGTCGCTGCTGCTCTTGGTGGCGGCGGTGGTCGCGTTCGTGACGCTGCTGGTACCGCCGCTGGTGACGCAGGTGCAGCTGCTGCTTACCCAGATGCCTGCACTGATTCAGCAACTGCGCAATCTGTTCGACGGCCTGGAGGCGCGGTTGGCCGGTATCGGCTTGCCCAGCCTGGTTAGCGCGGAGGCTTGGCAGCGGCTGGCGCAGTTCTCCGGCGCGGCACTGACGGGCCTGGCGCAATCTGCGGGCGGCATGGCTTCTGCGCTGACAAGGCTCAGCCTGGGCATCGTGCTGGCCTACTACTTCCTCAAGGATCGTGAATTCTTCCTGCATCGACTGGCGATGTGCGTGCCGCTGCGATATCGGCAGCGCGCGATTCTGGCTGCGTCGGAAATGCGGCGTGAGGTTGGCGGGTACTTGCGCGGGCAAATGTTGGTGGCCGCGTTCGTCGGCGCGATGACTGCGCTGGGGCTATTGGTGCTGGGTATTCCAGCGTGGCTGGCGCTGGGGCTGACCATGGCGGTACTGGACCTCATTCCATACTTTGGCCCATTTCTGGGCGCCATCCCGATCCTGCTCTTTTCACTGCCTGGCGGCATCAGCCGTGTGCTGTGGGCGCTGGGCGTGGTGCTGCTGGTGCAGCAGCTCGAGGGCAATGTGATATCGCCGCGACTGATTGGCCGACATACCGGCTTGCATCCGGTCACCGTGCTGCTGTCCCTGACCACCGGCGGCGCGCTCTGGGGCGTGATGGGCATGTTGGTGGCATTGCCGGTGGTGCTGGCGGTGCGCGGCTGCGTGCGCGTATTGCGTTGCTACGAGGAGCCCATACACGCACCGTAAGGCAATCGTGATCATGCGTTGAAATGTCCGCCCGCGTAGTGTATACTGGTGCTATTCTAAAGAAAGGCGGGTGTACGGCTTGAGCGATTTTCATCCGGATACACAGCATTTTCGTCCCATTAGCGAGGGCAGCAACACCGCTGAAAGCATTCTTGCGCGCGTCTATGAGGCGCTGGTCAGCAAGGGCTATGATCCCATCACGCAAATCGTGGGGTACCTGATGAGCGGCGACCCGACCTATATCACGAGCTATGCCAATGCGCGTTCGCTGATTTGCCGCGTGGAGCGCGATGAGATCATCGAAGAGCTGGTGCGCAGCTACGTTTCGAAGCTAGAGGATTAGCGCATGCAACGTGTACAATTGGGAGCGCGAGGCCCGCATGTTTCGCGCCTGTGTTTTGGTACGCTGACGATGGGGCCGCTGCAACGGAATTTGTCGGCGGAGCAGGGGGGCGCCCTGATCGCCTATGCGGCGGCGCACGGCGTTGACTTTGTGGATACTGCGGAGATCTATGGCACATATCCGCACATTCGCGAAGCGCTGCGCAGCTACCCTGATCTGCGCATTTGCACCAAGAGCTATGCGCACGACGAGAAGAGCGCCGCAGATTCGCTGGAAAAGGCGCAACAGGAGCTGGGCCGCAGCTATATCGACGTATTCCTGCTGCATGAGCAGGAGAGTGTGCATACGCTGCGCGGGCACGAGCGTGCGCTGCGGTTTCTGGCGCAGAAGAAGCGCGAGGGCGTCATCGGCGCGATCGGGCTCTCGACGCACCATGTGGCGGCTGTACGAGCGGCAGTGGGCTTCGGCCGTGATTTCGGCGGGCTGGATGTCATCCATCCGATCTTCAACCGCGACGGGCTCGGCATCGTGGACGGCGTGCGCTCCGAGATGGAGGAGGCTTGTCTGGCCGCCAAACAAGCAGGCATCGGCGTATTCGCGATGAAGCCGCTGGGCGGGGGGCACCTGATTGCCGCGCCGCAGACCGCAATGGCCTACGTGCTGGCGCACCCCGCAGTGGACGCTATCGCGGTGGGCATGCAGAGCCAGGCCGAGATCGACTACCAACTGGCGATCTTCGCGGGGCAGTCGCCGGATTGTGCGACGCGCAAGGCAGTGGACGGTGCGCCGCGCCAAGTGATGGTGCACGACTGGTGCGAAAAGTGCGGTGCATGCGTGGCGCGGTGTAGCCAGCGCGCCATCACCCTGGGCGAGCAGCGTGCGGAAATCCTTGCCGCCAAGTGCGTGCGCTGCGGATATTGCGCCACCGCGTGCCCGCAATTCTGCATCAAAGTGATTTAGGAGAATCTATGCAACGAATCATCGCGCTGGACGTGGGCGACAAACGCATTGGCATCGCGGTCAGCGATCCGCTGGGCTATACCGCGCAGCCGCTGGAGACCTACACCCGCGTCGGCTATGGCCCGGATGTACGGCATATCGCGGCGATCGCCGAGCGGTACGAGACCAACGCCATCCTGTGCGGACTGCCGCGCAATATGGACGGATCGCTAGGCGGCCAGGCCGAGAAGGTACGGGCATTTGCCCAGCAGCTGGAGAACGCCGGTTTTGCCATCGCGTTCTGGGACGAGCGGTTGACCACTCTTTCGGCCGAGCGCGCGCTGATTGCGGGCGACGTGCGGCGTACCGATCGCAAGCTGTTGGTTGATAAAGTGGCGGCGGTCATCATTTTGCAAGCGTATCTGGACGCGGGGGCGCCCGCGCCTGAACAAGCATAAAGTGAGGATATGGACATGGACGATCAAGAGCGCAACGTGGTGGAACTGGTGGACGAAGAGGGCAAGGCCGTACAGTTTGAGCACCTGATGACGCTGGAGCACGAGGCAAAGCAATACGTGATGCTGACCGCGCTGGAAAGCACCGACGACAGCGAAGAGGATGAGGTGTTCATCCTGCGCATCGATCAGGACGACAAGGGCGAGGACTGCTATGTGACCGTAGACGACGAGGACACGCTGCAAGCGGTGTTTGAGAAGTTTGTCGCGCTCTGCGAGCAGGACGAGCTCTATGACGAGGATGAAGAAGAGACCGAAGGCGACGAGGAGTAACAGAAGCGATGAGCGATGATCAGGCGATGCTGGATGCGCTGGAAGAAAGCATCGAGCAGCAAACCGTGGTGGAGTTGACCGACGATCAGGGGCGCGTGGTGCGCTTTCGCTTTGTGGCGGCGCTGGAGCACGAGGAAAAAACGTATGTCGTGCTGGCCGACTTGGAACCGGCGCAGGACAGCGAGGATGAGCTGGTGCTGTTGCGCGTAGAGCGCGACGACGACGGCGAGGATCGCTACATCATGCTGGATGATGAGGAAGAGCTCCAGACCGTGTTCGAGCAGTATGTCGCGTGCTCGATGCAAGAGGCGCTCGAGGGGCTGGATGACACGGAATTCGATGGCGAGGAATCAGACTGCCTTTGTGAAGGCGTGTGCTGTGGCGGGGACGATTGCCGCGAGTCCAAAAACGTATTGCATTAGCGAACCTAGGTTGTTTTCTCTTGCACCGGATGCGATGCGTCGGGCGCAATTTTGCGAAAAACGCGATGAATGGAGGGACGGTATGCGCATTACTGTGGTCGATCTGCCCGCCGACTCTGGCGGCGCGCTGTCCATCCTGGAGGATCTCTATCGCTTTGCCTGCGAACAGGGCCAAGCGCATGTGTGGGAGTTTGTGGTTGGCGTGGCGGAACTACCTCCATCTCCGGCGCATGTCCGCGTGGCGCGGTATCCGCAGGTCAAACGCGGTTGGCTGACGCGACTGGCTTTTGAGACCTGCACGCTGCCTGGCGTACTGCGCGCGACGCGGCCGGATGTGATCCTGTCGCTGCAAAACCTGGCGGTGCCTGCCGGGCGAGTGCCGCAGGTGGTGTATGTGCACCAGCCGCTGCCGTTTCTCAAGGACGTGCGGCGCTATTCTTTCCTGCGGCGCGGTGAGGCGCGGTACGCGTTTTATCAGCACATCTATGGCCGCTGGATCCTGCGCGGAGTGCGCGGCAGCGCCGCCTGCATCGCGCAGACCGAGAGCATGCGCAACGCCATCGCGTCGCAGGGCGGGATACCTGCCGAACGCATCACCGTCGTGCCGCCCAGCATCAACGTGCAGGGGTTGCCCCTGGCGACTTTTCGAGAGGGCATGCCGGTGCATAGCCGCCGTTTCATCTATCCGGCGGCATACTACAGCTATAAGAACCACGCCTGCCTGGTGGCGGCGGCGAAACTGCTTGTGCAGCGCGGCATCGACAACTTTGAGGTGCTGCTGACGCTGGATCCGGCGCTGCGCGGGGAACTGGGCGCGGCGGATCTGGCGCAGGTGGAACTGACCGGCTATCTCGCGCGGCAGGAGCTCATGCGCATGTTGTGCGATGCTGTGCTGGTTTTTCCGGCGTACATTGAATCGCACCCGATGCCGTTGGCCGAGACGCGGCGGCTGGGCGGGGTGATCCTGGCTGCGGAGACACCGTTTGGCCGAGAGCTGCTGGCAGGATACGAGAACGCGTATTTCTTTGCGCCGGACAATCCCATGCAATTGGCCGACTGGATGCAGCGCGTGCTGACCGGCCAAACGATCTACCACACGCCGTCCGCGCCGCCGCCTCATGACAGCAGCTGGGCGCGCGTGCTCTCTGTGCTAGAGAACGTCGCAAAAAACGCGTAAACGCTTGCCAAATGCGGTAGCAGCATGCTATACTCTGACAAACTTAATATCAACAGCGATGACCAAGACAACGCCCGCATCCGGCCGTTCCCAAGAGAGGGTGGCCCCGGCTGCAAGCCGCCTGTTCGTGCCTGCGGGAAATTCACTTGTGAGCTGCCTTGCTGACGCATCCGCATAGGCAAGGCCGGGCACGCGCCCGTGATCAAAGCGAGACCTTCCGTGGGCATCCGCGCGAGGTGAATTTGGGTGGTACCACGAAGCCGCGCGCTGTCGTCCCGAGGGATGACAGCGCGTTTTTCTATACAATCATTCCAATGATCCCAATGATCCCAATGATCCACGTGAAAGGACGGTTTTCATGAACGTACGAGAAAGCATCCAAAGTATGCTGGCCACCTTGCGCAGCGAGATCGAGGCAGTGGCCGATCCGCAGGGTCTGGAGAGCATCCGCCTGCGCATCCTGGGCAAAAAGGGCGAACTGACCGCGCTGCTGCGCGCGATGGGCGAAGTGCCGCAGGATCAGCGCCCGGTGATCGGCCAACTGATCAACGAGGCGCGCGAGCAGGCAACTGGGCTGATCGACGGCAAAGCTCGGTTGATCGCCGCGCGGCAGCGCGCGATGGCGCTGGCCAGCGAGACCATCGACGTGACGCAACCGATGCCTGGCGCGCGCCTGGGCACGCTGCATCCGATTTCGTTGGTGCTCGGCGAGATCCTGGATGTGTTCGTCGGCATGGGCTTCGAGGTGGTCGAGGGGCCAGAGGTGGAGCTGGATCACTACAACTTTGAGTTGCTCAACCTGCCCAAGAACCACCCCGCGCGCGATGCGCAGGACACCTTCTACATCTCCGACAACATCGTGCTGCGCACGCACACCTCGCCGGTGCAGGCGCGCATCATGCAGGAGCGCAAGCCACCGATCCGCATCGTGTGCCCGGGGCGCGTGTATCGCGCCGACGAGCTGGACGCCACACATTCTCCGGTGTTCCACCAGCTCGAGGGGCTGGTGGTCGGTGAGGACGTGACCATGGCCGACCTGAAAGGCACGCTGGACGCATTCGCCAAGAAGCTGTATGGACCGGACATCACCACGCGCTTCCGCCCGTCCTTCTTCCCGTTCACCGAGCCTTCCGCCGAGGTGGATCTGACCTGCGTGGCGTGCCACGGCAAGGGCTGCCGCGTCTGCAAGGGCACCGGCTGGATCGAGGTGCTGGGCTCGGGCATGGTCAATCCAAAAGTGCTGGAGCTGTGCGGCATCGACAGCAGCAAGTACAGCGGATTTGCCTTTGGCGCGGGTCTGGAGCGCATGAGCATGCTGCGCTACGATATCCACGATCTACGGCAGTTCTACGAGGGCGACATGCGCTTCCTGTCGCAGTTCCGGTAAGGGAGGAGGAAAGAGCATGAAAGTAAGCAAGAATTGGTTGGCGCAGTACGCCGCCATTCCGGTAGATACCGAAACATATCAGTCCACCATGATCATGAAGGGCACCGGCATCGAGGGCATCGACACGTGGGACGAGCAAGTGCAGGGCGTGGTCGTCGGACGCATCCTGTCGGTCAAGAAGCACGAGAACTCCGACCACATGCTGATATGCCAGGTCGATGTGGGCGACAGGACGCTGCAAATCGTGACCGGCGCGCCCAATGTGGCCGAGGGACAGCTCATCCCGGTCGCGGTAGATGGCGCGATCCTGCCTGGCGGTAAAAAAATCAAGGAAGGCAAGCGGCGCGGCGAGCTGTCGCAGGGCATGCTGTGCTCCGGGCCAGAGCTGAACGTGCCGGTGGATCTGTATCCGTCGGTGGGCGACGCGGGCATTCTGGTGTTCACCGAGGAGTATCCGCTGGGCGAGGATGTGAAACTGATCCTCGGCATCGACGACCAGATCATCGACTTTGAGATTCTGGCCAATCGGCCGGACTGCCAATGCGTGTGGGGTGTGGCGCGCGAGACAGCGGTGGCCATGGGCACGGAATTCCGCAAACCAGAAATTGTTGTTCAGACCGTGCCAGGCAAGGTGGAGGATTTCGCGAGCATCGACGTGCGCGACAGCGAGCTTTGCCCGCGCTATGTGGGCCGCGTGGTCAAGAACGTGCGCATTGCGCCCTCACCGATGTGGATGCGCGCGGCGCTGCACGCTGCCGGCATGCACAGCATCAACAACATCGTGGACATCACCAAC
>JAVBUY010000122.1:0-6103 GCA_031554855.1 Eubacteriales bacterium
CGCGGACATACACATAGCCCTCGTCGGCGCCCACCGCGTACGCCGCGATGGACATCGCCTCGACGATGGTGTGCGGATCGCCCTCGAGGATCGAGCGGTCCATGAACGCGCCCGGGTCGCCCTCGTCGGCGTTGCAGGCCACAAACTTCTTCTCGCCCGGCGCTTTGGCGGTGAATTCCCACTTCATGCCGGTGGGGAAACCGCCGCCGCCACGCCCGCGCAGACCGGAGCGCTTCATCTCATCGATGACCGCCTCGGGGCTCATCTCGGTCAGCACCTTGCCCAGCGCCTTGTAGCCATCGAAGGCAATGTACTCGTCGATGTTCTCCGGGTCGATCACGCCGCAATTGCGCAGCGCGACGCGACGCTGCTTTTTGTAGAAGCCCACTTCCTCCAGCGACAGGTGCTGGCCTTCTGCGGCCTTGTCCACATACACCAGGCGCTGCACCTGGCGGCCCTTGACCAAGTGCTCGGAGACGATCTCCTCGACATCCTCGGCCTTGACGCGGCTATAGAACGTGCCCTCGGGGTACACGATGACCACCGGGCCTGCCTCGCACAGGCCGAAGCAGCCGGTGCGTACCACTTTGACTTCCTTGTCCAGCTTCTGCTCTTTGAGCTTCTCCTCGAACAGACGGATCAATTCGCCCGAACCCGATGACGAACAGCCCGTACCGCCGCAGATCAGCACATGTGCACGAAACAAATCCATAATATTGCTTCCTCCTCGTATGGCTGTTCGGATTTACTTGGCCTTATCTTTTTCCGCGTACGCGATGGTGAATTCCTCCACCGGGCGGCCGTTGACGATGTGCTCGGCGACCACGCGCGCCACTTTTTCCTGCGTCATGTGGACGTAGGTGACTTTCTCCTGCCCGGGCAGGATCACATCGACCATGGGCTCTAGACGACACATGCCGATGCAGCCGGTTTGCGAGACCTGCACGTGGGTCAGATTGCGCTTGGCCGCCTCATCCACAAAGGCCAGCATAACCGGACGCGCGCCAGCGGCGATGCCGCAGGTCGCCATGCCCACCACCACGCGGATGGCGTCGTCGTGATCCTTGCGCAGCCCAATTTGTCCCAGCGTCCGCTGGCGGATGGCTTCCAATTCCGCGATGCTCTTCATCAAATGTCCCTCCGTCTATGTTGTTCGGTTGGATGTCGTTCAGAGAGGTGGTATGCGCGTCACCGCGACCTCGGGCAGCACCTCGGCCAGCACCTCGGCCAGACCTTCGTCCAGACTCTGGCGCATCCAGGCGACCACCTCGGGCGTGTCCAGCCCGACCTCGGGGCCCAGCACCGCACGCAGCTCGCGCGTATCCAGCGCGAAGGCCGCGTCGCCATTTTGAAATGTGCAGACATAGTCGGGTTGGATCGGAGTGGTGACAATCAGCGTGATCACCGTGCCGGTGACGTCGCCCAGCGGCGGACGGTCGATATGCGATAGGCCAAAGGTGCCGGTCAGCGTCGTGCCTTCGCCAGGCGCGGAGGCGATCTCCACCCCGCCGCCGGACAGTTCCGCATTCTCGGCAAAGAGCGGGATGCCCAGCCCGACGTGACGCGTCGTGCGCGTAGTAGTAAAGGGGCTCTTGACCTGGGCGACAAATTCCGGCGTCATGCCGCAGCCGTTGTCGGCCAGCGTGATGGTGAGCCGATCGGCGGGCTTGTCGATGGCGATGGTCAGCTCCACCAGTGTCGCCCCAGCGGTCACGCAATTTTGCGCCAGATCGAGGATGTGCAGCGACAGGTCGCGCATGGCTTAGTCGCGGTACTTGGCCACGATGCCCGGGATATCCTCCGGCACGAGGCGGCCATAGACTTCTTCGCCCACCATCATGACCGGCGCCAGGCCGCACGCGCCCAGGCAGCGGGTCGCGTTGAGCGTGAACTTAGCGTCCGCGGTGGTTTTGTTGGCCGGGATGCCCAGCTCCTCGCACAGCTTGTCGAGGATCTTCTGCGCGCCCTTGACGTAGCACGCGGTGCCCAGGCACACGCCGATCACGTGCTCGCCATTGGGCTCGAGCGTAAATTGCGAATAAAAAGTCGCCACGCCGTAGACTTCGCTGAGCGGCACATTCAGCCCCTCGGCGATGATCTGCTGGACATCCTGCGATACGCAACCGAAGATGCCCTGCGCCGCCTGCAATACCGGCATCAATGCGCCGTCCAGATGCTTGTTCTGTGCGATCGCGTCTTGCAACTGTTGAATCTGTTCCGCTTTGTTCACGTTGGCCATGAGTGGTTGCCTCCTTGCCGTGCATGCGGCTCGCGCTCTTGATAAATTCTTGACGATTTTTAACCTTATACATTCTATCACAAGTGCGCAGTAAATGCACGCTGCAAACTATGGTGCTTTTGTAAAACAGCGCGTAGATTCTTCGCCAAAAAAATTATTCTATTTTAACAAACAAAGTGAGCCGAGGTGAACTGTCGAATCAAAAATGCCGATTCCTCGACACAGCCATGGTAGATCAACAGCAGCTTAGTCGGCACGGAGCGATCTGCCTCCCCGCACAGGCTATCAAGGCGCGAAAGGACATCTACCGGTTGCTTTGCGGGTTAAAAATATACTCCATAAACTTGCTCTCATCCAGCCCCACGATGGCGGATTGATCAGGGAATAAATTCTTACTGCAATACAGCCAACTCAACACAGTATTTTGGCTAATATCCAGCGTCTTGAGCAGATTGCCCCTGCACTTAAGCTCCGCCAATGCCTCCGCGCCGCTTACATTCAGCGCCGAAAGCTGATTGTTATCGCATTCCAGAAAAACCAACACAGCGTTGCTGCTTACATCCAAAGCCTGCAATTGATTATCATTGCCATACACTCTGGTCAGTGCAATGGCGCCTTGCACATTCAGAGATACCAGTTCGTTGTTGTCACAAAAGAGCGAGCCGAGCTTCGCGTTATGGCTCACGTCCAGTGTCGTCAGTTGATTGTTCTCCACATCCAGCATCCAAAGTTCCGGATTTTTGCTTGTGTCTATACTCACCAGTTTATTGTCCATGCATCGCAAATCCGATAACGCGGCATTTTGGCTCCCATCCACATCTTTCATCTGATTGCCAACGAAGTGAAGATCCTTCAGCGCTTTGTTTGCGCGTACGTCCAGCGCAGTCAATTGATTAAAGGAGCAGTAAAGTGATTCGAGTCTTGCATTTGTGCTTGCATCCAGCTTTTTTATTCTGTTGTTTTCGCAGTTCAGTATCATCAATTCAGCATTTTCGCTTACGTCCAGCACGCTTAGTTGGTTGTCGCAGCACATCAATTCCTCTAGGCTCGTTGCGCCATTTACATTGAGTTCCACCAGCTTATTTTCATCGCACTCGAGCGTTTTCAGCTCGGTATTTTTGCTTACATCCAGCTTGTCCAGTCGATTGCCCATGCACTCGAGATTGACCAACTCAACATTATGGCTTATGTCCAGCGTTTTGAGCCGATTTCCATTACAATGGAGCGTCTTGAGAGAAGCAAAATACTCAATGCCCCGTAAATCAGCGATATCGAGTTCATCTACGTCAAGGTATGAAATATTCGACACGTCACTGACCAGGATAGGGCCTTCCTCTTTCCAAATCATATACCGAACTTCCGTCTCGAAGTTTGGGTCATAAAACTTTACAACGGTATCCGGTGCTATTTCTGGCGCGGAAGCCTCTTCCCCTAGCACGCCCGACGGAAGCATAAATAGAAGCATCCACAGGATCGCACAGGCCAACAGGATTCTTTTCAAGGGTTCTTTCTCCTTTGCATGTTGTTGCAGTAAAAGCATTGATGTGTGCCACGGAAAGCGGGAAGATATCGTTTCCCCGGATGCCGCTCTTTGTTGCCAGTCGGCAGACCGCGGCCATATGATAGCGAAGAAGCTTTGTATCTTTCCCGTATCGCAAAGGTTTATTGACTGCCGCGTCAGGCGCTAGGCTATTCGAAATACAACAAAACTCCACGCAAAAGCGTAGAGCCTTATGCAGTATGCTCCCCTCGCAGCGCCGCCAGGATGCCCGCGACGCTGCGCTCGGCCACCTGCAGTGCATGCCCGGGCTCTAGGATATCCTCCAGCTGGTGCGCATCGGAGCTATGCAGCCGCACATACTGATCCACGTTCGCGCGCGGCGGCGGTGCGCTGGCGGCGACCTCGACAGCGGTAAAGGCGACATCCGGCGGGAAGAAACCCAGCACGCCCAGCAGGCTGGACGCCTCACGGTTGATATGCGCGGGCACGACCACACCGCCCAGCGCGATGACTTGCGCCGATATCTCGGCCAGCGTCGCGGTCGTCGCCTGGATGAGCAGGCGCGGCTCGGTCGCGACGGGCTGATCCTGCGCGTCCATCACGCTCTGTTCGCCAAACAACGCGGGCTTGTTCTGTACATCAGGCAAGCGCGCGTAGAGCCACTCGCCCATTTTGAGCGCCATCTCCACCGTGGGCAGATAGCACAGCACGTGCACATCCTCGTGTGCAGTGGCCTCGATGGCGGGCACGAGCAGGATGCCGCGCTCCGCCGCCACCGCCGCGCAGGCGGGCAGATTTTGCGCGCTGTTATGATCGACCACAGCGATGGCGTCCAGCCCCTTGATCCACGCCATGTTGACCAGGTTGTTGGGCGTCATCTCGCTATCGCCGCAGGGCGACAAGCAGCTATGGATATGCAGATCGACCTTCAGCGTCATGACCGCTCGGGCGCGCGCACACCGGCGGCGTACAGTTTGCCGCTGAGCGCGAAGGCGTCGTCGGACGTGGCGAACAGCGGGAACTTATCGTTCTTCGCACGCTCCAGCATTGCGGAGTCCACCTGCGAGCAATCCACCAGCACCACGCACGCCGCGTCGATCAGCTCGGCCACCGCGATGACGTTCATGTGCGTTTGCACGGTCATCCACAGCATGCCCGGCTGCTCGCGGCCCATCACCCAGCTGAGCAGGTCGCAGCTGTATCCAGCGGCGATCTCGCGGCTCAGGTCCACATCCGGCGTCAACAGTTGCGCGCCGGTCAGCTCCATCCTCTCTTGCAGCGTCATGGGCTTGCCCTCACTTATCATTTGAGTCGCTCGTCGCGCTGTGCCCGCGCGTGCCCTCGGACAGCGCGATCATCTGCTGCGCCATGTCCTGCAAGCGATCCTTGAGCTTGTGGATGCAGTCCATCTCGCCCGCATAGCCCAGCGCGACGTCCTCGGCCAGCGCATAACAGGTCGGCGATCCGCAAGCACCACAGTCATAGCCTGGAAAATCCTTGGCCATCTCTTCAATATTTTCCAGCTTTTTCATCGCGGTGACGATGTTTTCGTCCAGGCGCATGCTGCTATTGGGCAGCACAGGCAGCGTATGTTGCAGCGGATAGTCGCGCTGATACTTCTTATCGACGGCTTCTTCCGGGCGCTCCTGCGGCATGCTCTCGACCAGCTTGCGCAGCGTGTTCTTGGCGATAAAGGCATTCTCAAAGGCCAGCGGCCCACCGACGCAGCCGCCGGTGCAGGCTTGTCCCTCGAAAAACGCGAGGTCGTTGAGCTTGTTGTTTTCCACTTCCTCCAGCACGCGGATCACGTTCTCCATGCCGTTGACCGCCAGGCTGTTTTCCACGCGCAGCGCAGCACACTCGCCGCCGCCCTTCGCCCAGCCCACGCCATACAGCGTCGCGCTGGACAGATGCTCGACCGGCAGGGGTTTTCGGATCTGCGAAGAGAGCAGGCCATAGATCTCGGCGATGGAAATCGCGCCGTCCAGCGCGGAACTCTCGTGCCCGATCGGGCTCTTAATTGCGGTCATCTTGGCCGGACAGGGCGTGATAAAGAAGCAGCCGACGTCGCTCTCGGGCACGTTGTTGGCCTCGCAGAACTCACGCTTGGCCACCATCGCGGCAATCTCCATCGGCTGACGCATATCGACGATGTGATCGATCAGGTCGGGAAAGCGCACCTGGATCAGCCGCACAATGGCCGGGCACGCCGAGGAAATCAGCGGCCGGGGCAGCTGCTTGTCGTGCGCCAGCTTGTCCATGATAGCCTTCGACACGATGTCGGCGCCGCGCGCCACCTCGAACACCGCGTCGAAGCCCAGGTTGCGCAGACCGGCCAGAATCTTGTCGATGCTGCCGACGCC
>JAVBUY010000005.1:0-11751 GCA_031554855.1 Eubacteriales bacterium
AAAGCGCCCGACGATGGAATGCACGGTGATGCGATCGGAGTGACCGGGCACGCCAGGGCGCAGGCAGCAGATGCCGCGCACCAGCAGGCGGATGTTCACGCCTGCCTGGCTGGCGTCGTAGAGTTCCTCGGCGATCTCGCCGTCGAGCAGCGCGTTCATCTTCGCAGTGATGGCGGCGGGCCGCCCGGCGCGCGCATGCTCGGCCTCGCGGCGTATCAGCGCGATCAGCGCATCCCGCAGATGTTGCGGCGCATACACCAGCTTGTTCAGCCGCGGTGCGTTGGAGAATCCGGTCAGCATGTTGAAGAACTCCGCCGCGTCCTCGCCGATCACCGGATCGGCGGTGAATAGTCCCGCATCGGTATACATCGTCGCAGTGATGTCGTTGTAGTTGCCGGTGGATAGGTGCACATAGCGGCGGATATCCTCGCCCTCGCGGCGCACCACCAGTGTGATCTTGGCATGGGTTTTGAGCTTCTTTAGGCCGTAAATCACGTGGCAGCCCGCGCGCTCCAGGCGCTTGCCCCACTGGATGTTGTTCTCCTCGTCAAAGCGCGCCTTGATTTCCAGCAGCACAGTCACCTGCTTGCCCGCCTCGGCGGCCTCGGCCAGCGCGCGCATAATCGGTGAATTGACGCTGACGCGGTACAGCGTCTGCTTGATGGCCAGCACGTTCGGGTCGCGCGCCGCGTCCTGCACGAAGCGCACCACCGGCTCAAAGCTGTCGTATGGATGATGCACCACGCGGTCCTTCGCGCGGATCACGTCCCACAGTCCGCCCTCCGGCACGTCCAGCTCCGCAGGGATCGGCGCGGCAAAGGCCGGATAGCGGCAGTGATCGAACCCCGGCAGACCATAGAGCTGCTTGAGCAGAAAGGTCAGGTTGATCGGCGCGTGCAATGGGTACACCTCGTCGCGCGTCGCGTAGAGCGCGTGGCGCAGCACGCGCAGCAGGTCCTCGTCCATGTCGTGCTCGACTTCCAGCCGGATCACTGCGCCCCACTTTTGCTTTTTGAGGCTGCTTTCCACCTTGATCAGAATGCTGTTGCCGTCGTCGTCCTCATCGATCGGGAAGTCGGTGCTGCGCGTGATGCGGTAGGTGGCGCAGCAGCGCACGCGCCGCCCGACAAACAGGCGGTGGATGCCGCTCATCATCAGGTCCTCCAGCATCAGCAAGTCACAGCCCTGCTGGCCGTCGGCGCCGGGCAGCTGGATGGCGCGCGGCAAGCCGGACGGCACCTGCACGGTAGCGAAGTCTGCCTTGCCGCCCTTTTTCTCCAGTAGCACGCCGATGTTCAGGCTGCGCGTGGCGATGTATGGGAACGGCCGGTTGGCGTCCACCGCCATCGGCGTGAGGATCGGATATACCTCGCGCTGGAAGAAGCGATCCGCCCAGTCGGCGCGCTCGCCGCTCAACTCGTCATAGCGCACGAACCGCACGCCCTGTCGCGCCAGGTCAACACGCACCTGCTCGTGAAAGATGCGGTATTGGTCGCGGATCATCTGCTGGATGCGCGGCATGATGTGCGTCAGCTGCTGCTTAGGCGACCAGCCCGCGTCGTCCGGCTGCTTGTCACCGGCGTTGCAACGATCGCGCAGCCCGGCGACGCGCACCATGAAAAACTCGTCCAGGTTGGAGGACACGATCGATAAAAACTTCATGCGCTCAAACACCGGATTATCGGGGTTGGCGGCCTCCATGAGCACGCGCTCATTGAACGCCAGCCAGCTCCATTCGCGGTTGATGAACAGCTCTTCCTGTGATTTGTGTGCTTGCGGCATGCTTCTTCCTCCAGACGATCGACGCGATTCGATTAAATTATACCATCATTTTCCTGTGCTGTACATCTTCGCTTGCATTGCGCACGATTTGTGCTATACTGTAGGACGATGCTCGGCCAAAGGAGGCGATGGACATGTCCGCGAAAACGCAAAAGATCGTTGTACGCACGTTGGCGGCGTTGCTGGTGCTCGGCATTTTGGCCACCATCATCATTCCGGCGATTTTCGCCTGGTAAGCGATTGGGTTTTTGAACCGTTCGGCAATAGCTTGTCGGGCGGTTTTTTTGTTTTCGCCCGTTCAGGCCGTCCAAAAGGGCTTAGATGTGGGCGAAGTGCCAGCCTGTTCGCCGGAGCCGTATGCGCAATACGGCGACAAGACAGGCGCCGCGCTGAGCCCGCAGATGAGTCCTTTTCGACGGCCTGCGTCGAACGGTTTTTTCGTTTGCGCATAGAGTATACTGACCCCTCAAAGGGGCAAGCAAGGAGAGATTTCTATGTGCAAACCCATTTGTAAGCCTCCGCTGATTGCCTTTGTCGTGTCCACGCTGATCACCATCGCGTTGCTGGCCGCCGGTCTGCAAGAGTTCGTGATCCTCAATCCGTTGTTCTTCCTGGGCGTGTTGGCTCTCTTCGCGATCGCGATCATCGCGAGCGAAAATGCCTGCGACTGCGCCAAGAGGGACTGCGGACGCACACAGCCTGGCGCCGACGACTATGGCAAGCGCCGCTTTAACTGGTGCTGCCGCGTGCCGATGTGGGCCGCCATCGCGCTGCTCATCGCCACCATCGTTCTGTCGGTGTTCGTGGAAGGCGTGCTGTCCGTCACACTGATCCCGATCTGGATCATCCTGTTCCTGGTCATCACGCTGATCATCGAGCTGATCTGACGAAACAGATCCTCGCGTTGATCGTAGCGGCGCGTCATTCTCGCACGTGCGTCCATGCAAAGCGCCCACGCAACCAAACGGCTGCGTGGGTTGTTTATTCGGCGGCATTCGATCTGTCACGCATACCCGGGTTTGTCGCTTTTGCCCTGCTGCCGGTCGAAGTTCTCCTGGTTCTTGCGCACATACATCGCGCAGAGTTCCTCGGCGGTCATGCCCATTTTCAGGCACATGCTGACCAAAAAGTGCAGCACATCGACCAGCTCTCCCTTGACGGCGGCTTCATTCATAGGCTTGGGATTCTTCCACCACTTGAAGTTGACTTCGTCGATCAGCTCGGCCAGCTCGGAGAGCATGGCCAGCGTCTCTTTCTGTATCCATTGCTCGCGGGTGATGTCGCCCAGGCCGCGCTGCTCGCACAACTGGTCGTCGAACATCTTTTGCAGCGCAAAGATCTGCTCTAATTTATCCATCGTACACCTCGTCTCGCTAGATCTGAGCCCCGGCTTTGAGCAACCCCTGCACATCGATCTTGCCGACCTTGCGCCCCACCACTGCCGCCGAGCACGGCTGCGTCAGGATGTCTCGGCCCACGCGCACAACGTCGTCGAGCGTCACTGCCGCGATGCGCGCAAGCACCTCTTCTTCATCTAGCGCGCGACCAAGCAACAGCTTGCTGCGGCCGATCGACGACATGCGGCTGGACGCGCTCTCCAGCCCCAGGATATAGCCGCCCTTGAGCTGCTCGCGCGCCTGGTGAAACTCCTTCTCGTCGATGCCGTCTTTCAGCAGCCGCGCCACCTCGCCGCCGATCAGCCCGATCACCTTCTCGGCGTTGTCGGGCGACGTGCCCGCGTACAGCGTGAACATGCCGCTGCCCGGGTACTGCGTGGGATAGCTGTACACCGCGTAAGCCATGCCCAGCTCCTCGCGGATCTTCTGGAACAGGCGCGAGGACATGCCGCCGCCGAACAGGTTGTTGAGGATGGACAGCGGGTAGATATCCAGGCTGCCTTGCTCCACACCCGGGTAGCCCAGGCAGATATGCACCTGCTCGATGTCCTTTTCGCGGCGCAGCACGTCGGGCGTGTAGCCGTTGGGCTTGTCTGGCGCGGCGGTCGGCTTGTCGGATTGCCAGGTTCCCAGGTACTTGTTCGCCAGCTGCTCCAGCTCATCCAGTTGGTAGTTGCCCGCCACAGACAGCACGGTATTGTCCGGCCGATAGTGCGTAGCATGAAAGTGGCGCAGCATATCCGGCGTCACGGCGCGAATCTGCGCTGCCGGACCTAAAATGGGCATGGCAAGCGCCTGCCCTTTGTAGTGCGCACTGGACAGCAGATCGTGCACCAGATCCTCCGGCGTGTCCTCCACCATGGAGATCTCTTCGAGGATCACTCCGCGTTCCTTCTCGAACTCCACCGGGTCTAGCTTGGCCTGCATCAAGAGGTCGCTCAATAAATCGACGGCATTCTCAAAGTGCTCGTCCATCACCTTTGCGTAATAGCAGGTGCACTCCTTGGCGGTAAAGGCGTTCATTTGTCCGCCTATCGCATCCATCTCCTGCGCGATCTGCTTGGCGTCGCGCGATGCTGTGCCCTTGAAGAGCATGTGCTCCACAAAGTGAGACAGGCCGTTGTCGGCCTGCGCCTCATACATCGAGCCCGCGCCTATCCACAGCCCGACGCTGACCGACCGGAAGTGCGGGATGCGCTCGCCAATGACGCGCAGCCCATTGGGCAATGTAAATTCGTTGAACATGCGTGCTCCTTTGCCGCGATTGTAGTAGATGTAGCATGGCTAAATGCGGCCATGATGATGCAAAACGGACAAGCGCGTCCGCTTGTCCGTCGGCTATCGAGAAACGCCCATCTGCGTTGTCGATGCAGCGCTCGGCTTGTGGGCGTATGCATAATACGCCTCCGCGCCTCGCGTGCGATCTCCTAGCATCTGGGCATTTCTGGATAGTCGTTCTGCCGAATTAGTCGCGGCGCGGGCCGGAGCTCTCGCGACGCGGTGGGCGGCGGTCGCCCATCGGGCGCGCCGGTGCGTCCGGCCGGTCGTAGGTGATATCGTTGCGCACCAGGTTGACGCGACCCTGCGCATCGACCTCGGCCACGCGCACTTCGATCTCGTCGCCGATACTCACCACGTCCTCGCACTTCTCCACGCGGCCATTGGCCAGCTTGGAGATGTGGACCATGCCGTCCTTGCCGGGCAGCAGCTCGACAAACACGCCAAAGTTCATGATGCGCACGACCTTGCCCATGTACACATCGCCGACTTCGACATCCTTGGCGATGCCCTCAATGATGCGGCGCGCCTTGCTGGCGGCGTCCACATCGGGGGTGGAGATGAACACGCGGCCATCGTCCTCGATGTCGATCTTCACGCCGGTCTCGGCAATGATCTTGTTGATCATCTTGCCGCCCGGTCCAATGACCTCGCGGATCTTCTCGGGATTGATCATGAAGCGGATGATCTTCGGCGCGTACTTCGACAGCTCCGGACGCGGCTGCGGCAGCGTCTCGAGCATCTTGCCCAGGATATGCAGGCGGGCGTCCAGCGCCTGCGCCAGCGCCTGGCGCAGAATCGGCTCATCGATGCCCTTGATCTTGATGTCCATCTGGATGGCGGTGATGCCGTTCATCGAGCCCGCGACCTTAAAGTCCATGTCGCCGAGGAAGTCCTCTAAGCCCTGGATGTCGGTCAGCACAGCCACCTTGCTGGACTCGGCGTCTTTGATCAGACCCATCGCGGCACCCGCGATCGGTGCCTTCAGCGGCACACCGGCATCCATCAGCGACAGCGTGGAGCCGCACACCGAGGCCTGCGAGGTCGAGCCGTTGGAGCTCATCACTTCGCTGACCACACGGATCGCGTACGGGAAGGTCTCCTCGTCCGGGATCACCGGCTCAAGCGCGCGCTCTGCCAGCGCACCGTGGCCGATCTCGCGGCGGCCTGGGCTCTTCATGCGGCCCGCTTCGCCGGTGGAATACGGCGGGAAGTTGTAGTGATGCATGTAGCGCTTGGTGGTCTCGGGGCTGAGGCCGTCGAGCATCTGCGACTCGCCGATCGAGCCCAGCGTGGCAATCGACATGACCTGCGTCTCGCCGCGGGTGAACACCGCCGAACCGTGCGGACGCGGCAGCACCGAGGTTTCGCACCAGATCGGGCGCACCTCGGTCAGCTTGCGGCCATCGGGGCGGATGCCGTCGTCCAGGATCTTCTTGCGCATGATTTCCTTATTCAGGTAATACAGCGCGTCGCCGATCTCATTGGCGCGTCCGGCGAACTGCTCGGCGAAGTGCGCCTGCACTTCGGCCTTGACCTGCTCCTCGCGCCCCTGGCGCTCATGGCGGTCAAAGGTGTCAAACGACCACACGCACTTGTCGTACGCGAACTCGCGCACAGCGGCCTTGATATCCTCGCCGGTCAAGGACAGCGGGAATTCTTTCTTTCCCTTGCCGATCTCGGCGACGATCTTCTCCTGGAATTCCACCAGCGTCTTGATGTGACCATGCGCGAACATGATGCCGTCCAGCATGGTCTTTTCGCTAACTTCCTTGGCACCGGCTTCCACCATCATCACGGCATCCTTGGTGCCCGCGACGATCAGGTGCAGGTCGCTCTGCTCGCGCTGCGCCAGGTCGGGGTTGAGGATGTACTCGCCGCCGATCAGGCCGACCATCACCGAACCGGTGGGGCCACCGAACGGGATATCCGACACACTCAGCGCGGCAGATGCGCCGATCATCGCCGGGATCTCCGGCGGCAGATTGACATCGACAGACAGCGTCTGCGCGACCACCTGCACATCATTGCGCATGCCCTTGGGGAACAGCGGACGAATCGGGCGGTCGATCAGGCGCGAGGTCAGCACCGCTTTTTCGCTGGGGCGGCCTTCGCGCTTGATGTAGCCGCCGGGGATCTTGCCCGCGGCATAGTATTTTTCTTCAAAGTCCACGCTCAGCGGGAAAAAGTCCATGCCTTCGCGCGGCTTCTGCGAGGCGGTCGCCGCGACGATCACCACAGTCTCGCCATAGCGCACCAGCACGGCGCCGTTGGCTTGTCCAGCGTACTTGCCGAAGTCCAGCGATAGCGGACGTCCGGCGAAGTCCATTTCGAATACCTTGTGCATGAAAGAGGGTCTCCTTTCGGCATCTCCAGTAGTACAACAGAAGGGGCTGGCGCTAGAAAAGCCGGCATTTGGTCGGCATACTGCTTTTCCAAAAGACGGCTTTGCGTATCGGAGGCCCTTACTTGCGCAGGTTCAGGCTGGCGATCAGCGAGCGATAGCGCTCAATGTCTGTCTTCTTCAGATAGTCCAGCAGTCCACGGCGTTGGCCGACCATCAGCAGCAGGCCGCGACGGGAGTGGTGATCGTTCTGGTGCTCCAGCAGGTGCTGGTTGAGGTGGTTGATGCGGTCGGTCAGCAGCGCGACCTGCACCTCGGGAGAACCGGTGTCGCCTTCGTGGCGGGCGTAGCCCTGGATGACTTCCGTCTTGTGGGTCTTGTCCATGATAGTTTCCCTCCATTTTCTCGTTCGATCCCCTTGCGCAAAGTAGGCCGTCGGAGTGTCGGTCAACCTAGCGAAAGGTTCAAAAGCATTGCCATTCATTGTATCATGCACAATTCGGTTTGTAAACCACCGAAATGCAAACCGAACAAAATTGGGTCAGACTTCCTCTGGGATTCCGAACCGCCGCGCCACAAACATGGCACCGAGCAAAATGGGCGCCGCGCATTGGAATCCGTACGTATAGCGATACTCTGCGAACACCGGCGAAAGCAACACCGTCAGGTACAGGAGAAAGAGCAGTACAAACGGCGGCATCAGGCGCCACTTCCGCTTCAATGCGCACAGCGCCGCGGCGAATAGCAGCACCCAGATCATGACCGCAATGCTATACAACAGCGAGGTCCCCAGGCCCGGCACGCTGTCCCTGTTGATATACTTGTAGATGCGGTCAATCTGCTGGGGTGACGCCAGCGGCTCAAACCCAAACGGATTTTCCAGCGCCGTAAACACCAACACCCAATACTTCGCCTCCGGGTACCAATACCCATACGTTCCGGCCAAGAAAGCAACCAAATATGTACCCGGGTATTGCCGGAAAAGTTGCCACCACAAGCTCGCGTATCGGCCTGGATCCTGGTTGTACCGCTGCATATTGAACGCCAACTTGATCGGATCGGCAATAAAGGAAAGATAGCGTTGCGGGATTTCCTCGACCGACCACACTTCGCTTAGGATCGCCTTTTCCTGCTCGCTCAACTCGCCACCGTGCGATACCACCGTGCGCGCGATTTGCTGCATCGGTGTGGTCAGCATCTCCGCCTGCGAGCCCTCCAGCACGTCCAGCGCGCGGAATACCGGCCCACGATACACGCCCAGCATCAAAACTACTGCGCAAATCATGGCCAGCATCCGCTTCCAATAGCGCCGATAGTAAAGCAGCAGCATCGGTAAAAATAGCAGAAATGCATAGAGCCCATTGTTGCGAAAAGTGGAGAACAGGAAGCCGACCGCCACAAACCCTGCCATCTTCGCCTTGGATGCGAAGAATGCCTTGGGGTCGTGCGCTTGCTGCAACAAGAGTACGACCATGAGCAGCGTGAAGCCGCCGTGCAGCGTGTCTTTCCACGTCGCGATGCTGTACATGCCGTGTACCGGAGAGAGTGCAAACAGCGCGAACACCAGCGATGCATAGATGCGGCTCACACGCATGCGCATGAGGAACTGCACCGCGTACACGAAGATCGCTGCCATGATCGCGGACTGTACCGCGCTATAAAGCGCCAACCCTGCCGCGCGCGAGTGAATGGCTTCGCCCAGCCTCAAGCATGCCGCCAGCATGCCAGTGTGGATCACCGGATGATGGTTGATCAAGTGGTTCTTTCCATAGATCTGCGACATTTGGCTGATTGGATCATCAGAAAGCGCGCCCGGAAAAGCCCCGATAAAAAACGGCGCCCAGCAAGCCAGCATCAGCGCCCACAGCAGCCAAAAGCGCCAGCGCTGTTGCTTTTTTGTCGGCGGATCAAGTTTTGATTCACCGACGCCCTCGCGCAGCAGCACGGAAAACGCCAGCACCAGCGGCGCATAGAATATCGCGCAGAACCCACCCCACAGTTTTGCGGTCTCCAGCAACTCGTGGCGCGTATGGTATAGGTTGGTTAGCACGCCCTCTGTCTTGAGTGCTTGTCCCAATACCATCGCGCCTGCAAACAGCATCGACAGCAATGCTGCCGCGATATGCACCCGATGCGCCTGCACGCGAAATGCCTGCATCAACAGATAAACACCTGCGGCAAAAAATACCATGGACAGTACGCTCTTCTCGGGACTTACCCCGGTGTAGGTGAAAATCGCCCGCGTCGCAAAATACGCCAGTACGCATGCCAATAGCGCGCGGCAAATGTTCAACCTGTCCCGCCACATTCTCTCGACCATCTGCTTCATCCGTGCTTCTCCTTGTCCTCGCCACATGCATGATATGGGCTCTCTATCGTGCCGCAAGCAGCTCTCGCGCCGTCTGCACATCCCGAGCAATCTGCTCCTTGAGCGTCGCGAGATCGGCAAATCGCTGCTCTTTCCGCAAAAACGTATCGCAGGTCACCGACAGCGCCTGCCCATAGAGTTGTACCTCGGCGTCTATCAGGTACACTTCGGCGGTCGGCGCGCCTTCCGGCGCGGTGGGATGTGCGCCGATGTTCATCACCGCCGGATACCGCCGCTGCGATGTCTGCGCCCAGGCGGCGTACACACCGTAGGGCGGCAGCGCCTTGCCTTTGGGCAGCGCCAGGTTGGCGGTGGGAAAGCCCAGCGTGCGCCCCAACCGCTTGCCGGACTGCACCACGCCGGAGATCGTGTAGGCGCCGCCCAGCATGTCGCGCACCGCGTCCATCTCTCCGGCAGCCAGTGCCGCGCGGATGCGCGAGGAGGACACCGGCTCGCCCTGCCAGCAGACCGGCGGCATCACGTGTGTGCGGAAACCGAGTTGCTCGCCCAGTCGGGTCAGCAACACAGCATCGCCCACCCCCCGCGCGCCAAACGAATAATTGAACCCCACGATCACGTCGCGCGGATGCAGCGTGCGCACGAGATGACCGATGAAATCCTCGGCAGGCATCGTGGCCAGCGTCCGGCTAAAAGGTCGCATCACCAGCGCGCCCAGGCCGAGCGTATCGAGCTTGTCGGCCTTCTCCTCGGGCGTGGACAGCGCCGGGGGCGCGCCCTGCGGCCTGAGCACCGCCAGCGGATGCGTATCAAACGTGTACACCGCACTGACCAGCCCGTTCTCCCGCGCCAGGCGGTTTGCTTCCGCGATCAGTTGCGCATGTCCGATGTGCACGCCGTCGAACATGCCCAACGCTACCGCGCAAGGCCCCAGCTTCCACCCCGTCTCGTCGGTCAAGCGTATCATGTGTGTTCCCTCTCCAGCATTTTGCGCCATCTAAAGCGCGGGATATGGCGAAACATTTTTTCTTCCTGCAAGGCGCAGCAGCGCTGCGTCCAAGCGGATGACGGCACAGGTGGATTAGGTGCCGCAAGATGCCAACAGCATCGCGTCAAAGCGCACCGCGCCGCCTTGATAGTGCCCGATGCCCGCGAATTGTCCCGCGACATACACGCGCAGCGGCACATCGGTCGGCGGTTCCTCCGCCAGCAGCGCGCGCGGGAGCGGGTTGCCATTCAGGCATGCGGTCCTTGCTGCCTCCCCCGCGTCAGCGCGCGGCAGGTGTCCCAGCGGCGCGTCCATTGTGACCAGCAGCGCGTCCAGCCCCGCGGCGGCCTGTTCCAGCGTCACCGCGCTTTCCAGCGCAAAGATGCCCGATTGCGTGCGCAGCAGAAAGCCCATGTGCGCGCCACATCCCAGCATGCGCCCAATGTCGTGGCAGATGGTGCGCACATACGTGCCCTTGCCGCAGCGCACAGAGAGCTGGTATTCGCGGTCGCTGAGCTGCGCGCCCAGCTCCAGCGCATATACCTCGGTTTCGCGCTCGGGGATATCCACGGTCTTGCCCGCACGCGCCAGTTCATAGAGCCGCACACCGCCTTGCTTGAGCGCCGAGTACATCGGCGGGCGCTGCATGATGCGCCCGGTCAGGCGCGGCAGCACCGCCTCGATATCCGCGCGATCGGGCAGAACATCCCCGCGCGCCACCACTGTACCTTGCGCGTCTTGCGTATCGGTCTCTACGCCCAGCACCAGCGTCGCGGCGTAGGCTTTCTCCTTGTCCACCAGATAGTCGAACAGGCGCGCAGCCTTGCCCACCATGATGGGCAGCACACCGGCGGCCTCTGGATCCAACGTACCTGCATGCCCGACGCGCACACCCTTGGGCAGCATGCGCCGCACCGCCCCCACCACATCGCTGGAGGTCATGCCCGGCGGCTTGAGAATGTTCAAAAAGCCATTGGTCATTGGCTACTCCCCGCGCAGCATCGCGCACAGCTGCTCGCGCAGAAATGCCACCGCCTCATCCAGCGGCATCGCCAGCGTACAGCCCGCAGCGCGCGCATGGCCGCCGCCGCCCAGCCGCTTGGCCAGTGCCCCCACGTCGTAGGGTGCAATCGCACGCAGCGAGCACTTGACGCCCTGGCCGTTTTCGCGCGCCAAAAACGCCGCCTGCACGCCGACAATCTCAATGCCGTAATTCACAATGCCCTCGCTGTCGCCTTCCCCCGCGCCAGTATCTCTGAAATCCTGACTCGTCAGTGTGCAGCCCGCCACGCGCCCATCCGGCGAGAAGGTCAGCGCGCTGAGCCCGCGTGCCAGCAGCTCGACCGACGCGCGTTGCCGCGTGCGGTACAGCTTGCGCGATACATCGGATACGTCCACTCCGGCCTCGATCAGCGGTCCCGTCGCGCGCATGGCGTCGCCGGTGGTGTTGCTGAATTGGAAGTGCCCGGTGTCGGTGCTCACCGCCACATATAAGCAGGTCGCCATGTCGGGCGTCAGCATCACACCCAGGTCAGCGATCAGCTGCTGCACCATCAGGCCGGTCGCCGACGCGTCGGGATCGATCCAGTTGACCTGGCCAAATCGATCGTTGGTCGGGTGGTGATCGATGACCAAC
>JAVBUY010000155.1:0-12743 GCA_031554855.1 Eubacteriales bacterium
GCTACGGCTACGGCGGCGAGGGCGATTGGAAGGTATCGGCGATGACGCACATCATGAAGCGCATGGCCGAGGGCATGGGCGGCGGCACTGCCTTCATGGAGGACTACACCTACGACCTGGCCGAGGGCAACGAACTCTCGCTGGGCGCGCACATGCTGGAGGTATGCCCGACGCTGGCCGCCGATAAGCCGCGCATCGAGGTGCATCCGCTGGGCATCGGCGGGAAGAATCCGCCTGCGCGGGTGGTGTTCGAGGGCAAGGCGGGCCCGGCGATCGTCGCCTCGCTGGTGGACATGGGCGGACGCCTGCGTCTGATCGTGCAGGACGTGGAGGCGGTCAAACCGATCTACAAGATGCCCAACCTGCCGGTGGCGCGCGTGATGTGGAAGGCGTACCCGGACTTTGCCACCGGCGCGGAGTGCTGGATTCTGGCGGGCGGTGCGCACCATACCGTGTTCAGCTACGACGTGACCGCGCAGATGATGGCCGACTGGGCGGAGATCATGGGCGTCGAATATGTGCACATCGGCAAGGAGACCACGGTGGAGGCGTTCAAGCAACAGCTGTTCCTGGCCGACTTGGCCTGGAAGCTGCACTAAGGAGTGCGGCATGCTAGAAACGCTCAAACAACAAGTATTTGAGGCCAACCTGCTGCTGCCCAAGCACGGCCTGGTCACCTTTACCTGGGGCAACGTGTCGGGCATCGACCGTGAAAAAGGCCTGATCGTGATCAAGCCCTCGGGCGTGGCATACGACACGATGACCGCCGAGGACATGGTGGTCGTGGATATGCAGGGCAAGTTGGCGGAGGGCAAGCTCAACCCCTCCTCCGATACGCCGACGCACGTCGCGCTGTACAACGCGTTTGCGTCGCTAGGCGGCATCGTGCACACGCACAGCCGCTGGGCAACGATTTTCTCGCAGATGGGCAGAGGCATTCCTGCGCTGGGCACGACGCATGCCGACTATTTCTATGGCGAGATCCCCTGCACGCGCAAGATGACCCGCGCGGAGATCGAGGGCGCATACGAGCAGGAGACCGGCAACGTGATCATCGAGCGCTTTAGGAACCTGGATCCTGCCGCCGTGCCCGCCGCGCTGGTGCACAGCCACGGCCCCTTCACCTGGGGCAAGGACGCACAGGAGGCTGTGCACAACGCCGTGGTGCTCGAAGAGGTGGCGATGATGGCCTGGCACACCTTCCAGCAGGCGCAGACATCGGCTATGCAGCAGGAACTGCTCGACAAGCACTTTCTGCGAAAGCACGGCGAAAACGCCTACTACGGGCAGAGCAAGCGGTCAGGAAATCGGCCATAGCGAGCCCGAACGATGGAGCGTGGCGCACGATGCTTACGTGCGCCGTAGGAACACAGGATAGAAAACGGCTGTTGCATGATGGACATGCGGCAGCCGTTTTTGCATGGGCAGCAAGGCGCCGGTTGACCCAATGAAAGTGTAAGAATGTCAAATCAAAACAGAAAACAGCGCAGTTTTTTTGTAGTATACTCCAGAAAAGCAGGCGAGGACTTGTCTGCGACAAATCGAAAATGGAGGGGACACTATGAACAAGCGTATTCTGGCGATCGTGTTGTGCGTGTTGATGCTCGTGCCTGCGATGGGCACCCTGAGCACCCATGCGGAAGACCGGGTCAAGATCACCCTGGCTTCCTTCCCGGATCAGCCCAAGGCCGCGCTGGAAAAAGCGATTGCGGCCGCGAACCTGGATTTCGATGTGGAGATCATCGAGTATCCGCAGAGCGAGTATGAGTCCAAGATCAAGATGGCGTTCTCCAGCGAGACGCCCACCGACCTGGTGCTCATGGATGGCCCCAACATCGCCAGCTATGCCTCCACCGGCAAGATTGAGCCGCTGGATGCGTACTGGGATAAGGAAGACTTTGCCGACCTGGTTCCCTGCTCCCAGAGCGCGATGCAGTGGGATGGACACATCTGGGCTGCGCCGCTGAATGAGTCCAACACCGTGCTGTACTACAACAAGAAGGTGTTCGACGAGCTGGGCATCCAGGCCCCCACCAAGGTGGACGAGGCGTGGACATTCCAGCAGCTCATGGACGCTTGCGAAAAGGTTGTGCAGAAGGACGCCGCGGGCAACATCACCCGCTATGCGATCCAGCCGCAGATGTTCCCCATGTCGCAGAAGAACGAGGGCATGACCTACACCGAGCAGCTGTGGGTGTGGATGGCCGGTGGCGACTTCATCAGCGCCGATGGCAAGACCGCCACTGGCGTGTTCGACAGCAAGGAAGCCAAGGCGGGCCTCCAGTTCTATGCGGATCTGTATAGCAAGGGCTATGCCGCGACCGAGGACATCGCCAACGCGTTTGAGACCGGCAAGGTTGCCATGTGGGTCAACGGCCCGTGGATGCTGGGCGTGTGGAAGACCCAGTTCCCGGATTTCTACGAGGGCAGCTGGGGCGCCATGCCGCTGCCGCGCGATGCGCAGGGCGCTTCCGGCTCGGGCAGCTGGAACATCGCCATCTCCGCGCAGAGCGCGCATAAGGAACAGGCCTGGAAGGCCGTGCAGGCGATCACCGGCAAGGAAGGCGCCAAGATCTGGTGCTCGGAAACCGGCAACCTGCCCGCCCGCGCGTCTGTGCTGGCGACCGACCCGACCTATCAGGAGTATCCCTACAACATCATCAACGAGCAGCTGCAAAAGACCGCGCATGCCCGTCCTGTGACCCCGCAGTATCCCGCGATCTCTGAAGCGATCATGAATTGCTTTGCGGACGTGGCCTTCGGCGAGACCGTGGACAAGGCCGTGGAAACCGCTGTGAAGAAGATGAACACCGCCCTGGCGCAATAAAGCCGCAACCGCGCTTGTGACAGGTAAGTAACTCGGGAACGGAATGTGTGATGTGTTTGGCAACAGCCATTATGCATTGCGCATTCCGTTCTCTTGATATGATCGCTCCGATTGCGTACAATAAAGGAAGCAAAATGGAACGATGTGGCATCCATACCATGCAAAGGGGTGAACCTATGTCCACCAAATACATGGCCTATGCCGGGCAAAAGAGAGGCAGGGAGAACCTGACCGGGTATCTCTTTTTGCTGCCGGCGCTGCTCATCCTGGGCTATTTCCTGCTGGCGCCCGCCATTCGCCTGATTTCGCTCAGCTTTACCGACTACGCGCTGATCTCGGCCAAGGGCAAGTTCGTCGGGCTGCAAAACTATGTGAATATGCTATCTGACGATGATTTCATCAACGCGCTGCTGGTGACGCTGCGCATGGTGCTGCTCATCGTGCCCATACAGACCTTTCTGGCGCTGGTGATGGCGGTGTTCGTCAACCAGAAACTGCGCGGCGTCAACGCGTTCCGCACGATCTTCTTTATTCCGGCGATCATCTCGTTTGTCGCGGTCTGCGTGATGTTCAAGCAGATGTATAGCTCATCCTTTGGCCTGGCCAACACGGTGCTCGGCGCGTTTGGCATCCCGAGGCTGAAGTATTTGTCCAGCGTCACGCAGGCGCTGCCCTCTATCGTGTTCACATGCATTTGGAAATCCTGGGGCTATTTCATGGTGATCTTTGTCAGCGGATTGCAGGAGATACCCGGGGAGCTGCGCGAGGCCGCCAAGATTGACGGCGCGAACCCGATCCAGGAGTTCTTCTATATCACCATTCCGCAATTGCGCAAGGTGACGCTCTTTGTGCTGGTGATCACCACGATGGACGCGATCAAGCTGTTTATCCCCACGTTCGTCATGACTGCGGGCAATCCGCGCGGCGCGACCGACGTGGTGGTGCACTACATTTGGCGTTCCGCTTTCCGGCTGGAGCAGGTCGGGTATTCTGCGGCGATGTCCACCATGCTGTTTGTGATCATCGTGCTGGTGACCATCGTGCAGATGAAAATCGGCGACAGAAACGCGGAGGAATAGATATGCAGATGAAAGCACATGCGCCCCTTTCGCTCCTTCGCGTGCGCACGATCGCACTGCGGGTTCTGTTCTATGCGTTCCTGACGTTCTTCGCGCTGATCGTCTTTATTCCGCTGGTGTGGGTGCTGGGCAACGCGCTGCGCCCCAACGGCGAAATCGGGCAGTTTACCACGCTGTCGTACCATACGTTTGTGCCGCAGAAATTTACGACCGAGAACTTTGTCAATATCTTTGGCCAGCTCAATATGGTCAAAGTCATTCTCAACACGGTATTTGTCGCGCTGATGGTCACCTTTGGCGGCCTGATCATCAACTCCATGGCCGCCTATGCATTTGCGCGGATACAGTTCACCGGCAAGCAGGCGATGTTTACGCTCATTATCTCGCTGCTCGTGCTGCCGATCGAGATTTTGATCATTCCGCTGTACCTGACCATCACCGCCGTCGGCCTGAAGAATACCTTCTGGTCGCTGATCCTGCCGTTCATCGCCACGCCGTTCGGCATCTTCTATATGCGCCAGTTCTTCCTCAATACGCCACGCACGCTGGACGAGGCGGCCATCCTGGACGGCAGCGGGCACGTGGGCATCTTCACGCGCATCTATCTGCCGCTGGCCAAAACGCCGCTGATCACGCTGGGCCTGCTGGCGTTCTTGCAGCAATGGGACAGCTTCATCGTGCCGGTGACCTTTATTGATATCGAGAGCAAGATGCTGCTGCAAGTGGCGCTGACGCGGCTGGCGATCGGCCTGTACGCCAACGACTACGGCATCCTGTTCGCGGGCGTGGCGATCTCCATCATTCCGATGATGATTCTGTTCCTGATCTTTCAGCAGTACATCGTCGAGAGCGTGGCCTCCACGGGCATCAAGGGCTGATTTTGCGGAAGGTAGAGGATATAGAGATGGATACACCGATGAAACGGCGCATTTTTCTGGATATGCATTTCCCGGATTGGCCGGATCGCCAGACTGCCACGGCCTTTGACCCGGACGAGATCGCCCAAACGATGATCGACAGCCATGTGGGCAGCGTCATTCTATACGCGAAGTGCCAGTATGGCAACTTCTATTACGACACCAAGCTGGGGCACAAGCACAGCGGCCTGGGCCAGCTGGATCTGTTTCGCAGCGTATCGGAAAAGCTCAAGGCGCACGGCATCGAGGTGATCGCGTATTACTCGGTGGTGTGGGATGAGTGGCAGGCCAAGGCGCACCCCGAATGGCTGGTGGAAGGCCCCCATGGCGAGCGCGACAACCTGGAGGAATATCGCTGGTCTACGCTGTGCATGAACTCGCCCTATCGCGACGTGGTGTTCGCGCACCTGGATGAAATCAGCCGCGTGCTGGCCCCGGATGGGTTCTGGATCGACATGACCATCATTGGCAACAACCGCTGCTTCTGCCCGCATTGCAGGGCGCTGTTCCGCGAGCAAACCGGCATGGAGTTGACCGCCGACGCGCTGAGCGACGAGGCGATGAAGAACCGCTTTGCCGCGTTCCGCTATGACTATGTCGAGGCGTTCTACCGCCAGGCGTATCAGACCATCCGCAATGTGCTGCCCCATGCGAACCTGGCCAACAACTACTGGGGCTATCCCTATTCGCCCTGGGTCAATGGCTCGCGGGCGGTCGGCGCGCTGCAAGAGGCGAACTTCGTCACCGGCGAAGCCTACACCGACTGGACCGGCCTGAGCGCGCCGGGGTTCTTCTCGACGTTCCTGCGCGGCGTGGGTCAGGGGCGGCCGTTCGAGGCGCTGATCGGGCGATTCGTGGGCACCTGGGACTACACCGCCAAGCCCGCTACGCAGCTGGCGCTGGAGGCGTATACCGTCGCCGCCCACGGAGGCATCGTGACGGTGGACGACGAGCCCTTTGCGGATGGACACCTGGATCACGACGTGTACGCTGACATCCAGACAGCATTTGCCGAAATACAAAAGCGCGAGCATTTGCTCGAGGCCAAGCCGGTTCGCTTCGCCGCGATCCTGCATTCGCAGATCACCAAGGACGTGCATTTCCATGGCAGCGAGGCGTTCGCGGCCTCCTTCGCCGGGGCGTATCGCATGCTCAAGGAGACGCAGTGCCCGGCGGAGATCGTATTGGACGAGGCGCTGACGCCCGGCAGCCTGGACGGCTTTTCGCTGCTGCTGCTGCCCTGCGTCGCGGTGATTCCGCCCGAGCAATGGGCGATCATTGCGCAATTTGCGCGCGATGGCGGCTTGGTGATCGCGGCGGGGCCGACGGGCATGTACCGGCTGGAGGGCGACAGGAAGGCGGCGGACCAGCGCGTGCCCGATGCGCTGGGGCTCACGCTCAACGGCATGAGCGAATATACCATCAGCTACATCGGCGCGCAGGATGCGGCGCTTCAAGCGGCGCTGCCCAAGCGGCCGCTGACGGTGCGCGGGCCATATGTGAAGAGCGCGGTCACCGGTGCGGCGCGTGTGCTGGCGCATGTGGTCGATCCGATCTGTGAAATGCACGGCAAAGTGTTCTTTCACAACAACCTGCCCGCGCCATATGAGGCGACGGCCTATCCGGCGATCACTAGCACGCAGATGGGCAAGGGCAGTTTCGTGTGGTTTGCGCAGGATGTCTTTGCGCAGTTTGGCCGCTATCACCAGCGGGAGCTCAAGAGCATCTTCGCCGCGCTGATGCGCCAGGCGGGCATCGCCTCGCCCATGGCGTGCTCGTGCGCGTCCAATGTGGAGCTGGTGCTCTGCCGCCAGGGCGAAGGGCGCATCCTGCACCTGATCAACTTCACCCCGGGCATGACCATGTGCCTGGGCACGATGGACGTATTTGAGGGGCGCTATCCGCGCACGTTCGAGTTTGTGGATCGGGTCAATGCGCTTGGCGACATCGACATCGCGATCGACGGCGCGTACACATCCGCCAAAGTGTTTACCACCGGACAGGCGCTGGCGACGCGGGTATCCGGCGGCAAGACCATGCTGACATTGCCCAGACTGGATATGTGGGAGAGCATTGAACTGCACTGATGCCCCACGCGGATGGAGGTGAAGGGATGCGCACAAAACGATGGCTGTGTGTGTGGTGCGCATGCCTCTTTTTGCTGCCGAAATGCGCGCTGGCCAGCGAAGCGCCGCTGACCATCCAGCTGCTCTCCTTTCCGGATCACCCCAAGCAGGCGATCCTGGCGGCCTATGCGCAATCCGGCCTGCCGTATGATCTGCAAATCATCGAGGTGCCGCAGAATCAGTACGAGCAAAAGGTGCGCATGAAGCTGTTCTCCGGCGAGGCGCCCGACCTGGTGCTGATCGATACACCCAACGTGGCCAGCTATGCGACCACTGGCACCCTGGAACCGCTGGACGCATATTGGGACAAAGCGGACTTTGCCGATCTGGTGGATTCCAGCCAGGAGGCCATGATCTACAATGGAAAAATCTGGGCCGCGCCGATGAACCAGGCGGATTGCGTATTGTATTATAACAAAACGCTCTTTGAGCGCGAGGGCATCACGCCGCCTCGGGAGCTTGCGGACGCCTGGTCGCTGGAGCAATTGCTACAGGCGGCGCAGCGGCTGACCAAGCGCGACGCCAATGGGCGCATCACCCAATACGGCATTCAGCCCAGCATGTTCGCGCCGAGCAACAAAAACGAGGGCATGGCATTCACGCAGATGCTGTTTACCTGGTGGTTTGGCGGCCGGGTGCTCAGCGACGATTGTCGAACCGCATCGGGCGCTTTCGATGCGCCAGCCAGCATCGCGGCGGTGCAGTTTTACGCCGATCTGTTCGGTCGGTATCAAGTCGCCCCGCGCCAGGAGATCCCCAACGGCTTTGTCGATGGGAAGGTCGCCATGTGGATCAACGGCCCCTGGATGCTCAGCGTGTGGAAAGAGAGCGCGCCGGCGTTTTATGAAAACGGCTGGGGCGCGATGCCGCTGCCACGCGGGGTAGAGGCGGCCAGCACATCGGGCAGCTGGAATGTCGCCATGACCCGCGACTGCAAAAACAAGCAGGCCGCCTGGCAGGTGATCCAGGCGCTGACCGGGGAAAAGGGCATGCGCAGTTGGTGCGACAACACGCAGAACATCCCCGCGCGAAAATCCGCGCTGGGCAGCGACGAAAAGTACAAGTCCCAGTCGCCATACGACATAATCTCCGAGCAGCTCTTGCACACCAGCCGCGCCCGGCCGCTCTCCCCCTACTATCCGGAGATTTCCGCCGCGCTGGTGGACTGCTTTAACAGCGCCGCCTATGGCGAGGAACCCGCCAAGGCAGTGGCGGAGGCCGTGGCGCGCATGAACGCGGCGCTGACCATGCATGCGCCGAAAGGTGGGCTATGAGCATGGGCGCTATACGAAACCGCATCGCCAAAGCCTACCGTTCGCTGATCCGCGCGATCACACAGATGAGCATTCGCCGGAAAATGTCGCTGACGTATTCCGTGGTGTTTGTGATTTTGTTCTTGTTGCAGCTATTGATCTATTCGGCGCTGTCCTCCGATATCGTGCGCACGATGGCCAACAACTATATGACCGAAACGCTGCGCCAGACCTCGGGCAAGATCGACGCCGCCATCGACCAGATCAATGTGATCTCCAAGAATATCGTATCGGACACGGCCATCCGCGATGTGTTGGTCAAAAGCGCGAACCTCACGGAAGGCCAGCAAATGAGCTACGCCGACACCGAAGCGATCACCTCCGAGCTGTCCAAGCTTACCCTGGCCTACGACGGCATCAACTCGATTCAGATCTATACGCCCACCTATACGGTGAACTATAACTTTGTCAGCCATATCGAGAACTACCAGAAACTGCTGACCCTTGCGGAAAAGGAGCAAATCGACGCATCGCGCGGCCAGCTGGTGCTCATGCCCGCGCGCGAAGAATTTACCGACAAGCTGGGCCGCGAGCGAACGTATGTGTTTTCCGCGATCCGCAAGTTCATTGATTACCGGTTCGGCACGGAGCTGGGGTATGTGTTTATCAATGTGGATGAACGCGTGCTCAAGCATATCATTTCGCCCGTGCGCATTGGCATAGCGGGCAAGATCCAGATCTTTGGCGAAAACAAGCGCATCGTCTCGACGGAAAATGACCTGGATATCGGCACGCCGATTGAACCGGAGCTGATGCAGCGGCTGGACGCGGGCATGCGCGAGGGCTTTTTTATCTCGAAGGATCAGCACGTGGTGGTATTCAGCGTATCGGAAAAAACAGGCTGGGGCACGATGACGCGCGTCAAACGCAGCGAAGTGAACAGCGCCTATGGCAACCTGCAATTGCTGAACTTTCTCATCGGCGTCATCGGCATTCTGATCGCCTCTCTGCTGTCTATCAAGGTGTCCAAGGCGCTGACAAAGCCACTGTCCGAGCTGGTGACCACCATGCACCGCATTCAGGAGGGCGACTTGTCCGCGCGCGCCAAGATCAAGAACAACGACGAAGTGGGCAATCTGGCGCAGGTATTCAACCAGATGACGACAGATATGCATGCGCTCATCCAGCAGTATTACGAGGGCGAGTTGGCGGGCAAGGAATCGGAGCTGAAGGCCATGCAGGCGCAGATCAGCCCGCATTTTCTGTATAATTCCTTAGATTCGGTCTATTGGATGCTGGTGCTGCGCGGGCAGCACGACGTGGCGGATATCATCGTCTCGCTCTGCGAGATTTTGCGCTACTCCATTCAGAGCGACCCCGGGGTGGTTTCGCTGGGCAAGGAAATCGAAATGGGGAAACACTACCTGTCTATTCAGCGGGCACGGTTCGGGACCAAGCTCGCCTGGCAATTGCCGGAGGATGCGCAGATGTTGTCGCTTTCGGTGCCGAAGATGATTTTGCAGCCGCTGCTGGAAAACGCCATCGTGCATGGCATGGACCCGCAGAAGGAGTGCCTGCATATCCAGGTGCGCACCACCGCCCGCGACAGCGTGCTGGAAATCGCGGTGGCGGACGACGGCTGCGGTATGTCGCCGGAAAAACTGGCGCATATCCTGGAGCAATCGGACGGGACGCCTGGGCACACGGGGCTGGGACTGGGCGTGGTGAACAAGCGAATTCGGATTCTCTTCGGCGAAGAATATGGGCTTTCGGTCGATAGCGAGCAGGGGGCGGGGACGTGCGTGAAGATGACGCTGCCGCTCATCCACTAATTGTTAGGCGGTATATGGCGTGAACAGCGAACAAAAAAACGAAGCGTATGGCATGCGGCTCGTGGTGGTGGACGACGAACCCATTGTGCTGGCGGGCATTGCCAGCATTCTGGCCGACCACCGCGACGCCTTTGAGATTGTCGCGCAGTGCGAGAACGGATTCGACGCCTTGACGGTCATCGAGCGCGAAAAACCCGATATCGTGATCACCGATATCCGCATGGGCGGGATGTCGGGGCTGGAATTGGCGGAAAAAATTCGGGAGATGGACGAGCAGATTGTCATCATCCTGCTGTCGGGGTACTCCGATTTCTCCTTTGCACAAAAGGCGCTCACGCTGGGCGTGTTCGAGTATCTGGTGAAGCCCACGCGCTACGGGGACATTGTGGGGTGCCTTGCGCGCGCGGCAGAAAGCCGAAGGAAGCTGATCTATGCGCGGGATCAACAGAGCAAGCGCGAAAAGGCCGACCAGGAAGCGGGCAAAGAGGACCTGCACGCGAAGTTCTTTCAGGAGGTGCTGCGCGGACAAATCCGGGAGCAGCAGATTGCCGAAAACGCCAGGGCGCTGCATTTGACGCAGGATGCATTTGTCGTGATGAATTTCGTGTTTGATCTGCTGGGCGCTGCGCCCTTTGACGGCGGGAGCGACAGCTTTGCGATGGGGATCGCGCTGCATGACGTGATCCACGAGAGCCTCGCCGCCTGCGGGAAAATGCACAGAATCATGCAGAACATTGACAGCGTGGTGGTGGTGCTGATGATGCAAACCGCCGACGAGGACGCGATGAAGAAGGTTCTGCGCGGCTGCGAGCAGTGCGTATCCAGCGCGTTCAAGACCTTGCATGCGCGGCTGTTCATTGGCCTGTCCAGGGTGAAGAGCGATTTCCTGTCGCTTCAGGACGGCTTTCGCGAAAGCGTATCCGCCGCCAAGCTCGCGGAAAAGAGCAACGCCACCGTCAAGCTCTTCGGGCAAGAGGAGGACACGGTGTATTCGCCGCAGATTCAAAAGGCGCTGGAGTACATCGGGCAGCACTACACCGAAAACATCTCTCTGAAAACCGTGTCCACCGAAGTCTTTTTGAACGCATGGTATTTTAGCGAATTGTTCAAAAAAGAGGTAGGGAAGTCCTTTACGGATTATATGCTGAATCTGCGCATCGCAAAGGCGAAGGTGCTGATTCAGGACAAGCGGCTGCCGCTGTATGAAATATCCTATATGGTGGGCATCAATGGCCCGACGTACTTTAGCCAGGTGTTTAAGCGCATGACGGGCTTCACGCCCAAAGAGTATCGGAAGATCAGCGATCTTCGCTGACGCGGGGCATAGGCGGATAGATGCCAGGAAGCAGGGGAACGAGGATCAGGCTAGCGCGGTCCAAATCACAAGAGCCGCTCGAGAAGAGCGGCTCTAGTGATTCTGCATTGCGCGGGGCGGCAATTTTCCTTAGTGATCGAGTGAACAGGGTGCAGGCTTTGCGCGGGGCGTTATGCGTCCTCCTTGCCCTGCAGAAACTCCTCCAGCGTGCCGACCAACGCGGATACATCAATGGGCTTGCTGAGATGCCCGTTCATGCCCGCTTGGATGCATGCCTCCGCGTCCTCTCGGAAGGCGTTGGCCGTCATGGCGACAATGGGCACCGACGCTGCCTGCGGGGTGCCGAGCGCCCGGATTTTCCGCGTGGCGGTGAGACCGTCCATCAGCGGCATCTGCACATCCATAAAGATCAGGTCATATTTGTGCTGGTTATCCCGGAACATGTCCAGCGCCTGCTGACCGTTTTCCGCGCAATCGATGTTGATTTTCGTATCCTCTAATAGCGTGATGACAATTTCGCGGTTGATTTCGATATCTTCCACGAGCAGCAGATGGCGCTGGCTGAAGGTTTTCGCGAACTGGTCTTTGTCGGCTGGCCGCTGCTTGAGCGTCTGCTTATCGATCACCAGCTCGTGGATGGCATTCAGCACGGAGGACTGGAAAAGCGGCTTCTGGATAAAGCGCAGGATGCCCGCTTCGTGGGCCTCCCGTTCAATGAGGTTCCAGTCCGAAATGGAGATCATGATCACATGAATGCTCTCGCCCGCCAATAGCCGGATGCGGCGCGTGGTTTCCAGGCCGTCCATGGCATCCATCTGGTAGTCCACAAAAACGATGTGATAGGGGTTGCGCTGGCTGGCGGCGGATCGGACGGCGGCGATCGCCTCCTCGCCGCTGTGCGCCACATCGCAGCGAATCTCAAACTGGTCCATCATGCGCTTGAAATAATCCAGCACCTCTTCGTCGTCATCGACGATCAGTACGCGAATGGCGGCATATACCGATTTGTCAAAGATGCTTCTCGCCGCGTGCTGTGGATCGAGCGCCAGCTGCGCGGTAAAATAGAAATTGCTGCCTTTGCCCAGCTCGCTGCTCACACCGATCGAACCGCCCATCAGCTCCACGATCTTTTTGGAGATCGAAAGCCCCAGGCCGGTTCCACCGAATTTGTTGGTGATGTCCACCTCGGCCTGCTCAAAGGATTCGAATATTCTGGCCATCTGCTCGGGCAAGATGCCGATGCCGTTGTCAATGACCTCGCATTGCATGGTGCAGGCATCGCTTGTTTTCTCCAGGCAGCGTATCTTCAGCGTCACGCTGCCGTGGTCGGGGGTAAACTTCACGGAGTTTGACAGAAGATTCGTAATCACCTGGGAAAGCCGGAGCTCATCGCC
>JAVBUY010000133.1:0-3403 GCA_031554855.1 Eubacteriales bacterium
TGTCCCTCCCACGCGGCGGCTTTCACGTTCAGCCGTGCCCGCCGTATAGTATATTATCCCGCGCCCGGCGCATGACGGCGCGAATGAAGGAGGGACAGATATGCCGGAAACTTTCGGCATTGCGGCATTTCGATCCAGGCAGCAGGTGCTTCGGTTTGAATCCTCGCTCAAGCGCGGCGGTGTGCGCGCCTCGGTGGTGTCCACGCCGCGCGACGTGGCGGTGGGCTGTGGGCTGTCGGTGCAGTTCGACGTGGCCGACACCGATCGCGTGCTGGATGTGTATCGCCATACTACGCCCAGCAACCTGATCGGATTCTACCAGGTGACGCGCACCGGAGGCGGACGCCCTGACCTCAAGCCGATCTTGATGCCGCGAAACTATACGCAGCAATACTGACATAGCCCTCCTCCCTGTGGTACAATGTCGCGGGAGGGATGGACATGAACAATCGCGACAACATGCTGGCCGAGCTCAAACGGCTGTATCCCGAGGCCAAGGCCGAGCTGGATTTCAGCAATCCATATGAGACGCTGATCGCCACCATTCTGTCGGCGCAATGCACCGACAAGAAGGTGAACCTCGCGACGCCCGCGCTGTTCGCTGCGTATCCGGACGCGGCGGCTATGGCGCAGGCGACACCCGAGCGCATCGAGCCATTCATCCGCTCGCTGGGGCTCTATCACAACAAGGCCAAGAATATCGTGGCCGCGTGCCGGACGATCGTGACCGAGCACGGCGGGCAGGTGCCCGGAGACCGTGCGGCGCTGGAGGCGCTGCCCGGCGTGGGCAGAAAAACTGCCAGCGTGGTGCTGTCCAACGCGTTCGGCGAACCGGCCATCGCAGTGGACACGCATGTGTTTCGCGTATCGAATCGGCTGGGGCTGGCGCACGCCAAAGACGTGGTCAAGACCGAGCAGCAGCTCATGCAGGTCATCCCGAAGAGCGACTGGTCCGATGCGCACCACTGGATCATCTACCACGGCCGCCGCGTGTGCCACAGCCAACGCCCGGACTGCGGGCACTGCACGCTGAAGGGACTCTGCGAGCACGCGCAAGAAGGGCAAAAAGAAGTGGGCTGAAACGGCATTTCACAGACCTTCGCCGCATAACGCATGCGACGAAGGTTTTTTCTTTATCATTCGGTTACGATATGGTATAATAATGCATTCCGTTTTCCAGGAGGTCGCATGCACCAGATCATTGCCAAGGCTGACTTGGCCCCCAACCTAATTCGGCTGGACTTTATCGCGCCGGATATCGCCAAGGCCGCGCTGCCCGGGCAGTTTGTCATCGTGCGCGCGCATGAGGACGGCGAGCGCGTGCCGCTGACCATCGCCACCGCCGATCCGGCGACCGGCGCGATCAGCATTATTTTTCAAACCATCGGTGTGTCCACGCGCCAGTTGGGCGCACTCCATGTGGGCGAATGCCTGGCCTCGGCCACTGGTCCGCTGGGCGTGCCGTCGCACTTCTTTGGCGCGAAGCGCGTGGTGTGCGTCGGCGGCGGCGTGGGCACCGCCGTGCTCTATCCACAGGTGACCGCGCTGGCCAGGATGGGCGCGGCGGTGGACGTGATTCAGGGCGCGCGCAGCGAGACCTATCTGATTCTGCGCGAAGAGCTGGGTGCGCTGTGTCGCGAGCTGATCCTGATGACCGACGACGGCTCGGCAGGGGAGAAGGGCTTTGTAACCGACGCGCTGCGCAAAAAGCTGGAGGTGGGCGAGGGCTACGACCTGTGCATCGCCATCGGTCCGCCGGTGATGATGCGCGCCGTCGCAAACCTGACCCGCCCCTATGGGCTGAAAACCATCGTCAGTCTGAACCCCATCATGCTCGACGGCACTGGCATGTGCGGTTGCTGCCGCGTGACGGTGGGCGGCCAGGTGAAGTATGCCTGCGTGGACGGCCCCGACTTTGACGGGCACGAGGTGGACTTCGACGGCCTGATGCGCCGCTTGAAGGGGTTTGTAGACGAGGAACAGGCGCTCAACGCGCTGCACCCATGCGGAGGGCTGTACCATGGCAAGTGATAGAACGGAGATGCGCGTGCAGGATGCGCAAGCACGCGCGCGAAATTTTGACGAGGTGGCGCTGGGCTATAGCGCGGAAGAAGCCGCGCGCGAGGCTGCGCGGTGTCTGCACTGCAAGAACCCGCTGTGCGTCGCGGGCTGCCCAGTGGGCGTACGCATTCCCGAGTTCATCGCGCACATCACTGGCGGCAACATGGCGGCGGCGGTGGACACCATCCGCCAGACCAACAGCCTGCCCGCGGTGTGCGGCCGCGTGTGCCCGCAGGAGAATCAATGCGAGTGCCGCTGCATTCTGGCGAAAAAAGGACAGCCGGTGGCCATCGGCCGCCTGGAGCGATATGCCGCCGACTGGTATCTGCACCAGGTGTGCGATGTGCCGCCGCCCGCGCCGGACAAGGCGAAGGTGGCAGTGGTCGGCGCGGGGCCGTCAGGGCTGACCTGCGCGGGCGAGCTGGCGCGGCTTGGCTATCGCGTCACGGTGTTTGAGGCGCTGCACAAGGCTGGCGGCGTACTGGTATACGGCATTCCGGAATTCCGCCTGCCCAAGGCGCTGGTTGCTGCCGAGGTGGCGCAACTGGAAAAACTGGGTGTGGACATCCGCTGCAACATGGTGGTGGGGCGTACGGTGCGCATCGATGACCTGCTGCATCAACAAGGCTATGCGGCGGTGTTTGTCGGCAGCGGCGCGGGGCTGCCGCAGTTCATGGGCATCGCTGGCGAGGACCTGAACGGCGTGTATTCCGCCAATGAGTTTCTGACGCGCATCAACCTGATGGGCGCGTACAAGCATGATAGCCTTACGCCGGTCAAGCGCGGCAAACATGTGGTGGTGATCGGTGGCGGCAACGTCGCGATGGACGCGGCGCGCAGCGCACTGCGTCTGGGCGCTGAGGTAACGGTGGTGTATCGCCGCACATTTGATGAAATGCCCGCGCGCCGCGAGGAGATTGAGCATGCGCGCGAGGAAGGCGTACAGTTCCATATGCTGACCGCGCCGGTGGCGGTGTTGGGGCAGGAGGGCTGGGTGCGCGCGCTGTCCTGTCAGCGCATGAAGCTGGGGGAGCCGGACGCGTCCGGTCGCCGGGGCGTGTCGCCCATCCCCGGCGTGCTCGATGAGATCCCGTGCGATCAGGTGATCGTGGCGATCGGCACATCGCCCAATCCACTCATCAAAGACACCACCGATGGGCTGCAAACAAACGCGCGCGGCTGCCTGGTGGTGCGCGAGGATCAGATGACCACACGCGAGGGCGTGTACGCGGGCGGCGACATCACCACGGGCGCGGCGACTGTGATTCTCGCGATGGGCGCGGGACGCCAGGCGGCGCAGAGCATTGACCGATTCATTCGCGAGAAGAAGGGGGAATAACAT
>JAVBUY010000225.1:0-4386 GCA_031554855.1 Eubacteriales bacterium
GATTTGGCGAAAATCGCAAAGACCTATCAGCCAGAAGTGATCCAGGACAGCGAACTGATCGCGTATCAGCAAAACATCGCGCCGTATCTGGTCTTTCCGCAACATCCTGTGTACCGCCGCACGACGGAGGGCTGGCATGCGATGAACGATCTGAGAAATCAATACTTGGCGGGCGATCTGGACGATGCGGCCTTTATAAAAGGGTTGGACACGCTGGTCGGCAAGTTCCCCGACAACTAACCGGCCCGTATAAACCCTCCTTGCCCCGCATACGCTGAACCATGATGCGGACAGGAGGGTTTTTATGCGCAGTTCTGAACTCTTTTCATCCAATTACAGAAGCCGCACCGGCAAGACGCCGATCACCCGCGGGCTCATCAAGGGGCTGATCTACGCGGTGGTGCTGACGCTGGTCAGCGTCGTGCTGTTTGCACTGATCATGCGCGCGGTCAAGCCCAGCGACATCGTCGTGTCGGTGTTCAACCAACTGTTGAAGCTGGCCGCCATCCTGGTCGGCGTGTGGATGGGCGTGGGGCGCGGCGGCGCGAACGGCGCATCGCGCGGCGCGCTGATCGGGCTTACCTACATGGCGCTCGGCGTGGGGCTCTACGCGCTGCTCAGCGGGCAGCCGCTGTCCTGGCTGGCATATCTGGCCGATCTGGGCATGGGTTTCGCGGCGGGCGGGCTGTCCGGCCTGGTGGTATCCAACCTGTCGCCCAGCGCAAAGTAGGCATTGCATCCGCACGGGGGATCGTGTATAATCTACGGTTGTATACTACATATCGCTAGGGGGAAATACCGATGAAGCATATCCAGACCGTTCAGAAGCCCTGCCTGAAGGAGAGCCTCCAGCACGGCGGCTGCGGCGAGTGCCAGGCTTCCTGCCAGTCCGCTTGCAAGACCTCGTGCACCGTGGCGAACCAGTCCTGCCAGCACAAGCAGGACAAATAATCCTGTAGACTGTCCATAAACGCCCAGCTGCGTTGTCAGCGCGGCGGCCGCTTTGTCGCCGTATTGGACCATACGCGCTGGCAGACGGCCTTGCGACCTTCTGGCATCTGGGCATTTCCTGACAGTCTAGTATGGAGAAGTGCTAGCCCGGGTGGTTTGCTGCCGCCCGGGTTTTTCCTGTATATAGCGTGGACAAGCAACAACGAGGAGGCAATCTCTTTTGATACACACCTTTACTTCCTGCGAGCAATTCCTGGCGCTGGATGTGGGCTCGGGCGCGCTGCATGTGCTGGATGAGCTGGCCTGGCGCGTGCTGACGCTGCGCGAAAGTGGCAAAACGCGCGAGGCGATCATTGCCGAGATGCCCGATGTCGATGCGTCGGATATCGACGACGTGCTGGCCGAGCTGGATGAGCTGACCGCGATGGGGCAGCTGGGCGCGCCGGATGGCTATGAGGACGTCGATCTGTCGCTCCAGGCCGGGGTGGTCAAGGCGATGTGTCTGCACGCAGCGCACGACTGCAACCTGCGCTGCCAGTATTGCTTTGCCGCCACAGGCGACTTCGCGATGGGCAAGCGCTGCCTGCTCAGCTACGAGACCGGCAAGACCGCGCTGGACTGGCTGGTAAAGCACAGCGGTAGCCGCACCAACCTGGAGGTGGATTTCTTTGGCGGCGAGCCGCTGATGAACCTGCCGGTGGTCAAGCGGCTGGTTGCGTATGGCCGCGAACTGGAGCAGCTACACAACAAGAAATTCCTGTTCACCATCACCACCAACGGCGTGATGCTGGACGAGGAAACCATGGCTTTCATCAATGCTGAGATGCACAACGTGGTGCTGTCCATCGACGGCCGCCCCGAGGTGCACGACCGCATGCGCCCGACCATCAACGGCAAGGGCAGCTATGCGCTGATCGCGCCCAAGGCGAAGCAACTGGCCGATGCGCGTGAGCAGCAGCGCTACTATGTGCGCGGTACGTTCTCGGCGCATAACCTGGACTTTGGCGAGGATGTGCTGTACTTGGCTGATCAGGGCTTTGAGCAGATTTCGATCGAGCCGGTGGTCGCCGATCCGTCGGTGGACTACGCGATCCGGCCCGAGATGGTGCCGCAAATTCAGGACGAATACGAGCGGCTGGCGCGTATCTATCTGGCGCGCCGTCAGGGCAAGAGCGACCAGTGGTTCAACTTCTTCCACTTTATGGTGGATGTATCCGGCGGGCCTTGCCTAAAGAAGCGGCTGACCGGCTGTGGCGCGGGCAATGAGTACGTCGCGGTGACGCCCGAGGGGGACATCTACCCCTGCCACCAGTTCGTGGGGCGCGAGGGGTACAGGATGGGCAGCGTGCTCGACGGCACGTTTGACCAGACCATGCAGCAGGTATTCGCCCAGAACCACGTGCTCAACAAGCCGACGTGCAGCAAGTGCTGGGCGAAGTTCTTCTGCTCCGGCGGGTGTGCAGCCAACGCGCAGGCGTTCCATGGCAACATCACCGAGCCGTACGAGATGGAGTGCCTCTTGCAGCGCAAGCGGCTGGAGTGCGCGCTGGCGATCTGGGTGACCGAGCGAGGAGGCATGTAGCGATGAAAGGCTGGCTGCGACACGCGATCTACGCCGTGGCTTCGGTGGTGATGACGCTGGGACTGCTGGCGCAATTTTCCAGCGCAGGCCTCGGCACGCACTATGTGCTGATCCTGTCAGTGTTCGCGGTGTGCTGGATCATGCTGCGTTTTTGCGCCGCGCGCATCAGCCGCCGTGACACGGTGGCGGCGCTGCTATGGGGCGCGGGGCTGTCGCTGGCATACCTGTTGGGCGCCGCGTGCAAGGTGGAGCAGGGCGTGCTGCCCGCCGTGCACTTCGCGCAGCTCATCGTGCGTTTTGCCGGTATGGCACTGTTCTTCGGCGGCGCGCTGGGGTGCCTGCTGGGTTGGCCGCCCAGGCATGTCGAGCCGGAATTGCTGACAAAAGCGCAGAGCCGCCGCTGGTTCTTCATCGCATGGGGCGTGATCGCGCTGTGCTGGCTGCCCTATTGGCTGACGCTGTATCCCTGCGTCGTTTCCGGCGACACGATGACGCAGTACCATCAAGTGCTGACCGGGGAATTCAGCAATCATCACCCGATCGTGCACACGCTGTCGCTCGGCGCATCCACCTGGATCGCGGGGCTTGTAGGCGGCAGCGAGACGCAAGGCTTTGCCGGATACGCGCTGGCGCAGCTCATCGGGCTGTCGGCGGTGCTGGCCTGGGTGGTGGTCAGCATTCGCCAGCGGCTGCGCGGCGTGTGGGTGACGCTGCTGGCGCTGGCCTATTGCGCGCTGAATCCGATTCACGCGGTGTACGCCATCACGCTGTGGAAGGATATTCCTTTTAGCGCGCTGGCAACGCTGATGGTGCTCATCCTGCTGCGCGCTGCCGAGACGCGCGGGGAAACCTTGCGATCGCGCGGTGCATTCATTGGGCTGATCGTGGTGTGGCTGGGGCTGCTGTTTATGCGCACCAACGGCATTGCGGTTGTGCTGTGCGCGGCGGTGGCGCTGATCGCGTTTTGCGCGCCGATCAGAAAGCGGCTGTGCATCGCGACGGCGACGCTGCTGGCGGTCTATCTGCTGGTGCAGGGGCCTGTGTTTTCCGCGCTGGGCCTTGCGCAACCGAGCGCTACCGAGACGCTGTCCATCCCGATGCAGCAGGTGGCGATGGTGGCGCACAAGCAGCTGCCGCTGACCGAGCAAGAGACGCAAGCGATCGAGCGCGTGATGCCCATCGACGAGATGCGGCGGCTGCACGACCCGATCCGCATCGACAACATCAAGTTCAGCCCGCTGTTTCAATCGCAGGCATTGCGCGATCACCCGGGGGAGTATGCGCGGCTCTGGGTGCAGCTGGGGTTCCGCTATCCCGCTGCGTATCTGGAGGCGTACAACCTGCAAACATATCGCTATTGGTACGCGGACCAAGTGGTGTACTTCGGCATCGCGCCCAATTATTCCGGCCATGCCTGGACCGAATTCATCAAGACCAAGCCGCTCACCTCGACATTCTCCTTCCTACAAAACGTGGATATCGCGACGTGGTCGATCCGGCTGCCGATGCTGTCGCTGGTGTTCAGCCAGGGGCTGCAAATCTGGTATGTGCTGGCGGCTATGGCCTGCCTATGGGCGCGGCGCAAATCACGCTATATCTTGGCGCTGCTGCCGCTGCTTGCGATCTGGACACAGCTGATGCTGGCCACGCCATATGCCGAGACGCGGTATATCTACGCGCTGTATTGCTGCATGCCGCTCTCGCTGGCGTTGATCGGCGTCGCCAAGCTGGAAAAACCTCGGACAAACCTTGACTAGTCCGCGAAAAGTGCGTATAATCTGACTGTTCATGCGCTTTGAGAAGCACTATGCCGCGAAAGGAGTTGAAGGGACATGCCCCTTCGCAAGACACTC
>JAVBUY010000056.1:0-7311 GCA_031554855.1 Eubacteriales bacterium
ATGGCCAAGAAACTGCGCGTTTACGCTGGCGCCGAGCACGAGCAAGAGGCCCAAAAGCCCGAAAAGCTCGAGCTGAAGTGATCCGGAAGGAGAGAAAGACATCATGGCTCAAGCTCAGTATCAGGCTGTTGGCCGCCGCAAGAAGGCCATCGCCCGCGTTCGTTTGGTCCCCGGTGAGGGCAAGGTAATCATCAATCAGCGCGAGATCGACAACTATTTCGGCCTCGAGACGCTGAAGATGACTGTGCGTCAGCCCCTGGTGCTCACGCAGACTTCCGGCCGCTTCGATGTGCTGGTGAATGTGCACGGCGGTGGCCTGACCGGCCAGGCCGGCGCCATCCGCCACGGCATCTCCCGCGCGCTGATCAAGGCCGACGGCGAGCTCCGTCCGGCGGTCAAGGCCGCTGGCTTCCTCACGCGCGATCCGCGCCTGAAGGAGCGCAAGAAGTACGGCCTGAAGGCCGCGCGCCGCGCGCCGCAGTTCTCCAAGCGCTAATCGCTATACGCCGGGCCTCCCGCAAGCCGGGGGGCCTTTTCTATCTCGGACGCAGCGCGGCATTTCAATGAAACCCTTGCCTTTTTCGGGGCAAAATGGTATGATACTGCCGCTAGATATCAAGGAGGCTGAAAACATGGGCGCGATTTCAATCATTGCGAAAATCCTGTTGGTGCTCGCCTCGCTGGTGCTGATCGCCACGGTGCTGTTGCAGCCCGGCGAGACGCGCGGCCTGGGCTCGATCGCCGGTGGCGCGGAGACCTTCTTCGGCAAGAACAAGGCCCGCAGCATGGAAGGCAAGCTGGCGCTGGCCACCAAGATTTCCGCGATCGTCTTTACCGTGATGGCGCTGATCATCGCGACGATCGCCTAAAAGCACACGGTGGATCAAGCAAAAGGCTGAGGCGGTTGCGTTTCGGCCTTTTTTTCAAACAAAAACCAAGGGCAACACCGCACACATCGCACGCACTGCCCTCGCGGATGTTTCCGCGCTGCTCTATGTCCCGCTTTCGGTCGCCGTAGCGCTGCTATGGCTTCCTACAGGCACAGGCTTATCGAGCAGCACGAAAATCTGGCGCGAGGTCGGTGGCGCTCCTTTGTGCGGTATGGCCCAAGAAAAGCAGAGGGGATTGCTATGGACGAGCGCGTATTGGCCGAGGAACTGGTTCGGGAACACATCAGCGGGGCGGCGCTGCTGGCGCACACGCGCGCGGTGGAGGCCGTGATGCGCGCGCTGGCCGAGCGCCTGGGGCAAAACCCCGAGAAGTGGGCGCTGGCGGGGCTGCTGCACGACATCGACTACGAGCAGACCGCGCAGACCCCCGAGCGCCACGGCGCTGCCGGGGCCGATCTGCTGAGCATGATGGACTTCGATCCGGAGATCGCGCACGCGGTGCTGTCGCACGCGCAGACCGGCGAGCCGCGCACGTCGCTGCTGGACAAGGCGCTGTACGCCGCCGATCCGGCCACCGGGCTGATCATGGCGTCGGCCTTTGTGCAGCCCAGCCGCAAGCTGGCCGACGTGGCGCTGCCCTCGCTGCTCAAGAAATTCAAGAGCAAGGCATTCGCCGCGGGCGCGAACCGCGACCAGATCGACACCTGCGGGGAGCTCGGCTTCACGCGCGAGGACTTTTTGCAGCTCGCGCTGGAGGCGATGCAGCGCGTCGCCGACACACTGGGCGTGTAATCCACCGCCGCCGCTTGATGCCCGCATCAAACCGGCGGCTTTTTTACATCCTAGGCTCGTATGACAGGCGCGGTTTTGACCGTGGAGAGGAGACACCATGCGCGAGAAGAAGAAAAACAAGGGGTTCGCCCCGCCGATGGAGGCCGCCAAGCCCGGCGCGTCCAGCGTGCGCGATGCCGAACTGGAGGCCGCGATCCTCGCCTACCTGCGCATGGCGACAGAGGCACAGTCCGCCGAGAAGATCGGCGCGGCGCTGTCGCTCTCGCCGATGGTGGTGGGCGCGCTGTGCGACGCGCTGTGGGCCGAGGGCATGCTGCTGCGCACCAAGAAGGCGGCCTACGCGCTGCCCGAGCGCATGGGCATGCTGGTGGGCACGGTGCAGATCACCGCGCGCGGCGACGCGTACTGCCTGCCGACAGAGCGCGGCGCGCAGAGAGAGGCGATCCGCGAGCTGCACGGCGCGCTGCACGGCGACGGCGTGTGGGTCTATGGCGACGGCGCGCGGCGCGGCGAGGTGGCGCGCATTGTGCGGCGCGCGCATGAGACCATGATCGGCACGCTGATCACCGAGCGCGGCAAGGCGTGCTTGCAGCCCGAGGACATGCGCCTGCCCGAGCGCGTGGCGCTCAAGGCGGGCGACACGCTGGGCGCGAAGCCCGGCGATCTGGTGGTGGCGCGCGTGCTGCGCTTTGCCGACGAGGGCGGGCTGCTGGCCTGTGTGCAGCAGCTATTGGGTGACGCCAGGCTGACCCGCAGCGCGCTGATGGGCATCGTGCACCAGCACGGGCTGGAGGTCGGCTTCTCGCCCGCGTGCGATGCGCAGGCGCAGGAGGTGGCCGCGTGGGGCATCGAGCAGGAGGCGGGCAATCGCCTCGACCTGCGCGGCATCACGACCGTGACCATCGACGGCGCCGACGCCAAGGACTTTGACGACGCGATTTCCATCGAGGCGCTGCCCGATGGCGGCGAGCGCCTGGGCGTGCACATCGCCGACGTGAGCTGGTATGTGCGCGCGGGCACGACGCTGGACGCCGAGGCGCAGGATCGCGCCACGTCGGTCTACCTGCCCGGGCTGGTGCTGCCCATGCTGCCCGAGGCGATCAGCAACCACTGCTGCTCGCTGCTGCCCAATGAGGATCGCCTGACGTACTCGGCGATCATCGACCTGAATGCCGACGGCGAGGTGACCGGCTACCAGCTGGCGCGCAGCATCATCCGCTCGCGCGAGCGGCTGGTATACGACGACGTGAACGCGCTGCTGGGCGGCGACGAGCAGCAGCTGGCGCGCTATGCGCACATCCTGGACGATGTGCGGCGCATGGCCGCGCTGTCCGCGAGGATTCGAAAGCGCCGCCACGGCAAGGGCAGCCTGGATTTCGACATCGAGGAGGCGCACATCGCCGTCGATGCGCAGGGCGAGCCGACCGACATTGCGCCGCGCCCGCGCGGGGTGTCCGAGCGGATGATCGAGGACTTCATGCTGCTGGCCAATGAAACCGTGGCGCAGCACGCCAAGGAACGGGACCTCCCCTTCCTCTACCGCGTGCACGAGCAGCCCGACGGCGACAAGTTCCAGGAGTTTTCGGCGTTTTTGAGCAACCTGGGTCTGCGCATCCACAGCGACAAAGGGCACATCACGCCCAAGGCGCTGCAAAACGTGCTCGAGCAGGCCGAGGGGCTGCCGGAGTATCCGGTGGTCGCGCGGCTGATGCTGCGCGCGATGCAGAAGGCGCGGTACGATCCGCAGCCCATCGGCCACTTTGGCCTGGCCACCGCCGACTACTGCCACTTCACCGCGCCCATCCGCCGCTACCCCGATCTGTTCATCCACCGCATGCTGGCCGCCGAGCAGGAGGGCTCGCTGCCCACCTTTGCCCGCGCGATGGCCGCGCAGGCGCAGTCGCTGGCCGCGCATACCTCCGAGCGCGAGCGCAACGCGATGGAGGCCGAGCGCGACGCCGACAAGCTGATGATGGCGCGCTATATGTACCAGCACATCGGCGAGCGCTTCGCGGGGAACATCTCCAGCGTGGTGGCGTGGGGCTTCTATGTGACGCTGCCCAGCACGGTGGAGGGCCTGGTGCACGAGCGCACACTGGGCGAGCCGTACTCGGTGAACCAGGTCACGCATTGCCTGGTCGGCGAGCACACCGGCAAGGTGTTCCGGCTCGGCCAGGCGGTGACCATCGAGGTCGAGAGCGTCGATCTGGCCAGCAACCAGATCAACTTCGTGTTGGTATAGCGCATGAAGAACGGCAAAAAAGACAGCGATATGGGCGACGTGGGCATTATCCGCAAGCTCGACGACCTGCCGGAGCTTCGGCAGCGGCTGATCGACGCCTTTGACGAAAAGAGCGGCGACCACGCGCGGATCTCCAACTACAGCATCCTGCTGGGCGAGCACGTGCTGGCGCTGACCGGCATCGCGCGCGACGCGGCCATCGACGCGTGCCTGGAGATCAACCGGCGCTGGCAGCGCGGCGAGGTGCGATTCCAGGCCGCGCGGGACACCGCCGGGGTGGTGCTCGACCTGGCGCGCGACGAGAAGGACCCGGTCAAAGCCAAGGCGCTGCGCGTGCTGGCACAGGTCGCCAACACGCCGCACGTCAAGCGCCACGCGCTGATCGCCTCGGACTACGCGGTGAAGCTGGTCAACGTGATGCACCCGGGAGACTTCGACGCGGTGCGCAAGGAGCGCGAGGCGCAGATTCAGATGATGGGCAGCGTGTGAAGGTCATCGAAAAAGACCCTCTTGCGGTGTCGGCACAGCGTCCGTCTCGTCGGCGTATTGTACCATACGCCTCCGTCGAACGGACTTGTGGCCTCCTAGCAATAGGGCCTTTTGAGACGCCTAAGGCAACACCGCGCAAATCGTGCGCACTGTCCTTATGCATTTTTGCGCTGTTTTGTGCCGTTCTTTCGGTCGGCATAGCGCTGCAACGGCTTCCGACTGGCTCCTGGATCAGTTCGAAAATCTGTCGCAATGCCAGTGCGCGCGATTTGCGCCGTGCTGCCGAAAGGGTGAGCGAAGCGATACATGCAATGCGATCGCTAGGCCGCTCGGCAACATGCAGCATGCATGTTGTTCGATCTTACTTCGCCAGCTGCTCCAGCAGCGTCGCCAGCTCGTACACGTCCTGGTCGATCTCGCCCTGATCCGGGCCCTCGATCATCACGCGGATCACCGGCTCGGTGCCCGACGGGCGCACCAGCAGCCGCCCGCGCCCCTCGTACTTCTGCTCGATGGCGGCCATCGTCGCTTTCACATCGGCATGCGCCAGCACCTCGTCGCGCTTGTCGCCTGCCACCTTGGCGCTGACCTGCGCCTGGGGCAGCACCTGCATGATGGACGCGAGCTGCGCCAGCGACTGCGTGGTCTCGACCATCGCGGTCATGAGCTGGATGGCGGTGATGATGCCGTCGCCGGTGGTGTTGTGGTCCAGGAAGATCACGTGGCCGGACTGCTCGCCGCCGAGGTTGTAGCCCTTGTCGAGCATCTCCTCGAGCACGTAGCGGTCGCCCACGCGCGTCTTGACGAGCTGGATGCCCTGCTTCTTCATCGCGATGTCCAGACCCATGTTGCTCATCACGGTGCCCACCACGGTGTTCTTGGTAAGCCGGTTATGCTTCTTTAGGTGCACGGCGCTGATCGCCATCACCTTGTCGCCATCGACGATCTGCCCGCGCCGATCCACCGCCATCAGGCGATCCGCATCGCCATCGAACGCCAGGCCGATGTCTGCGCCCAGCTCGCTGACCAGATCCTGCAGGCGCTTGGGGTAGGTCGAGCCGCAGTATTCGTTGATGTTGGTGCCGTCCGGCTCGTGATAATACGAGCTGACATCGGCGCCCAGCTCCTGGAACACGATGGGCGCGATGACCGACGCCGCGCCGTGCGCGCAGTCCAGCACGACGCGCAGCCCGTCCATGCGCACCTGCGTCGTGCTCTTGAGGTACTCGATGTACTGGCGCTGCGCGTTGGTGGCGTTGCGGATGATGCGCCCCACGTTCACGCCGGTGGGCAGCGCGACCGGCAGCGGCACGTCGCCGCGGATGATCTCCTCGATGCGATCCTCCAGCGCGTCGGGCAGCTTGCAGCCGTTGCGGTCGAAAAACTTGATGCCGTTGTACTCGACGGTGTTGTGCGAGGCGGAGATCATCACGCCCGCGTCGGCCTCATAAAAGCGAGTCAGGTAGGCGACGCCCGGCGTGGGCAGCACGCCCAGCAGCATCGCGCGGCCGCCGACCGAGCAGATGCCCGCCATCAGCGCGGCCTCCAGCATCTTGCCGGAGATGCGCGTGTCGCGCGCGATCAGGATGGTGGGGCGGCGCACATTGGACGCCAGCACCGCCGCGCCCGCCTGGCCGAGCTTGAACGCCAGCTCGCAGGTCAATTCGGCATTGGCGATGCCGCGCACGCCATCGGTACCAAAGAGCCTTGGCATAGGATTCCTCCTTGTGCGATTCCTCGCATGGTTTGCGCGCGTTGCGCAATGGGGCTATTATAACGCATCTGCGGAGATTTTGCACGCGGTTGAGGGAAAATATTCTTTCTTTAATGTAAATAAAGAAATGGGACGGGCCGCCGAAAAGACCGGTTTGTGGGGATTGCGCCATGGTGGGCAACCCGCAGCCTTGCGCAAAAAAGAACGCCGCGAACGCGGCGCTCTAAAATAATACCGAAATTACAGCGCGGACAGGATGCGCGTGAGGCTCTCCAGCGACTGGGCGAGCTCCTTGAAATCGGTGGCGGACAGATGGTCGGCCTGCTGCTGCACCTGCTCGGCGATGGTGCCGCGGATGGCGACCAGCTTTTGCTTGCCCGCGTCGGTGATCACCACGTTGACCACGCGGCGGTCGGACACATCGCGCTGGCGCTGCACGAGGCCCAGCTCCAGCAGGCGATCGACCAGCGGCGTGATGTTCGGTTTGGCGATGCCCAGGCGGTGCGAAATATCCGACACCGACAGCGAGCCGCCGTCGTTGAGCATGGTCAGCACCTGCACATGCGAGAGGGGAATGCCGTGCTCGGACTGCACCACATCCATGTGCAGCAGGCGCTTGCGCAGCAGCGGCAGTGCGTGGAACATATTCTGCGCCACGCTGTCAATCATTTTCGGGTCGATGCTCTTTCTCTTAGCCATGCGATGAACTCCCATTCTGGCGGCGCAACAAAAGAAGCCGCTACTGTATTGAAATTATCATCATAATATACATACAACATGTATATTGATAGAGTATCATGATTGTATACGATTTTTTCGCAAACTGCAAGCCCTGTTTTGTAGAAATAATGTCAAAACACGGCAATATAATGTCGGAATTAAGGTTTTTTTGTAGAGAGGGAATGTGCATGCGCGATGTTTCGTTCTATTTTTCGAGAATTCGCGCAAAATCCGCATGTTTCGCGATGGTTTACATGCCGCGCAGCATCGGGTACAATACCTGTGTAGAATCCGCGATGAGGGGGGAATCACGTGCTGGATACCATGATGGCGTGGGTGTGGGCGCACATGCCCGATGCGCTGGTGTATGGGGGCATCGTGCTGGTGACCGTGTTCGCGATCCTCAAATGCTGCGCGCCGGTATCGCGCAACGCGCACGCGCTGCGCCGCGCCACCCGCCGTAT
>JAVBUY010000002.1:0-11204 GCA_031554855.1 Eubacteriales bacterium
AAAACAAGCAAAAAAGATTCCTCGCGCGCTCCAATGCAAGCGAGGAATCTTTCCTTTTTTCCGCTAACCCTTGCCTAAATCACCACGTCCTTGGCGATGACGATCGGGTATTCTTCCGGTCCGATCAGGCGGCCGTGGCGCTTGATGATGGCCTGCTTATCCAGGATGCAATGGTCAATCTTCGCGTCGGCCTGCACCTCGGAATCCTGCATCAGCACGCTGTTGCGCACCACCGCATCGCGCGCCACACGCACACCGCGGAACACCACCGAATTGATGACCGTGCCCTCGATGATGCAGCCGTCAGCGATCAGCGAGTTCTTCGTGGACGGATCGCCGATGTATCGCGTGGGCATATCGTCGCGCAGCTTGGTGTACACCGGCCGGTCGGGGTGGAACAGCTCGCCGCGCACGTCGCTGTTGAGCACATCCATGTTCATGCGGAAGTAGCTCTGCACCGAGTCGATGCGCCAGACTTTGTCCTTCACTTCGTAGCCAAAGACCTTCATGCTGCCCTCATGCACCGCGCGCTGAATCAGGTCGCGGCTGAAATCGTGCATGCCGTTGGCCACGCATTGATCCACCAAGTAGCGCAGCAACTCGCGCTTCATCAGGCATACTTCGATCATCGCATGCTCACGCGAGGGATTCATCGGCTGGATCTCCACGCCGGTCACGCGGCCGTTCTTATCAGTGGACAGGAAGCCGTTCTCGTTGCCCTCGGTGATCTTGCGCAGCGACGGATCATCGGAATACAGGATGGTGATATCCGCCTCGTGCTCGTCGTGAAAGCGCTGCATGTCGGTAAAGTCGATATTGTACAGCGTGTGGCTGGTGGTCAGCAGCACATACTCCTGCGGCGCGCGGTGGATGTAGCGCGCGTGCGAGTACAGCGCGTCGATCAGGCCGGAATACACGCCGACATTCTCGCGCGTGAGAAACGGCGGCAGGATATCCAGGCCGTCGTACTTACCGTGCAGATCCCATTCCTTGCCGCTGCCCAGGTGATCCATCAGCGAGTGGTAGTTCTTCTGCGTGATGACGCCGACGCGCTTGATGCCCGACGTCACCATGCTGGACAGCGGGAAGTCGATGACGCGATAGCGACCGGCGACCGGCAGCGCCGCCACCGCGCGCACCTGCGTCAATTCGCGCAGGTAGGCGTCGTTCTCTCCGGTATAGATGAGGCCCATCACATTTTTCATCATTTTGCTGCCTCCTTGGGGGCGATCTCGGGATCGATCTGCACGCCCGCCTTGACCACCGTGCCCGCGGGCAGCACCGCGCCCTGGCCGATCACCGCGATATCGCCGGTCTCCTCGCCGATGATGCAGCCTGGCCCGATCACCGCATTCTCGGCGACAATCGCGCGGCGCACCAGTGCGCCTCGGGCGATGGACACCTGCGGCATCACCACTGCGTCGATCACGCTGGCGCCCTGCTCCACCTGCACGCCAGCAAACAGCACGCTGTGCTGCACCTCGCCAAACACCTGGCAGCCCTCGGTCATCAGCGTATCGGTGACCTTCGCGCCCGGCGCGATGTAGTGCGGCGGCATGCCCGGGTTGCGTCCGCAGATGCGCCAGCGCTTATCGTAGAGGTCGATGGGCATGGGCTGCTGCAGCAGGTCCATGTTGGCCTCCCACAGGCTCTCGATGGTGCCCACGTCCTTCCAGTAACCGTCAAACGCATAGGCGAACATTTCCTGCTTGTCTTTGAGCATTGCGGGGATGATGTTTTTGCCGAAATCGTTGGAGGACTTTCCGTCCCGCTCGTCCTCCTCCATGTACTTGCGCAGCTTGCTCCAGTTAAAGATATACACGCCCATCGACGCCTTGTTGCTCTTGGCGTTCTTGGGCTTTTCCTCAAATTCGACGATGCGCCCCTTTTCATCGGTGTTCATGATGCCAAAGCGGCTGGTCTCCTCCCACGGTACTTCCAGCACCGCGATGGTCACGTCCGCCTGCTTCTTGATGTGGAAATTCAGCATCGCGTTGTAATCCATCTTGTAGATGTGGTCACCGGACAGGATGAGCACATATTCCGGATTGTACTGCGAAATAAAATCGATGTTCTGATAGATCGCGTTGGCGGTGCCGCGGTACCACTCGCCGCTCTTGCCCTTCACATAGGGCGGCAACACGAACACGCCGCCGTTGGTCAAGTCCAGATCCCACGGCGATCCAGAGCCGATGTACGCATTGAGCTCCAGCGGCTGATACTGTGTCAGCACGCCCACCACGTCGATGCCGGAGTTAGCGCAGTTGGACAGCGGAAAGTCAATGATGCGGTACTTGCCGCCATAGGGCACGGCGGGCTTGGCCATATGCTTGGTCAGGATGCCCAAGCGGCTCCCCTGGCCACCAGCCAACAACATGGCGACACATTGCTTTTTCCTCATAGCCGGTTCACTTCCTTGCACAAAATGCGGAGCGCCCGAAAGCACGCCAAGATACGCAAAACAAGAAAGGTCTACGCGTGTCCCTTTCTCCCTCTCTTTGTCCAAATTATAACATACTGCGTGCACAATGCACCAGCCCCGAAATGTTTTTTCCTCCAGTTAGGGCAAGTATCTGTGTGGTTTTCTCCCTGCGGACGAATTCCGTCCCGCGCAATGCGTCAGCGGTTTGCGAAAGTGCGGCATCTTTGCTATACTATATGACAAGCGTTTCGACAAAGACCACATCCTGGCGGAGCTGTATCCGCCGGATCGGAGGACTCGCCATGGCTGTGCGCATGCGCCTGGACAAGCTGCTGTCGCGCTACGCACTGGGCACGCGCAGCGCGCTCAAGGAGCTGGTGCGCGGCGGATGCGTGGCGGTCGATGGACAAGCCGTGCGCGATCCGGGTATGCTAATCGATCCGCTTGCGCAGAGCATCTCTGTGCAGGGCGAGTCGCTGGTCTATCGCGCGCATCGCCATGTGATGCTGCACAAGCCCGCCGGGGCGATCACCGCTGCGGAGGACCCGCGCCTGCCCACCGTGATGGATCTGTTGCCGCCGCTGTACAAGAGCTGGGGCTGCATGCCGGTCGGACGGCTGGATCGCGATACGGAGGGGCTGCTGCTTTTAACCAGCGACGGCACGCTGGCGCATCGCCTGCTCGCACCCAAGTACCACATCGACAAGACCTATTATGCGCGGGTGGACGGCCCGCTGACCGGCGAGGATGTCGCCGCGTTTGCCGCCGGACTCACGCTGTCGGATTTCACCGCGCTGCCCGCCACCCTGGCGCTGCTGCCCGGCGAGGACGCCGCGCTGTGCACCGTGCAGGAGGGAAAGTTTCACCAGGTCAAGCGGATGTTCGCGGCGCGCGGACGCACCGTCACCTATCTCAAGCGCCTGTCCATCGGCCCCCTCAAGCTGGACGACGCGCTGCCACTGGGCGGTTATCGCGAGCTGACCGACGCCGAAGAAGCCGCGCTATACGCCGCCTGCCATCTCACGGAGGACACCCATGCCTGACCACTACTACTCTGCCACGCCGACCAGCGCACACGATGTGCGCACTGTGTCGCTGACCTGCGGCGATCGCACGCTGACCTGCCAAACCGATGCAGGCGTGTTCTCGCGCGAGCACCTTGACCCCGGCAGCGCGCTGCTGCTCTCCGCTCTGCCCGCCGATATAAGCGGCCGCGTGCTCGACTTGGGTTGCGGCTGGGGGCCGGTGGGGCTTTGCCTGGCAGCCACCCGGTCACAAGCGCAGGTCGTTTGCTGCGATGTGAACGAGCGCGCGGTGGAACTGGCGCGGGCCAACTTTGCCCGAAACGTCCTGACCGCCGACTGCGTGGTCAGCGATGGCCTGGCGAATGTGTCCGGCGATTTCTCGCTCATCGCCACCAACCCGCCGATCCGCGCGGGCAAGGCGGTGATCTACCGGCTGTTCGCCGAGAGCCGGACGCGGCTACTCCCCGGCGGCGCGCTGTATGTGGTCATCCGCAAACAGCAGGGTGCGCCCTCTGCCCTCACGTACCTGAAAACGCTGTTCGCCGTCGCCGAGGTGGTGGCAAAGAGCGCAGGATATTGGATCATCGCCTGCTTCACATCTTCCGAGGAGGACCGCACATGACTTTCGACGCAAAATTCTTCGACGCTGGGGTAGACCGGTTGGGCACCGCCAGCGAAAAATGGGACGCGATGCAGGCCAAGTATGGCAGCGACGTGCTGCCTATGTGGGTGGCCGACATGGATTTTCGCTGCCCGCCTGCAGTGGGCGAGGCGATCCGCGCCCGCGCGAGCCGCGACGCCTTTGGCTATACCGAGGAAACCGCCGAGGATACCGCCGCGCTGGTGAACTTCTGGCAGCGTCGCCATGCACTGACCATTGATCCCGAATCGGTGCTGATGCTGCCCTGCGTGGTCACCGGCCTGAACCTGGCGGTGCGCTGCTTTACCCAGCGCAACCAGTCGGTCATCGTGCAGCCGCCGGTCTACGGGCCGTTCTTTGGCGCACAGGCCAACAACGACCGCACGCTGATGAAGGCGCCGCTGGTGCGCGACGAGCAGAATCGCTATCATATGGATTTGAGCGCGCTGGAAAACGCGCTGATGGCAGGCGGCAAGCTGCTGCTGTTGTGCAATCCGCACAACCCGGTGGGCCGCGCCTGGACGCGCCAGGAATTGTCCGATATGCTGGCGCTGTGCGCGCGGCACGACGCGATCATCGTATCCGACGAGATCCATGCCGACTTCGTCTATCCCGACCGCGTGCATGTATCGCTGCTGTCGCTGCCCGGTGCGGCGGAGCGCACCATCATGCTGTGTGCCGCCAGCAAGACCTTCAATATCGCCGGGCTGCGCCAGGCGTCGCGCGTCGTGCCCAATCCCGCGCTGCGCGATAAACTGCGCCAGGAAATCGCCGCCGCCGGGGTGGTTAGCGGCAACCTGTTCGCGCTGGTGGGCACACGCGCCGCCTATGAGCAGGGCGACGCATGGCTGGATGGTCTGCGCGCGTACCTGATAGAATCTTGGCGCATTGCCAGCGAATATATGAGCGAGCACCTGCCACATATCGCGTGCACGCCCATGGAATCCTCGTTCCTGATGTGGCTGGATTGTCGTGCGCTTGGCGTGGACAGCGCCGAGCTGACGCGCCGCACGCGGCAGATCGCGCGCGTGGAGCTGAGCAACGGCTGCTTCTTTGGCGAGGAAGGCGAGGGCTTCCTGCGGCTCAACCTGGGCTGCCCGCACGCGCAGCTCAAAGACGCGCTGGAGCGGCTGAGCGTCGCGCTCAAACTATGACCGACCGCAAGCCGCCGCTGCCGCCTTTCCCGGGCGCGGTGTTGGTCGAGCCGCATGCGCACACCGCCGAGGTCAGCTCGTGCAGCAACCTGCCCGCGCACACGCTCATCGAACTGGTCAAGGCGCACGGCTATGGCGCGGTGGTGATCACCGATCACCTGCTGCCCCACACCGACCGCGCGCGCCTGGCCGATGGGTATCGCCGCGCATCCGATGCCGGACGTGCGCTGGGCGTCATCGTGTTGCCCGGGTTGGAGCTACGCTATCGCGGGGTAGGCATCGAGGATTTCCTGGTCTATCTGCCCGACGCGACGCTCTATGACACGCTGCCCGATTTGACCGCACTCTCGCCCAAGCGCTTGTTCCAGCTGGCCGAGCGCACCGGATTCCTGGTCTACCAGGCGCATCCGTTCCGCAGCATGATGCGCCAGGCGCCAGCCGAGCATCTGCACGGTATCGAGGCGCACAACGGCAATCCGCACCACAACAGCCACAACGGCCGCGCGCTGGCGCACGCGCGGGCGCAGCACCTGCGCATGCTGTCCGGCTCTGATCTGCACGAGCTGTATGGCGCGGGACTCGGTGGCATCTGGGTGCCCCCTGACGCGTTGACACCGGCCACATTTATCGAGTATCTGCGCGGCACACAGCCTGCGCTGTATATCCCCCAATCGCACATGAAGGAGGACTGACTCATGGCTCAAAACAATCTGGATCATGCGGTAGCCGCCCTGGAGAAAGATATGGTCGCTACGCTGCAAGCTTGGCTGCGCATCCCCTCGGTAAAGGCCGACCCCAAGCCCAACGCCCCCTTTGGCGAGGCGATCCGCCAGTCGCTGGATCTGGCGGTGGCCGACGGCAAGCGCCTGGGCTTTGCCACGCGCGATATCGACGGCTATGCCTGCGACATGGAGATCGGCAGCGGCGACGATGCCATCGCGATACTGGCGCATCTGGACGTTGTGCCCGCCGGAGAGGGCTGGCAGCAGCAGCCGTTCGGCGCGGACATCATCGACGGCAAGATCTATGGCCGCGGCACCAGCGATGACAAAGGTCCTGCGGTCGCTGCGATGTTCGCGATGAAAGCCATCGTGGACGCTGGTATCCCGCTCAAGAAGAAGGTGCGGCTCATTCTGGGTTGCGACGAAGAAAGCGGCTGGGCTGATATGAAGTATTATCAGCAGAAGATCGGTCTGCCGCGCGTCGGCTTCTCGCCCGATGCGGAGTTCCCGCTGATCAATACCGAAAAGGGCATCTGCCATCTGACGCTAACCGCCAAGCTCGCGCCTGAAGGCAACTGCCATGTGCCGGTCTATGCCATGCATTCCGGCGAACGCGCCAACGTGATCCCCGGCGTGGCGGAGGCAGAAATCGGCGGCGACGCGCAGTGGGTGACCGAGGAGATCCAGGCGTTTTCGCGCCGCACCGGCTACCCGCTGACGGTCGAGCCGATGGACAACGGACACCTGCGCGTGGTATGCACCGGCGTCACCGGCCATGCGTCCATGCCCGAGCATGGCGAGAATGCGGCGGCCCATCTGTTGCAGGCGCTGCACGCGATCAAAGCGGGCGGCACCAGCTATGGCATCATCGATATGCTGGCGCATGCCATCGGCGGCGATACCGACGGTTCGGGTTTTGGCATCGCGGGCAGTGACGCGGTGAGCGGCGCGCTGACCATCAACCTGGGCATCCTTCGCTTTGGCGAGGGCACCTGCTCGGTAACACTCGATATCCGCCATCCGGTCATGTTCAGCGCCGAGCAGCTGATCCGGTTCATCACGCTGCGCGTCGCGCCGCTGGGCTTCACGGTCGCGCCGGGGCATTGCCAGCCTGCGCACCATGTGCCTGAGAGCAGCCAAGTGGTGCAGTCGCTGCTGTCGGTGTACGCGCGCGTGTCCGGCCTGGAGCCCAAGGCGATGGCCATCGGCGGCGGCACGTATGCCCGCGCGCTGGAAGAGGGCGTGGCCTTCGGCTCGGTGTTCCCCGGCGAAGAGGAACTGGCGCACCAAGCGGGCGAGAATATCTCGATCGCTTCGCTGCTGCTCAACGCGCGCATCTTTGCGCACGCCATCGTCGCGCTGGCCGGAGAGTAATACCCATTCGCACAAAAAGATCGCCCCAGACCACTTCGGTCTGGGGCGATTCGCGTGTCAGTCGAATGTTACCGTCTCTTCGCCGTCTTCACCCTCCGGGCTGAGCGCCGGTTCAGGCGTCGGCTCGGGCTCGCGCGGCTCGCCCAAATAGCTGTAGAGCAGCGCGGCCGCCCAGGTATTGCTGGCGTTGATCAAGTAGTTTTGCAGATCCGATCGGAAGAAGTCGAAGTACACATTGGAGTACAGCGGCGCCATCGGCAGATCCTGCGCCCATTGCTTCTGGAAATCCATCCACTTGGTCAGATACGCTTCGCGATCGCCCGGTGCGACGCGCCGCATCGATTCGGTCAGCTTCATCAGCTTCTTGTCGCGGATGCCGGTGGTGTTGTGCACGCCCTGGTACAGATCCTCTTCGCTGAAGGTGTAGTACGGATCGAACACATACTGGAAGTTGGTGGCCAGCAGCATGATGTGGTAGGTGCGCTCGGTCTGCCTGTAATACTGCTTCAGCAACTCCGGGAACGGCAGCTCCTCGCACTGGATGTCCGCGCCGATCGCAGTCAGGTTAGCGGTGAGCTTCTCCTGCACATAGGGCGACAGCGTGCCGTCCTCAGGCAGCGCACAGCGCAGCACCAGGCGTTCGAACTCGCCCTTTCCCTGCTTGCGATAGCGCACGCCGCCTTTGCTGGCGTCGTACAGCTCACCGTTCTCTTGATAGATCCATCCGTCGTCTTCCAGCAGCTTGGCAGCCTCGTACGTGTCAAAGCTATACAGGCAAAGCTCCAGCAGGGCATCCGGATTGTTTTTCATCCACTCCTGCGACATCCATTGGCCCAACCCATAGTAGCCATAGACCGGAATTCCATAGCCCTGCAAGTGTTCGGTGCAAAGTTCCTGCTCATCGATGGTCATGGCGATCGCCTGGCGGACGCTCTGCGATTGCGTCGGTCCCAACTCGCAGGCAAAGGCCAACATATTCAGGCCCGCGCGGGGGTAGTTCTGGTTGCTGCATTGCCCTTCTGCGGCCATCTGCATGCCTTGGGTAATGGCGTTGCCCTCGGTCACTTTGTTGAGCAGATCCACGCGACCGCTGGCCAAGTCCTCGAACATGCTCTCCGGTTTCACCGGCACAAAGGTAACCTGTTCGATCTCAGGCTTTTGGCCCTCATAGTTGCCCAGGTAGTTGGGGTTGCGCACGAAGATCGCTTCGTGCTTTTGCGCGTCATATGCCTGCAATTGGTAGGGGCCGCAGATGCGCTGGGGATGGGACGCATAGCCGGTTTGCGGGTCCAGCAGCGTGCTCGCCAGCAATTCCGGCTCCAGCGTCTGCGGGCCGTCGGCGGACAGCGGCGCTATCGTCGCGCCATCGCCCGTATCCACCACGTCAAAGCCCGGCGCGATGATGTCCACCGGCGCTGGCTCGATATTGACCATCTGCATTTCGTAGAAATATGGCAGGCTGGTGCGCTTGATGGTCAGGGAAAACTTGCGCTCATCCAGCAGGCGTACGCCGGTGAAGGGCTTGCCCTTTTCAAAGGCTTCAAAGCCCACCAGGTGGTTGAACGCCTGGTTCATGCCGCCCAGCGCCACGACCTGCGGCGAGGAGCGCAGCAGCACCGCGAACACATAGTCCCGCGCCAGGATGGGCGTGCCATCATTGTACTGCAACTGATCGTTCAGTGTGAACGCATAGGTGCGGTTGCCGGACGAGTCGTCCGTGCACTCCACCTCCTTCACCGTGGTGCTGTCGATGACGAAATCGCCATCCTTCACCCAAGCGACAGTGGCATAGCCATGCACCATGGCGCGCACATCCATGTCCGAAGAATTGTTGCCCCACATGTCGGTGAAGAAGCCGCCGCTCATCGGCGTCAGGCTGCCCACCACCAAGGCGCTTTCAGTTTTGACCGGCACATCCTCGCCCAGCGCGGCGGGCACACAGCCCGCCAGCGCCAGGATGAGAATCATAAGCCAAGAGATGCATTGTTTCATCCGCGTATCCTCCCTGCCGTGCGCTTCCCTTTACTCGATACATTCGCCGACGTTCAGGCTCGCCGTGCCCGCGCCCAGCGGGATCTCGGCATCCACCAGCATCACGCCGGTTTCAATCTTTTCGTAGAAGACGCGAATGACGTTCTGCTCCGGATCTTCGGTCACGGTCAGCGGCAGGTTGTTCACCTGCAGCAGGCGGTAGCCCGGCTTGCGCTGGCCAGTGTACGAGTTGATGACCGATCCGATCTCCAGGTTGTTCATCACATGGGTCAGGCTCGCATCCAGCTCGTCGTCGTAATAGTACTCGACGCGTCCGCTGCTGATGCTGTTGCCGGAATAGACCGCGTAGAGCGTCACATTGGTCTTGCCCATGCTCAGTTTGGTGATGCCGCCTTCTCTGTACGTGGCACGATCGGCATTCTGATCTTCCGACCAGCCCACAAACTTCATATTGGTGAAGGTCGGTTGCGGCTTGAACAGAATTTGCGCGCTTTCGCCGAAGGCGTAACCCTTTTCATCGACCGGCTCGGCGCCGTCTCCGCCGTTGAAATCGTAGAACACTCTGCCCAGAATCCGCAGGTTGCCGGTCTTGAGCACGATCCGGTAGTTGAAGCCCGTAGCGTTCGGATCGGCGACATCGCCTGCATTCGCCGGGGTAAAGCCGGAGATGGCTACCTGCAAAGGATAATCGGCATTGTCTTCGCCCGCAACACGGCTGAAGGCGTACTTCACCACGTCGCCACCCACCAGACCTTCCACAGTCGCCGTCCAGGTCGGATCGGGGCTGCCGTTGATCTTCGTGAATTGGCCGGGCGTGATCGTCACAAGGCGCGGCGTGATCGCCAGCAGGCCCGGTTTGGTCGAAATGCTGTAGTTGCCGGTCGCGTCAGCCTGACCGTTCTTCACCTTGATGGCGGTTTCATTGAGCACCACAGCGGGGGTTTTGCCAACGTTGCGGCGCGTGCCATCGATGGTCACAGTGCTCGCATCCACCTGATCGCCGCTCACCAGACCCGCCACCGTGAAGGTTGTGATCGCATGCTGCGTGGCGTCAAACTCATGGGTCGCGCTGTCGGCGGTGATCACCAGCGGTTTGGGCGTAATGGACAGCTTGCCCTCCGCGGTGCCGATGGTGTAGTTCGCGGTCATATCCGCGCTGCCGTTCACGATGCGGATGTTCTGCGGCTGCTGGATGCTGGTGGTAGTGACGCCCACATCGCGCAGCGAACCAGACAGGGTGACGGTATTCGCGTTCACCACATCCCCGGCTACCAGGTCGTTTGCGCCGGTCGTAAAGGTGGTGATGGTGTGCGTCGCGCCGTCAAACTGGTAGGTCATCGTGCCCGCGATAATCGTAATCGGCTTGGGCGTGATGTGCAGCGCGCCAGTCGCGGTATCGATCGCGTAGTTCTTGGTAACATCCTTGTTGCCATCGAGCACGCGGATCTTCGTCGGCGTAGCGATGCTGGTGGTGGTCCGACCCGCGTTCCTGCGGGAACCGGTCACCGTAACCGTCGCCGCGTTCACCTGATCCGTGCCTTCCAGGCCGGTAACGGTGAAGCCGGTCACCGTGTAGGTGTTGCCGTCAAAGACGTGGCTTTCGCTGTCCGCTTTAATGATCAGCCTTTTTGCGGCGATTGTCAAGATCCCCGGCACATAGCTGATGCTGTAGTTGCCGGTCACGTTCTTGCCCGTCGCGTCCAGGATCGTCACCGCGTTGCGGTCCGCCGCCAAGATGCTGGTCTCGTACTGGTTCACGTCACGCCCCGTGCCGCTCACCTTCACGGTGTCCGCATCCGCTTCGTCGCCTGCCACCAGCCCGCTCACGATGTAGCTCGGCAGGTTCTGCGCCGCCGCCACTGCCACCAGCGTCTG
>JAVBUY010000200.1:0-17390 GCA_031554855.1 Eubacteriales bacterium
TCGGTGGCGCAGCGCGTCGCGCTCTACGCGATGATGACTGCGCTGGCCTTTGTGCTCAGCTGGATCGAGCGCTTGTTTCCGCCGATCTCCGGCGCGGTGCCGGGCATCAAGCTGGGCCTGGCCAATGTGGTGGTGCTGATCATGCTGTACTACCAGGGCTTTTTGCCCGCGTTTGCGGTGTCGTTGCTGCGCGTGCTCATCGTCGGATTCGTGTTCGCCAATCCGTCGGCGATGCTCTATAGCCTGGCGGGCGGCATCCTGAGCTTGCTGATGATGGGGCTGGCGAAAAGAACCGGCTGGCTGGGCGTGATAGGGGTCAGCGTGATCGGCGGCGTGTTTCACAACGTGGGGCAGATATTGCTGGCGATGTGGGTGCTGCACAGCGCGGGGCTGGTCGGGTACCTGCCGGTGCTTATTGCGGTGGGTGCGGCGACCGGCGTGGCAACCGGCGTGGTGGCGGCCAGCGTGCTGCGCTATCTGAAAGCGCTGCCACCCAGGAAAACGGTGTAAATAAGGGGGAGGGGACATGGGCATTCGGAACGAGTGGCAGGCCTGCGCGCTGCGCCAGCCGGACACGCGGCACGTCGATGTGCTGGACGGCATCCGCGCGCTGGGCGTATTTATTGTCGCGTGGTTTCACATCTGGCAGCAATCCTGGCTGTGGCCTTCGTTTGATATCCCACTGATTCGTGTCCACGTCGATTTCGATCCGTTGGTGCGCTCCGGCTACATCATGGTCGATCTGATGCTGCTGATCTCGGGCTTCCTGCTATTCTTGCCATACGCGCGGCACATGATCGAGGGCGAGCGCTATCCCAGCACGCGTGATTTCTACATCAAGCGTGCGCTGCGTATCCTGCCATCGTACTGGCTGAGCATCTTTGTGGTGCTGTTATGTTTCGCGCTGCCGCTCCTTCAGTACAACAGCGCCGCCGCGATGTGGCAGGATCTTTTGTCGCATCTGACGTTTACCAATGTCTTTTGGTACGAAAGCTATATCGCTACGCGCCTGAACGTGGTGCTGTGGACGCTGGCCATCGAGGTGCAGTTCTATCTGGTGTTCCCGCTGCTGGCCAAGGCATTCACTAAGAAGCCGATGCTGACCTGGGCGGCGATGGCGTTGACAGCACTGGCATTTCGGTATGGCGTGGTGCTCCAGCAGCCGGATACCAACCTGTGGGTCAACCAAATGCCCACGTTCCTGGATGTCTACGCCAACGGCATGCTGGCCGCGCTGTGCTATGTGTCGCTGGCCAAGAGCCTCAAGCACACGCGCTGGACGCGCATTCTCTTCACGCTGCTGGCCATTGCCCTGCTCGTGCCGATTTGGCAGATCATCCGGCAGCAGGCCAGCTCCAACGGCTTTGAGATGATCCGCATCAACCAGGCCAAGCACCGCCTGATGTTCAGCACGCTGCTGTCGTTCTTCATCATCGCGGCCGCCAACGCGGGCACCGGCCTGCGCTGGCTGCTGTCGAACCGGGTGATGCGCATCGCGTCGGCGGTCTCGCTGCAATTCTACATCTGGCACCAGTACATCGCGGTGCTGTTCAGACGCTGGCACTTTCCGCCGTCGATTGCCGATATGCCCAACGAGGCTGGGGAACAGCCCTGGCAATGGCTGTTCACGCTTGCGGCGTTTGGCGTCCCGCTGATCCTGTCGGTGATCCTGACCTACGGCTTCGAGCAGCCCATCGCCAAGTGGGGCGGCAAACACTTATTACGCAAGAAACCAGTCATCAAGGAGGAAGAAACCCATGAGAGACCCGCGGATGGTAACCCTGGCGCATAATCTGGTCACCTATAGCTGCGACGTGCAAAAGGGCGAGCGCGTGCTCATCGAGCTGTTCGGTGAAGGCCTGCGCGATTTTGGCGCGCAGCTGATTGAGGAAGTCTACGCGGCGGGCGGCGTACCGTTCCTCGCGCTCAATGAGCCGGTGCTGACGCGCGCGCTGCAAATGCGCTGCGGCGAGGATCAGCTGAGCCGCATGGCCAAGTATGACGCGGCGCGCATGAGTGAGATGCAGGCATATATCGGCGTGCGCAGCGGCGACAACGCCTACGAAACCGGCGACGTACCCACCGACCGAAAAACACTGTACAACAAGCTGTACGGCAAAGTGGTGCACAGCGACATCCGCGTCGCCAAGACCAAGTGGGTGGTGCTGCGCTATCCTGTGCCCGCGATGGCGCAGCAGGCGTGCATGTCCACCGAGGCGTTTGAGGAGCACTACTTCAATGTGTGCAACCTGGACTACGCGAAGATGAGCGACGCAATGGACAAGCTGGTCGCGCGCATGGAGAGAACCGACAAGGTGCGTCTCGTCGGCCCCGGCACCGACCTGACTTTCTCCATTAAGGGCATGCCCGCCATCAAGTGCGACGGCAAGCTCAACATCCCCGACGGCGAGGTGTTCTCCGCACCGATCCGCGATTCGATCAACGGTACGCTGGCCTACAATACGCCCAGTCTGTATAACGGCACGACCTTCGAGAACATCCGCTTCTCCTTCCAGAATGGCAAGATCGTCGCCGCCACCGCCAACGACACCGAGAAGATCAACGAGATCCTCGATACCGACGAGGGCGCGCGCTACATCGGCGAGTTTGCCATCGGCGTCAATCCTTACATTCACAATGCCATGAAGGACACGCTGTTTGACGAGAAGATCGCCGGGTCGTTCCACTTTACGCCGGGCAACAGCTACGACGAGTGCCCCAATGGCAACAAGTCGGCCATCCATTGGGATCTGGTGTGCATTCAGACTGCGGCGATGGGCGGCGGCGAAATGTATTTCGACGGCGAGCTGATCCGCCGCGACGGGCTGTTCGTCCCCAACGATCTGTGGTGCCTGAACCCGGACGCATTGAAATAAGCACAAAACCGCACACGGGTTTGTAATTTCTTTCACAAACTTTGCAGGAAAGCGCGTGGGAGGCTTGCAAAAAATCCCCGAATTAGGTACAATATTGCAGGTATGGAATAGACGATTGGACAAGACAGGAGGGAACACACAATGGTGAAAGTTGGCGTTAATGGCTTTGGCCGTATCGGCCGTCTGGTTTTCCGCGCCGCGATGGAGAATCCCAACGTGGATGTCGTCGCGATCAACGATCCGTTCATCGACCTGGACTACATGGTGTATATGCTGCGCTATGACACCGTGCACGGCCAGTTCAAGGGCGACATCTCTGTGGATCATGCCACCAACACCCTGATCGTCAATGGTCAGAAGGTGAAGGTATTTGCCGAGAAGGATCCCGCGGCCATCAACTGGGCCAGCGCGGGCGCCGAGTATATTGCCGAGGCCACCGGCGTGTTCTGCGACGAGGCGGGCGCCTCCAAGCACTTCACCGGCGGCGCGAAGAAAGTCGTCATCACCGCCCCCGCCAAGGACAAGGAAACGCCGATGTTCGTGATGGGCGTGAACCACGAGAAGTACACCAAGGACATGAAGATCGTGTCCAACGCGTCCTGCACCACCAACTGCCTGGCCCCGCTGGCCAGCGTCATCCATGAGAAGTATGGCATCAAGGACGGCCTGATGACCACCGTGCATGCCACCACCGCCACCCAGAAGACTGTCGATGGCCCGTCCAACAAGGACTGGCGCGGCGGCCGCGGCGCGGCGTTCAACATCATTCCCTCCAGCACCGGCGCGGCCAAGGCTGTGGGCGTGGTTATTCCTGAGCTCAAGGGCAAGCTGACCGGCATGTCCTTCCGCGTGCCTACCGCCGACGTGTCGGTGGTCGATCTGACCGTGACGCTGGCCAAGCCTGCGACCATGGAAGAGATCAAGAAGACCATGAAGGAAGCGTCCGAGTCCCCGCGCTTCAAGGGCATCATCGGCTACACCGAGGACGCGGTGGTCTCCAGCGATTTCATCCACGATCCCCGCACCTCGATCTTTGACGCCACCGCCGGCATCAGCCTGACCGATACCTTCGTGAAGCTGATCGCCTGGTACGACAACGAGTGGGGCTACTCCAACAAGGTCGTCAACCTGATCGAGCACATGGCGAAGGTGGACGCGAAGTAAGTTTCGCGGCACAGACAGCAAGTCAGGCGCCCCTTTCCTGCGGGAGAGGGGCGCTTTCTTTTTGTGCTCCGCGCGGCACATCCCATCTTTTCCGTTCAAACCACTTGAAAGGACGCGCTGCTTTGGGTATCATGGACAGGCAAACAACCCTGATTGCGTTCAAGAACGAGGAGGAGCACGTACATGTCAAAAGGTCGCTTTACGATGCCTACCCAGGAGAATATGGATGAAAAGCTGATTGAGCTGATCGAGTGCTGGGGGGCGGACGCAGTGCGCGATAGCGACGGCACGAAGCTCTCCGCGGCGGTCTGCAAGGTCGTGGACAAAGTATATAGCAACTTCTTTCCCGTGCGCCAGGACCAGGAGTATGCCAAGGCGCATCCGACCGAGTTGCAGCACATCTACCTGCTCACCGACCAGTGCGTGGCCGAGGGCACGACGCTGGACATTGCGCTGCTAAAGGATTACTTTGCCCGTGAGTTTCTTGTGGATGAACACTACGAGCCCAAAGCCTGGTGGGAAGTGATCGACCGCACAACCGGCGAGGTGGTGGAGAACTGGCGCTATGCCGACGGCGTGGTCACCATTGCCGACGCCAAGCCCTTTCATGCGTATACGGTAGCATTTCTGGCGTATCAGACCTGGGATCCTACGCACATGTACAACCACCTGGTCAATCAATGGGGCGACGACGTGCCGCCGTCGCTGCCGTATGACCCGGCGAATCCGGCGACCTGTGAGCGGATGCTCGCCTTCTACGAGGCATGGCTGAAAGACCACGAGGATGTGAAGGTGGTTCGCTTCACCACGTTCTTCTATCATTTCACGCTGAATTACTCACACAAGGCCCAGAAGAAGTTCGTCGATTGGTTTGGCTATAATACATCGAACAGCCCGGTGCTGATCGAGGCGTTCGCCAAGGAATATGGGCAGAAGCCGCGCCCCGAGGAGCTGGTGGATCAGGGGTATTACAACAACACGTTCCGCACGCCCAGCAAGGTCTATCTGGCCTATATGGACTTCGTGCAGCGGTTTGTGGCGCGTACCGCCAAGAAACTGGTGGAGCTGACGCACCGCTACGGCAAAGAGGCGATGATGTTCCTGGGCGATAACTACATTGGCACCGAGCCGTATGGCGCGTATTGGCGCGAGATCGGCATCGACGCGGTGGTGGGGTCGGTGGGCAACGGCGTGACGCTGCGCATGATCGCCGACATCCCGGATGTGGCCTATACCGAGGGGCGCTTCCTGCCGTACTTCTTCCCCGATACGTTTTACGAGGGTGGGCAACCCACCCTGGAGCTCAACGATTGCTGGCTGAAGGCGCGACGCGCGATGCTGAGAAACAGCGTGGATCGCATCGGCTACGGCGGCTATCCGGCGCTGGCGGCGATGTTCCCGGATTTCGTGGATCGCGTGGGGGAAATCGCCAATGAGTTCCGCGCGCTGATCGATCAGGCGCAAAAGACCAAGCCCTACACGCTCACCGGCAAGGTGGCGATGCTCAACGCCTGGGGCAAGCTGCGCGCCTGGCAGTGCTATCTGGTCCACCACGATCTGCCCTACAAGGAGACCGCGATTTACCTGGGCGTGCTCGAGGCGCTGTCCGGTTTGGCGCTGGATGTGACGTTCCTGTCATTTGAGGACATTCGCGATGGTGTGCCGTCGGATATTAGCGTCATCATCAACGCAGGCCCGGCCTATACGGCCTTTAGCGGCGGCGATATCTGGGCGGATGAGCAGGTGATCTGCTCGCTGCGCCGGTGGATCCACGCGGGCGGCGGCTTTATCGGCGTGGGTGAGCCGACGGCGTATCAGCGCCAGGGGCGGTACTTCCAGCTGGCCGATGTGCTGGGCGTGGACAAGGAAACCTGCCTGACGCTGGGCAACACCAAGGAAGAAGCGACCGACGACCACATGCACTTTATCACGCAGGGGCTGGGTGAACTGGACCTGGGCGAGTGCGTGGACAATGTGTATGCCATCGCGCCCGATGCGCAAATATTGGACAGCAAGGATGGCTGCGCGCGGGTGAGCGTGCATCCGTACGGCAAGGGTCGCGCGGTGTATCTGGCTGGTCTGCCGTACAGCCCGCGCAACGCGCGCCTGCTACTAAAAGCGGTGTATTGGGCGGCCTCACAGGAGCAGGCGCTGAACCGCTGGTATGCGGAGAACGTGAACGTCGAGTGCGCCGCGTACCCGGAGAAGGGGGTCTATGCGCTGGCCAACAACACGCTGCAGCCGCAGACCACCGACTACTACCTGGGCAACGGCACTAAGCGCAGCGCCACGCTCGCGCCCATGGAACTCAAGTGGTTTGCGATGTAAAGAGGGAACGCGACGATGCGCATTCGCAGGAGCATTTTTACAAGGCTGATATGGGCTCTCTCATCCGTCACGATGCTCTGCATTGCGCTGGTCGTTTTTGTGCTGTATCAGAATGCGTCGCGCCAATTCGAGAAAACATTCTTTGACCACAACAGGAACATCCTGGACAACGCGATGCAGGATTTCGAGAACTACCTGGAGGAGCTCAGCGATTTTTCGCTGAACATCCGGCAGGACGAGGGTCTGCTGGAGTCGCTGATCACCAGCCGCTACTCGTTCAACACCGTGGCGGAAAAGCTGCGGCTGCTCAACGCGGGACGGCGCAATCTGGACGTGAAGCGCGTCGAATATTATCTGCCGGACTTTCACCGCGCCTTTGTGATCGACGATTCACATCTGTCCACCAAAACGCTGGACTACAGCGGCGCCAAGTGGTACGCGAATATTGACCACAATGCGCAGATGCAGTACGTCGGCCCGGGCTACCAGGAGCAAGGCGTGTTTTTCAGCTACTATCGCAGCATCATCGACTTTCAGCGCAACAACAAAAAGGCGATGATCGTGCGCGTGGACGTCGATCCGCATGCGATCAACCGGCTGATCACCTTTGCGCAACTAGCCGAGGAGGAAATGTTCTTCTTTTACCTGAACGACGCAATGCTGCTGTATACGACCGCGCCTTCGTTCATTATCCAGGAGACGGTGCCGCTGCTGCTGGGCGAAGACAGCCACTTCTCTTACGGGGGACAAGCCTACCTGCGCACAGCGGTGCGCTCAACGGACGGCACGCTGCGCATGGTCAAGATCGTGCCGCGCACCAGCTTCTTCGCGCAGATGTCGCCGGTGCTGATTGCCTCGCTGGGCATCGCGGCGTTCTCAATCCTGCTTGCGTTCTTGCTGACGTACGCGTCAGTGCAACGCATCACCCGCAGTGTGTACCGTCTGCTCGAGGGCATTCAGAAAGTGCCGGACGGCGACATCACCTTCGCGCGCAGCGCCAACGACGAAATCGGCGTGATCGCGCGTCGGCTGGACGAAATGACCAGGCGCATCCGGCAACTGCTCGCCACAGAGCGCGGACTGATCCGCAGCGAGCAGCGTGCGCTGCAAAAGGCGATGGAAGCGCGCGTCAATCCGCACTTCCTGTACAATTCGTTGCAGGCGATCTCCGGCAAGGCATACGCCAACGGCGACAAGGCAGTGTGCGACATGATCGAGGCGCTGTCCAGCACCTATCGCTACTGCATTAGCAATGCCAGCAACGTGTCGATCTGCGACGAGGTAGAGAACGTCAAAAACTACATCGCCATTGGGCAGCTGCGCTTTGGCGAGCGGCTGCGCATGGAGCTGGACGTGGACGACATGGCGCTGGAGGCCGAAGTGCCGCGCCTGTGCCTGCAAATCCTGGTGGAAAACGCGATGAAGTATGCGCTGGAAGCCAATACCAAAGGCATTGTGATCGGTATCCGCATTCGCCGCGAGAACGAGTACCTATATATCACGGTGGAGGACGACGGCAAAGGTGTTCCGCCGGAAAAGCTCCAGGCGCTGCGCGCGCAGATCGCCAGCACCAACTACCTGGCTGAGGATCAGTCATCCACAGGCCTGCACAGCCTGTATGGGCGTTTGAAGATGATGTATCCACAAGAAGTGCGCTTTGACATCGACAGCGAAGAAGGCGCGTTCTTCCGCGTGGATATCGCCATCGCGCTGATGTAGGCGAAAGGGGGGGAAGTAGGATGTATACGCTGCTACTTGTCGATGACGAGCCGCATGTACGCCAGGCCATCGTGCAGATGTGCGACATGCAGCGCCTGGGCATCGGGCGCGTGCTGGAGAGCGACAACGGCATGGACGCGCTGGCACTGATTCGCCAGGAGAATCCCGACATTGTGATCACCGACATGAAGATGCCGCTGGCCGACGGTGCGGATCTGCTGCGCAAATGCCGAGAAATCGGCTTTGAGGGCAAGGTGATCGTGCTGAGCGGATTCGATACCTTCGCGTATACCCGCGAGGGCATCCGCTCCGGTGTGTTCGACTACCTGCTCAAGCCGATCAATCCGCACGAGCTGCACGACACGCTGGAAAAAGCGGTGTGCAGCATCGGCAACGTGGCGCCGCAGAACTCCTTCATCGAGGAGATCAAGAGCTACATCGGCGAGCACTACGCAGAGGACATCAGCCTGGACTTCTTCTGCAAAAAGTACTTTCTGTCCAAGGCGTACATTCTGCGCCGCTTCAAGGAGAAATACGGCATGGGCATCTACGAATGGGTGATGATCGTGCGCATGAACGAAGCCAAGCGCTTCCTGACGCAGACCGACGAGCAAGTTCAGGAGATCGCGCACCGCGTGGGCTTTAACGACAGCCATTACTTTAGCAAGGCATTCAAGAACCGCTTTGGCGTATCGCCCAAGGAAATCAGAAAGCCATGACCGGCACGGACAGGAGGCGGAACCGATGAAAAAAGCATGGGCGTGGGGGCTTATGGCACTTGCATTGGCCATATTCGGCGTCTGGCTGTTCCGCTTTGTCTTTACCGCGCCCGGTGGAAACGCGCCCGTCACGCCCGCCGCCCGCAAGGCCATCACCATCCATTGGCTGGACGACAGCGCCTATGCGCAGGAAGAGATCGACGATTTGCTGGGGCAATGGGGGCGGACAAACGGCGTCAATGTACAGGTCGAGCACGTGTCCGGCAACTACGATATCCTGCTGAAAACGCGCATCAACGCGGGGAAGCTCCCGGACATCTGGGTGAACCGCGCGGGCGCAGAAAATGGAATGTTTGCCGAATACGCATATGATTGGGCGCAAGAACCGATTGTGCAGCAGTTTGATGTGCGATCGCTTGCGCTATGCAGGGATGGCGAAGCGGTGGTCGGCCTGCCCGGCGCGTATGAAGCGTATGGGCTGATCTATAACAAGCGGTTGTTTGAGAAGGCGGGCATCGACCGCGCGCCTGAAACGCTGCCGGAGTTGGAACAGGCTTGCGCTGCGCTGCAAACGGCGGGCATTCTGCCCTTCTACAATGGCTATAAGGAAGCGCGGGTGCTTTCGAATCTCGCGTCGCAATTCTATGTGCCATTGCGCGGCGCCGGTCTATTTGCGGAGGCGGTGCGCGGCGATGCGCTTTTTGCGTACCTGGATCTGACGCTGGCCTATGGGCAGCCCAACCCGCTGGAGACGGACTGGCGCGCCGCGGCGCAGGCCATCGCCAAGGGCGAGGCGGCCATGACCTACATGGGCAACTGGTGCGAGACCACCATCAGGCGCATGGATCCGTATGCGAGCATCGGACTAGCCGCGCTGCCTGTGAGCCAGCAGCGGGAGGATGCGCGATTGCTGACCGCGCTGTCCGGTGTGTGGAAGCTGAACAGAAACAGCCCGCATCTTGCGCAGACCAAGGAGCTGCTGACCTTTTTTCTGACCAGCGAGCAGGGGATGGCGCTGCATCATCGCGTCTATGGCGATTTGCCCATCGCCAAAGCGACGGACAGCGCGCAAGACGCGTTTCTCTCCGGCTGGCCGAGTGGGTTTGGTGCGAAGTGTCCGGAGATATTGCAGAGCTACCTGGGCGGCAACCTGACGCTGGAGGAAACCAGCGAGGCGCTGGAGAAAAGCTGGCGGGAGATCGTGGGCAATAACTGATCTGCACCAAATGGACAAAATCCGCCGCGATTTCCTGCACGATTTGAACCAATTGTGCAATTATTTCTACTTATTGTTTATCATGTTCTATTTTTTGTTGCGCCTTGACCCGGTATACTGGTCGTAACAAAAACTCATAACTTGAGGAGGGGAACATGATGAAACGTTTCGTGTCGGTTTTTCTTGTGCTTGCGTTGATGCTGGGCCTGGCGCCGAGCCTGGCGATGGCATCTAGCGCCACCCTGGAGCCTGTCACCCTGATTTGGTACTTCCCCGGCGCGTGGCCGGCCCCGGACCAGGACGTGGTCTTTGCCGAAGTGAACAAGCTGCTGCAAGAGAAGATCAACACCACCATCGACTTCCGCCCGCTGACCTACGCGGACTACAACGAGAAGATGAGCACCGTCATCTCCGGCGGCGATGACTGGGACATCTGCTTCACCGCGAACTGGCTGCTGAACTACGGTCTGTATGCCAGCAAGGGCGCTTTCCTCGACATGACCGACCTGCTGCCGCAGTATATGCCCGAGACCTACAAGCAGGTGCCGGAAGTGTTCTGGAAGGCTGCGCAGATCAAGGGCCGCAACTACTCCGTCATCAATGAGCAAATTTCCGCCCGCATCGCGGACGTGACCATCCCCACCGAGTTCCTGACCGAGACCGGCTATGACCTGGCCAAGGATTTCGTGCCCGGCGACATCCGCTCGCTGGATCCCTTCCTGGCCAAGATGCATGAGAAGTATCCCGAAAAGTACTTCCTGACGGACATCGCAAACCAGCAGGAATACCTGAACCAGGAATGGCTGAACGGCTTTGTGACCCCGGGCGCGATCGACGTGGCCTCGGGCAGCACCACCGTCGTCAACCAGTTCAAGACCGACGCCTTCAAGAAGCTGGTCGCCGACCTGCGCTACTTCAATGAGCAGGGCTACATGGACGCCGACCGCCGCGTCGCCATTGACGTGGGCCGTGAAGAATCCAAAGAAAAACTCCAGACCGTCGCCATGAACGGCACCTATAAGCCCGGCGTCGATCTGATCACCACCGACATGCTCGGCTTCCCCTGCACGGTCATTCCGTCCGGAAAGCCCATGCTGACCACCGGCGGCATCATCGCCACCATGACCACCGTCAATGCCAAGAGCAAGAACCCCGAGCGCGCGATGATGGCGCTGGAGCTGTTCAACTCCAATGCCGAAGGCGCCGCGCACAATAGCCTCTATGACACGCTGTGCCGTGGCGTGGAAGGCACCCACTTCACCTACACCGACGACGGCCACATCCAAAAGACCCAGCAGGGCATCGACAAGTACAATGTCGTGATGGACTGGATGTGGGCGAGCAACTTCCAGACCACGCCGGACGTCGGCATGGCCATGAACATCTGGGACGAGACCCGCAAGATGAACACCGAAGCGACTGCCTCCCCGCTGTGCGGCTTCCTGTTCGACTCCGAGCCGGTGAAGTCCGAAGCCGCTGCTTGCTCCGCCGTGGCGCAGGAATACAAGAAGCCGCTGGAGCTGGGCATGCTGAGCGAGGCCGACTACCAGACCTTCCTGGACAAGATGGACGCGGCTGGCGCAGACGTGATCATCGCCGAAATGCAGAAGCAAGTGGACGCTTGGCTGGCTGCGAAGTAAGCAACGCACACGCATAACCTTAACGCGGGTTCCTCCCGAATCCAGGGAGGAACCCGCGCTGTATATCAAGTGAAAGCCCCACAAGTATTCGCGGGAGGTGCGGACGGCATGACAAAAGCGAAACCTTCGCGTTTGCATCGCAAAAAGACCAGGCAACTGATGATTCTGGCGTTGCCTGCTACGCTGCTGGTGTTCATTTTTTCCTATATCCCGATGGGCGGCGTCTTTCTGGCGTTCAAGAACGTCCGGTATGACGACGTGTTCGGCAGTCCTTGGAATGGCTTTAAGAACTTCGAGTTTTTCTTCAAGAACGACGCATGGGCCGTGACGCGCAACACGCTGGCGTACAACTCGGCTTTTATCCTCATCGGCACGGTATTCGCGCTGATCCTAGCGCTGATGCTCAATGAAATTCGCAGTCGCAGACTGACCAAGACCTACCAGACCATCTTCTTCTTTCCCTACTTCTTCTCCTGGGTTATCGTCACATACATGGTGTATTCTTTCCTGGCGCCCAAGGGCATTTTGCCGGTCGCCTTTGGCAAGCAGCTGAAGTCGCTGTTCGGCATCAACTTGGCCTCGTTTTACACCACCGCCAAGTGGTGGCCGGGATTCATCATATTCCTCAACACCTGGAAAACCGTGGGCTATAACAGCGTGCTGTACTACGCGGGCCTGATGGGCATATCCAACGAATACTACGAGGCCGCGCAGATCGACGGTGCGAACAAACTCCAAATGATCCGCTACATCACACTGCCGCTCTTGACGCCGCTGGTGTCGATCATGACGCTGCTGGCCATCGGCGGTATCTTCCGCGCAGACTTCGGCCTGTTCTACTTCGTGCCGCGCGATGTGCAGATGCTGCGCGACGTGACTGCGGTCATCGATACGCATGTGTTCCGCATGCTGAAATTCAGCGGCGATCTGGGCATGAGCACTGCGGTGGGCCTGTATCAGTCCGTGCTGGGCTTTATTGTCGTGATGGTGTCCAACGCCATCGTCAAACGCATCGAGCCGGAAAACAGCGCCTTCTAACTTTCCATTTTTCAAGCAAAGGAGCGTTCTGCCATGGAAAGCACGAGTGGGAGGATTAGTCGCGTGGTCATCCATGTGGTGATGATCGCGATCTGTGTGTTGTGCATCGTCCCGTTGATTTCCATTGTGTCCATTTCGCTTTCGCCGGAAACCGACCTCATCCGCAACGGATATTCGCTGTTCCCGCGCGCCATCGACTGGACAGGTTACATCTACGTACTCAACGACCCCACGATGATCGGCAATAGCTATCTGGTCTCCATCGCGCTGACGGTGATCGGCACGTTGCTCTCGCTGATCCTGACGGCGGGCATTTCCTACGCGCTGTCGCGTTCGGATTTCCGCTTCCGCAATTGGCTCAGCTTCTTTCTGTTCTTCACGATGCTTTTTTCCGGCGGCCTGGTGCCGTGGTATATGCTGATCTCGAAGTTCTTGCAGCTGAAGAACACCATCTGGGCGCTGATCGTGCCGTATCTGATCACGCCATGGTTTGTGCTGGTGCTCAGAACCTTTATGCAGAAGATCCCCATGGAGATCATGGAAAGCTGCATGCTGGACGGCGCCAGCGAATACCGTACGTTCTTTCAGATCATCCTGCCGCTTTCCAAACCCGGCCTGGCCACGGTGGCACTGTTCATCATGCTGAAATTCTGGAACGACTGGTGGCTGGCCATGCTCTTCATCGAGAAAGAGGACATGGTGCCGCTGCAATACATGCTCTATCGCATGATGAAGAACATTGAGTTCCTGACCAACTCCACCAACCAAATGCCTGCGGGTTTCCAGGTGGCTGCGCTGCCCAAGGAATCCGCGCGCATGGCGATGGCCGTGCTGGCGGCGGGCCCGATGCTGATGGTTTTTCCCTTCTTCCAGAAGTATTTTGTGAAGGGCTTGACCGTGGGCGCGGTCAAGGGATAAATGGCAGCCTTGACTTAGCTGGAATATGACTCGAAAGGATCGCATCCCTATGCAGAAACAAATCACAGTCGCCATCGCGGGGTTGGGGAACCGTGGACGTGAAACCTATGCGCAATACGCACTGCTGTTCCCGGAGGAAATGAAAATCGTAGCGGTGGCCGATGTGTCCGCCGTGCGCCGCCAGGAAGCAATGGATGCGTTCGGCCTAGCGCCGACGCAATGCTTTGCCAGCGCGGAGGAGCTACTGGCGCAGGGCAAGCTGGCTGATGTGCTGTTCATCTGCACGCCGGATCGGGCGCACGCGGCACAGGCCATTTTGGCGCTGGAGCGGGGGTATCATCTGCTGCTGGAAAAACCGATTTCGCCGCTCCTTGCGGAATGCAAGGCGATTCTGCGTGCGGCGAAGCAGCACCACCGGCATGTGGCGGTATGCCATGTGCTGCGCTACACCGCGTTCTACCGCGAGATCAAGCGTATCTTGGACGCGGGCGACATCGGCGAGATCGTCACCATCCAGGCGATCGAGAACGTAGGGTACTATCACCAGGCGCACAGTTTCGTGCGTGGCAACTGGCGCAACAGCGATGAAACCAGCCCGATGATTCTGCAAAAATGCTGTCACGACATGGACATTCTGCTGTGGCTGGCGAATAAGCCGCTCAAGAGCGTCAGTTCGTATGGCAGCCTGTATCTCTTTCGACCCGAGAAGGCGCCGGTCGGCGCGGCCAAGCGCTGCCTGGATGGCTGCGCAGCGAAGGAAAGCTGCCCTTTTGACGCGGAAAAGATCTACATCACCGACGCGCTGACCGGCTTTCGCCACAGCGAGCGCGACTGGCCGTGCTCTGTGCTCACACCGGTTCGCACCGAGGAGGCGGTCTATCAGGCGCTGCGCGAGGGCCCGTATGGCCGCTGCGTGTATCACTGCGACAACAACGTCGTCGATCACCAGGTGGTCAATCTGCTGTTGGCCGACGATGTGACCATTTCGCTGACCATGAGCGGCCTGACCAGCAAGCAATACCGCAGCCTGAAGATCATGGGCACACGGGGCGACTTGGAAGCCGACATGGATCAAAACATCATCAGAGCGACGCCCTTTGGCGGCGATACCACCACCATCGATGTATTTTCCCTGTCCGACGACTTCTCCGGCCATGGCGGCGGCGACAACCAGATGGTGCGCGAGCTGTTGGATCTGGTGCGCGGCGAAAGCATGGAGGGCTCGGCGCTATCGGACATTGGTCACGCCATGCAGAGCCACTTCGCGGCGTTCGCGGCGGAGTATTCGCGGGTGCACGGTGGCGAGAGTGTGTCGGTCGGGGAGTTGGAAAACGCATGAGCAAACGGTATGAGGGCGATGCGCAGCGGGAGATCTCGTTTCCCCTGGGCGGCATCGGCAGCGGCTGCATCGGCCTAGCGGGCAACGGCGCGCTGGTGGACTTTGAGATATTTGGCAAGCCCAACAAGCGCACGCGCAATGGGTTGTCCCACTTTGCGGTCAGGGCGGAGAACAGCGCGGGCGTGGTCGACGCGCGGGTGCTGCAAGGCGATCTGTGCACCGGATATACCGGCGAATACGTGCGCGGCGGCGCGCTGCACAGTGGCTATGGCTTTGGGCCGGAACCGGCGAGCCTGGCCGGATTCCCACATTTTGAGCGCTGCGTGTTCGAAGGCGAATTTCCCATCGCACGGCTGGACTTTGCCGATGCGCATTTTCCCGGCCGTGTGCGCATGAGCGCCTTCAATCCGTTTATTCCGCACAATGACCGCGACAGCAGCATGCCAGCGGCTTTCTTTGCTATCGAGATAGAAAACACCACCGCCGAGACGCTGGACTATACCGTATCGCTGAGCATGCGCAACCCGGTGGGCGTCGGGCGGCACGAACATGCGCTGATCCGGGAGGCTGGTTTTTGCGGCATCCACTTGACCCATGCCGACCCGGCGGAGCAGCCCGAGCGGCAACGCGGCGGATGCTGCATCGCGACCGACGCGGACAGCCTGAGCTACCAGCAGTATTGGTATCGCGGCGCCTGGTGCGACGAGCGCGAGATGTACCTGCGCGATCTGGCGCGCCCTGGGGCATTCGTCAACCGGGTGTATGCGCCGGGAGAGGGCGAGCCCTGTCAGGATACCGCGCTGTTGGCGGCGCATGCGCGCGTGCCAGCGGGGGAGAAGCGCACGCTGCGCTTTGTGGCCAGCTGGTATTATCCGCTGATGTGCAATGACTGGAACCCGGAAAAGGACGATGCCGGGCAGCCGGTATACCGCCACTGGCGGCATTATTACGCGACGCTGTTTGGCAGCGCGGTGGACGTCGCACGAGACGCGCTGCGGCGCTTTGATGCGCTGCTGTACCTGACAGAGACGTTCACCCATGCGCTGCATAGCTCCAGCTTGCCGCCGTCCGCGCTGGACGCGGTGAGCGCGAACCTGTCCGTGCTCAAGTCGCCGATGTGCTACCGGTTGGAGCAGGGTGAATTTTACGCATTTGAAGGCGCGCTGATGGCCGAAGGCTCGTGCGAGGGGTCGTGCACCCACGTATGGAACTACGCGTACGCGCTGCCGTTTCTGTTTCCCAAGTTGGAGCGCAGCATGCGCGACCTGGAGTATCGCTACTGCCAGGGCGCTGCGGGCGACGTCAGCTTCCGGCTGATGCTGCCGTTAGGCCGCGAACGGCTGGACTTCCGCCCCTGCGTCGATGGGCAGATGGGCGGCGTCATCAAGTGCTACCGCGACTATAAGATCAGCGGCGACAGGCAGTGGCTCGGCGAGAAGTGGCCCAGTCTGAAAAAAGCACTGGCATACGCTTGGTCGCCTGACAACCCCGACCGATGGGACCCCGACAAGGGTGGGCTGATCACAGGTCGTCAGCACCACACGTTGGACATGGAGCTTTTTGGCGCCAATAGCTGGCTGAGCGGATTCTATCTGGCGGCGCTGAAGGCGGGCATCGAGATCGCGCGCGAACTGGGCGATGCCGAGGCGCAGGCCGAATACGAAGCGCTGTTTTCGCGCGGGCAAGCGCGGCTAAATGCGGAGCTGTTTACCGGCGCGTACTATGCCCAACAGGTGGACTTGACGGATTGCGACGTCCTCGCACCGTTTGACGACGCGCGAAAGAGCTATTGGAATGCCGAAACCGGGGAGATCAAGTATCAGATCGCGAGCGGTTGCGGCATTGATCAGATGGTGGCGCAATGGCACGCGACCCTGTGTGGTTTGGGGGACATCTTTGACCCGGGCCGGGCGCGCACCGCGCTGGGCAACCTATATGAGCACAACTTCCGCGCCATGCGCGAGGTGGCCAACACCTGGCGACTTTTCGCGCTGCAAGAGGAATCCGGGCTGCTGATGTGCACCTGGCCAGGACAGGATCAGCCCAGCGTGCCACTGACCTATGCCAGCGAGTGCATGACCGGATTTGAGTATGCCGCCGCGTGCCATATGATCCAGGCTGGGTTGGAAACCGAGGGCATGCGCGTGGTGGACGCAGTGCGCGACCGCTATGATGGCCGCAAGCGAAACCCGTTCAGCGAGATTGAGTGCGGCAGCAACTATGTGCGCAGCATGGCCAGCTATAGCCTGCTGCTCACCTACAGCGGCTTTCGATATGACGCAGCCAGGGGACACATGGGCTTCTTTCCACCGGCGGGGCAGGGCGTGTTCTTCTGGAGCATGGCAGAGGCCTGGGGCACGGTGGATATCAGCGCGGAGGCCGTGACGCTCGACGTGCTCTATGGGGAGATGCGGCTGGACACCTTTGCGTGCG
>JAVBUY010000047.1:0-9480 GCA_031554855.1 Eubacteriales bacterium
TCCTTGGCGGTGTCGAGGATTTTCGTGATCATACGGTCGCCCTCCTGTCATTGTGCCTGTTTGTTTATTGTACCGTGTTTGCCATCTCTTGGCAAGGGGGTGGCGGCGGCTCATTGTTTCTTTGCGCCCACGTCGATATCGCGGCGCGTCTCGCCGGAGCGGATGTTAAACGGCGCGGTATCGCCCGCCGCGCCCGGTGCCTCGGGCACATCGCTGTCGATCTCCGACAGGTCGGGGCGGTTGACGGTGAAGGTGTATCCGCTGGGCAGCTCCACGCGCAGGCGGTACTGGCCAGGGCGCACCGCATGGAAGCGGTAGAGGCCGTACGCATCGCTGACCGCCTCGGCCACCACCTGCTCGGCGCGGCCGGTGTACAGGCGGAACAGCACCAACTTGACGCCGGGCAGCGGCGCCTCACCATAATCCTGCAGGCCGTTGCCGTTCTCATCCACCCACACGGTATCGCCCAGCACGCCGGGCATGATCGCGCCCGCGTCCATGTGCGAGAGCACCTGGCCCATCACCGCGACGAACGGCTCGGTCTCGCCGATCTGTCCCTCGGGCACCGGCACCTTGCTGCTCACGTCGTCTGTGCCGACGTGGAAGTTGGTGAACAGATACGTGCCCGGCAACGTAAAGCGCACCGCATAGTTGCCTGGACGCACCGATTCAAACGCATAGCGGCCGTATGTGTCCACATTCACCGTGCGCAGCGGTGTGCGCGCGCCATCCGCGCCGATGCCCAGCAGCGTCACGACGGTATCGGGCAGCGGCGGCTCGCTGGTTTCGCGCAGGCCGGTGGCGTCGGTGTCCTCCCAAACCTGGCCGCGGATGGTCACGCTGAGCACGGTGGCTACCGGGGTCGTATCAACGATTTGTCCGGCGACCAGGTCGATGCACGGGCCCAAGCCCTCGGTTTGCAGCGCGTTCAGGTCGGTCAGCGGCGTGCCCTCGGCCAGGATGTAATCCTGCGGCAGCGTGTAGCGCAGCTGATAGCTGCCCGCGCGCAGCGCCGCAAAGGTCACCTTGCCGTCTATATCGGCGCGCTGGGTGGCCAGCACATCGCGGGTGATCGCGTCCAGCAGCTCGACCGTGGTTTTTTCCACGCCCTGCTCTTCACCGGAGCGCGCGTTGTCCTGGTTGGCGTCCATCCATACCTGGGCGGTGATGGCGGCCTCGCGCACCGCGCCGATATCCTGACCCTGGCGCAGCTCGCCCTGCTCCATGGCGAAAGGCTTGCTTTGCGCCGAGCCCGAAGATTCGTCGTACAGCAGCGCCACCTGATCCTGCGTCTTGGGTCGCGCGAAGAGGTAGCCCTCGGGCAGATCGCACGCCAGCTGGTAGGTGCCCGGTCGAACGCCGGTAAATTCATAGAAACCGTCGGCATTGGTATCCGTCTCGTGGAGCGCGCCCTCGCCGATCAGCGAAACAGTCACGCCCTGCAGCCGCCCATCGCCGTCCTCGCGCTGGCCGCTGTCGTTCTCGTCGCTCCACACTGTGCCATCAAAGTACGCGCTGTGCACCGCGCCAATGTAGAGGTTGTTTCGCTGTTCACCATGCACCAGGGTCATCGGCGCGGCGTCGCCCTCGACTTCGTCCACGTCAGCAATGATGCTCGCGCGGGTATTAGCGCGCGCCGGACTGCGCGCGAAGAGGTATTCCTGCGGCAGCTCGGCGGTCAGCGTGTACGTGCCGGGCATCAGCCCCTCGGCGCGCCACATACCCTGCTCATCGGTCATCACCTCAGCGGCGACGCGATCGGTTTGCGCATTCGATACCACGCGAACAATCGTGCCGATCAGGCCAGGCTCACCCGGGTCGGGCAAGCCGTTGTTGTTGCTGTCAACCCACACCGATCCGCTCATCGACGCGGTGTGCAGCGCGCCGACGTCGATACCGGTCACGGCCTCGCCCATCGCGATGGAGAACACCTCGGTCTCAGCCTCGCGCCCCTCGTCGGACGCGGGCTTGCTCTGGCCGCCCTCGCGCGTGAACACATATCCCTCGGGCAGCGAGAAGTGCACCCAGTAGTAATCGGGCTTGAGGCCATCGAAATAGTACGCGCCCGCGCGGTCGGTCAGCACGGTGGCGATTTGCTCGTCCTGCTGCTCGCCCTCGCGCCACAGCGTCACGACAACATTGCGCAGCGGTTTCTCGGCCTCACCACGGTTGCCATCGAAGTCAGCGTCCTCCCAGGCCACGCCGGACACCGTGCCCAGACGCAGCGCGCCCAGCGTGATGTCGGCAATTTGTTCTCCGGCCGCCAGCGTGATCGGCGCGGTGCGCACCACATTGCGCTCGTGCGGCAGGAAGGCTACGCGCTGCGCAGCCTCGTCGCTGCGCGTGGGCACGAAGCCCTCGGGCAGTGCGAAGCTCAACCGATATGTGCCCGGACGCAGCGCGGGCAGCGCAAAGCTGCCATCCGCAGCGGTTTGCACCTCGCCGATCGGTGTCTCACGGACACCCTCGGCTCGGAGGAGTGTCACGGCCACACCGGCGAGCGGCTGTTCACCGTCCTCGCGCGCACCGCTATAGTCCTCGTCGGCCCACAGCGCGCCGGACAAGCCGCCCAAGCGCACCGCGCCGATGTCCATCTGCTCTACGGTCTGCCCCATCGCGATCGCAAACGGCGCTGCGGAAGCGCCCTCCTGCGTGTCGGCGCGCGCGGGCAGCCCCTTGGCCACGCTGCGCGCGTTGCCGGTGAATACGCACCCATCGGGCAGCCTCACATGCAGGGTGTACTTGCCGGGCATCAGCCCGCTCAACGTGTAGTGCCCCTCGGCGTCGGTGGTCACCGGATCGGTGCTCACGCCGGTGTCTGCGTTCTGAAGCCACACGGTGACGCCCGCCAGGCCGCCCTCGCCCGCGTCGCGCAGACCGGAGTCATCGCCATCCAGCCACACGACGCCTTGCACCATCGCGGGCAGGATCAGGCCCATCTCCACGCGATGCGCGCCCAGGCCGGGCGCCACGGCAAACGGCTCGGTCACGCCCTGCGATGCCCCATCCTCGGGCAGAATGCTGGCGCGATCGCCCTGCTCGGCACGGCGCGTCGGCTGCCAGCCATCGGGCAGCGCATAGGCCAGCCGATAGTCGCCCGGGGTCATCCGGTCATAGCGCACGGTGCCGTCCGCGCCGGTCTCGCGCCAGTCCAGCGCCGACAAGTCGGTCGGTACCTGCGCATCGGCGGGCAGCAGCGCCACCCGCACACCGCGCACGCCCTTCTCATACGCACCGCGCACGCCCTGGTAGTTGTCGTCGCCCCAGGCATGCACCACCACGCCGGTGGGAATCAGCGTACCGGCATTCAGATTCGCATACTGCTCACCCATCGCCAGCGTGATCGGCCCGGTGTAGCCGATCGTCCCTTCGCTGCGCACGATGGCGTCGCCCTGCGTAAAGGTATATTGCCCGCGCAGCGTCATGCGCACCACATAGGTACCCGGACGCAGATTGGCAAAGCGGTATTGCCCCTGCATGTCGGTCAGCGCAGAGGCCAGCACCGTCTGCGCGCGCTCATCCAGCAGCTCGACGCGCAGATTGGCCTGCCTGGTCTCGTTTGCGCTCTGTCGCCCGTCGGAGTCGGCGTCGTTCCAGATCGTGCCGCCAATGCTGCCCAGCTTGAGCATGCCCACCGGCGCGATCTCGCACGACGCGCCCTGCGCCACATCCAGCGCCAGGCTGCCGGTGCCCGCCTTTTCGCTGACCGGCGCATCCTTGGCGAATACCGTGCTATCGGGCAGCGTGAAGCGTACCAAATATGCGCCGTCGGTCAAGCCGCCGAAATGATATCGGCCCTGCTCATCGGTGACGGTCTGCGCTACCTGCTGCTCAGCACCGGCCACGGTCTTTCTCAGCAGCGCCACAGCGACATCGCCTAGTCCGGTTTCGTCGCCGTCACGCGCGCCATTTTGGTTGTGATCCAGCCACACGATGCCCTGCGCCTTGGCGGCGTGCACCAACCCGGCATACAGGTTCGTCCACCGCTGCGACGTGGAGATCGGAAACGCGTCGGTCATGCCCTGCGCGGCGTCGGAGATCGCGCAAGCGAATGCGCTGTTGCCCTTATAGGGCGCGGGCAAGTATTCCTCGGGCAAGGCAAAGCGCACGCGGTAATTGCCCATCTCTGTCACGTCAAAGCGGAAATGACCCTGCGCATCGGTCTGTGTCTCCTGCACCACGTTCAGGTTGGCCGCGCGCAGCAACTGCACCGTGATCGGCGGCAGTCCTGCCGCACTTTCGGTCGCGTCCTGATAGCCGTCGTCCGGCGCCTGCTCCAGCCACACGCTGCCCACCACGCCGCCCGGCTGCTTGTCGGCCAGCGAGATGGGGGCGGGCTGTCCGCCGCCCATGTCCGCCGAAGCACGCTCCGCGTATGTCGGCGCGGATTCTACTGGCTGCCCCTGCTCGTCCAGGTATTGCACGCGGTAGCTGTAGGTGGTCTCCACATTCTGCGCCTTGGGGCCAGCGGTGGTGATCGCCACGTCGCCAGGTACGAAGTTCGCGCCGACCTGCGGCGCGCCGGATGCCTGGTCTACATACCAGATGCGCACCGCACCGATGCGCTGCGGCACGTCGGCCAGCGACACCTGCTGCGCGCCCAACTGGATGCCAGGCAGCGTGCGCACATCATCCCAGCGCCAGCCGCCGTCGATCAGCCGATAGGCCACCTTTGCGTCCAGCGCGGTATGGTCGCGATCGGACGCCTGCCCCACCGATACGCCGGTGATGCCCGCCACGCGATCGGTCAGCGCCGCTTCCAGCGCCACCCCGCTCAGCGGCATAGCCGCCCCGCCCTGCCAGTCGTGCGCGATCAGGATCTGCCCGTCGCGCGCGATCGGCGCGATGCTGCCGCCCAGCGCCTGTGCGGTGGTCGGCAGTGGCGTCACCATCCAGCCGATCTGCGCCATCGGGTTGCCCTGCTGCATGTAGGGCGGGATCTCAATCTCCGCCTCAACCGGCGACACCGAAGCATCCAGCATGTATCCCTGCGGTGCCTGCTCCATCACCAGCTTGTAGCGACCGGCAGGCATCGCCATGTCATTCTGATAGCTGCCGCCCTCGGCGACAAACCGCAGCGCGGGCTCGACCTCCCACGATTGGCCGTTGGCGCGCGGCGCGTACAGCGCGAAGTTGCCGCCCGGCACCGATGCGCCGGTCACGCCGTCATGCAGCGTCATCGCAAAGAAGCCCTTGTCCGACGTCGCGGCGATCTCGGCCTGCGTGCGCTGGCCGGACACCACGTATACCTCGTGATACGCGCGGTCGTCCACATAGCCCTGCGCTGCGGTACCCGGCACTTCGCACAGGTAGTAGGCCGTGCCTTCCGGCGCGGCGGGCAGCGCCACCTCGCTATACTCGCCGGGTCCGGGCTCGGCATTGGCGCACAGTACGTACTGACTCGCCTCGTTGGGGTAGGGCCGGTATTGTCCCTCCACCTGCGTGAACACGCCGTACTTGCCGGTCAGCGGCACGTGGAACGCCTGCATATTGGCATTGAAGGTGTAGCCGCGCTTGTCCGCAGCCAGCAGGCCCATCTGCGCATTGGTGATCACCGTATCGATCACCAGCGCGCCGGGCACATGAATGGTTTGCGTGCCCAGCGGACTGTATCCCTCGGGGCTGCTGATCTGTTGCAGGACGTAGTCGCCTTCCGGCAGGTTCAATGCCAGCATCACGCCCTGCTCGTCGGAGGCGAGCTGTCGCGCCGCTTGCTGCCCATCGCTTGGATACAGCGCAAAGGTCGCGCCCGCGAGCGGCACACCCGGGTTGGCCGCGTCGGTCAGCGTCAGCTTGAGTCCGCCCAGCGTGCTAGCCGCCGCAACCGTGCTCTCAATGACCTCTCCGTCGGTGACTTCCGCAGGCTTTGCGGATGCGCCCGCCGTGAATCCCTCTGGCCACAAGGATACCTGCGCGAGATAGTGGCCCGCGGGCAGTCTGGGCGTCGCGCCCAGGAACTTCGCGATGCCCTGCGCATCGGTGCGCAGCATCAGCGGCGCCTGCTCGCTCGGATACGGCGCATAGTCCGCCGCGTTGTCCACATGCCCGCCGTCTCGCAGCTTCAGCAGCGCAACCGGCACATCGGCCAGCGGCGTTTGCTGCCGCTCGCCCTGCTCGTCCATCGTGTCGGCCAGCACGGCAATGCGCAGCGTGCCCTGCTCCTTGTGCGCCAGGCTGCGCTCGGTAAAGCGTCCCGCCGCGCATTCGATGCTCATCGGCTCAATCGGCGCAAACCCGGCCGGGCTGTCCAGCGACTGCACGTGATATGTGCCGGGCTTCAGCATCGGCGACACCGCCTGGCCGGTGGTGTCGCAAGTCAGGTCAAAGCCCTGCTTGCCCGCTGCGTCGGTCACGCGGAAGCTTGCGCCGGTAAGGCGCGCGCCGCTGTCATCCACCGCGCGCAGGATCAGCCGCGCGTCCCGCGTGGGCAGCATCACCACCGCGCCGTCCTCGGCGGGCAGCGTCAGCGCAACCGGCACCTTTTTCAGGATGCCGTCGGGCGCCTTGGTCGCGGCCACGGCATATTGCCCCGCTGCCAGCGTCAGCGCAAAGCCGCCGTCCGCGTCGGTGCGCACGATCATCGGTTGCCCGTCGTCGCCGAGCACGGGCTGACCGTGCGCATCCAACACCGCCAGCGTCACCTCGCCGACCGGCTGGGGCTGGAGCGCTCCGTCTTCGCCCAGCGCACCGGCGCGCAACGCAAAGCGCGCCGACTGCACCGCCGGGCATGCCAATTCCATGTCCACCAGCGTCGCGGGACCGGCTTGCAGCGCCTCGGTTTGCCAGGCGATGTCGTCGCCATTGACCTGCGCGGTCAGCGGCAACGCGTAGCCCTCTGGCAGCCCGGTGGCCGCCACCGTGTACGCGCCAGCGGGCAACGCATCGGATAGCGCCGCGCCGCGCGCATCGGCCACATAGGGGCCATAGGTTTTGCCTTCGTGTTTCAGCGTCACCTGCACGCCGCTGAGCGGCACCTCGGCGGTTTGTGCCGCCAGGCCGAATACCTGCACGCGCACGCGGCACTCCGGCGAGCCTGTCACCACTTGCAGCGTGCTGGTCTTCTCGTCGGTCACTTGCACTTGGTATGCCTCGGCTTGCAGCAGGTTGCCCTGCGCCGATCGCTGATCCACGCGCACCGTATAGCTGCCCGCGGGCAGCGACGCCTGTGCCCAACCGCGTTGATCGCAGACCAGCTTGGCGGGCTCGCCGGTGTCCAGCGACACAGCGGCGCGATTCTCCGCGTCGAACACTTCACAGGTCAGTCCGGCCAGCGGCACGCGCACCACCTGTCCGGTCTGGTCAATAGCCACCTGCTCGGCCTGTATGGCCAGCTTGCCGGGCTCCACATAGAGCATCTGCGCGGTCGCCCACGCAGCGTCCCGCACGATCACCACGCGCTGTGCATCCTTGGCGGGCAGCATGCCCTTGGGCGGCTCGATGCTGTCCAGCAGGTAGTTGCCTGCGGGCAGCGCACCCAGCGTCCATGTGCCGTCCGCGCCGCTGACCCCCTCGAACTTGGTCTGATCCTGCGCAGTCAGGCACAGCTTCGCACCGGCCTGCTTTTCGCCATTGCTGTCCACGGCAGTGATCACCGCACCGCCCGGCATCGCGTTGTCCAGCACCAGCTCGCGCTGCTCGCCCAGCTTCCAATACCCCTGATTCGCCGGTTGATAGCCCATCGGCGCGCTTTCTTGCAATAGGAAGAACTCGGTCTTGTCCGGCAGCGCGAAGGCCACCGGCTCGTCCTCGGTGCGGATGCGCAGCGCGCGATACGGCGCCTCGGGATCCGGCCAGGGCGCCATGTTGCCCTGCGCGTCGGCCGCGTAGATGCCGAATTCCGCGCCCGGCAGGCACTCGATCACCTCGGTCTGCGCGCCCGGTTCACCGCGCGTCAGGCCACGCACACAGAGCGTGTATTGCTGCGCGTCCGCCTGTGTCGCGGCGGGCACGAACTCCACCTTGCCCGACTCACTCACGCGGAAATCCGCGAGAACATGCAGACCCAGCCAGACCAGCATGGCGGCAAAAATGAGCAGCGCAATGCGCGCAGTCGGCCGGTTGATCCTGTGTGCCTTTTTCACGATTGGTATCCTCCTGCCGCCGAAAAACCCGGCGGAGCAATTCCATTTGATGGCGAATTCGCCACATTGTATAGTACCGCAACGACCCATGCTTGTCAATGCGCGGCGCTGGCAAACGGTTGACAATCCAGCCTTTTCCATGGTATACAGGATGCAATGCTATTGTCGAGGTGAGGGCATGCAACCACGCTATACCGAACGCTTCATTCTCAGCGCCGCCGATGTGGATCTGACCGGACGCTGGCGTCCCAGCAACATTTTGACCAGCATGCAAAACGCGGGCATCGCGCATTCCGAGCTGCTCGGATGCGGCCGCGCGCAGATGCTGGGCGACAACAAAATCTGGGTGCTGTCGCGCACGCACGTGCACATGGATGCCTACCCCATGATGGACGAGGAAGTGGTGACGCACACCTGGCCGGGGAAAACCAACCGCTTCTTTTTTCCGCGCTATCATGTATTCGAGCGCCCGGACGGCACGCCGCTGGGCTGCGCCGCCGCGCTGTGGTTGATTCTCGATGTGGAGGCGCGCAAGATCGTGCTGCCCGCGCAAGCTGCCGTGCCCATGCCCGATACCTCGATGTATGCGCCGCCGCTGCCGCTGCCCGAGCGCGTCACGCCGGTCGAGGGGGAGGCGCTGGTCAGTCTGCGCGAGCCGCGCTATACCGACCTGGACGTCAACGGCCACGTGAACAACGCGCGCTATGCCGACTGGGTATGCGACGCGTTGCCGCTGGATATGCAGCGCACGCACGCGCTACAGGATCTGCTGCTCAATTATTCCAAGGAGATTTGGCCTGGCCAGCATGCGCAGCTCACACTGCGCCAGCAGGATGACCGTTTCTCGTTGACCGGCGAAGCGCCCGATGGCGACCCTCTCTACTTTGAGGCTGGCGGCTGCTTCATGCCCTGGCATAGCGACCGGCGAGTGTAGGCTGGTGCTACTGTGTGCAAGACCGCTTGGGGCGGTCTTTTTTCACCCCTCTTTTGCTGGTCGCATACGCTATACCAGCCAAAATAAAGGGAGTGAACGCCATGCAGGATTGCTCCAACCTCGCCGCTTCCGCCGCGCTAGCCACCTGGCGCGTCGGCGGCACGGGCAATGTCGATCCATGCCTATCCGATGCCGATGTGCGGGGCACCGCCAGCGGCACGCTGCGCAGTTATTGCGATACCTTTCCGGCCAGCGCGTATGAAAACGCCGCGTTTGCGCGCATCTGGCGGTTCGACGTCGCACTGGACGGTGGCGAACGCCACGCCGCCTACTGCCTGGAGAAGGGCTTGCCCGGGCCGCTGGGCGACGGCCACCGCTATGCCGCCGTGCCATTGACCGAAGCCTTCCCCGACCTGACCAACGCGCAGATCCGGCAAATCGGCTGGCTGCTCACCCATACATATC
>JAVBUY010000134.1:0-6513 GCA_031554855.1 Eubacteriales bacterium
GTTGGCTGAACACCGTGGCAATCGCTGCGCCCTTCACGCCCCAGCCAAAGCCGAAGATGCAGATCGGATCGAGCACGATATTGAGCAGCGCGCCCGATGTGATGCCGATGGTCGAAAAGATCACGCTGCCTTCGGCGCGCAGACCATTGTTCATGACGAAGCAGCAGCACATGATCGGTGCGCCGATGAGCAACACCGACGCGTACTCGCTGGCCAGCGGTACCAGATCATCGGTGGCGCCCATCATGCGCATCAGCGGCTGCATAAACGTCTCGCCAAGCAGCAGCATGAGAACGCCCAGGATGGCCGCCGTGTAAAAGCAGGTGGCCAGCACATTGTCGGCGGTCTCGCGGTCGCCGCGACCGAGCAGGCGCGACAGATAGCTGCTGCCGCCCATGCCCAGCGACAGGCCGATGGCTTGGATGAGGATGAACAGCGGGCCGACCAGCGTGACCGCGGCGGTGGACTGCGTGGCCAACAGCTCCGGCTTGAGCTGGCCGACGAAATACGTATCGGCCATGCTGTAGACCGATTGCACCAGCATGGCGAGAATGGTGGGCACCGCCATGGTCAAGATGACCTTGGGGATGGGATCTAAAGCCATGCGCGTGTAGTTATTGGCAGGCTTTTTGCGCTGCATAAAAAATCACGTCCTTTGTGTGCATTGAAAATGGGTAGCAATGCATTAGTATGGACAGGCAAGACGGATTTGTCAAGCGGCATCGCACAGACGCGTTCCCGGGCGGGCTTGCGGGACGATCCGATCTGTCGTACAATAGCAGCAGAAAAACAGGGAGGCAAGGATACAATGCGCAAACAAAACGCGGCATATGCCGCCGCATCCGCACTTTTGCTGGCCGTCTGCCTGTGCGCTGGCCGCCTGGCGCATGCTGCCGGGGAAGTGCAAGCCGCGCCGCAGCGCGTTGTCGTCTTTCCGCTGTTTGCCGAAGAGATGCTGCTGGACATGATCGGCCCGGAATGCATTGCCTATGTGGGGCACGCGTATGTGGAGGACGGCGAAGGGTATTCGCCGACGATGGAACGGGCAAAGAACATTCCGGGCAGCGAATGGAGCATGTCCAGCGACGAAGAAATTCTCGCGCTTGAGCCCGATTTGCTTGTGCTCAGTGATTTCCTGCGCAACGATTATGCGCAGACTTGCCCGGACCTGTATCGCGCGAATATTCCGGTGTTAGTCCTCAGCCAGCCGGAATCCGTGGCGGACATCGAGCGCACGTTGCGCCGCTTGGGCGAGGCGGTCGGCGCGCCGCAAAAAGCCGCCCAAATGACGGCGGATATGCAGACCGAGCTTGCGCAGATCGCGGAAATCATCGCAACTATTCCGGAGCAAAGGCGCGTGTACGCTACGCATTTTGCGTACACCGACCCGGAATGTTTCCGGCCCAACAATTTTTCCGGCATCGCGCATGCCGCGGGCGTAGCCCCGGCAAGCGGGAGCGAAACAGATTATATGGACATGAACGATGCGCTGTTGGTGCAATGGAACCCGGATCTGATCACGGTGGATCCGTATGCGCTGGATACCGACGGATCCCTGTACGAAGTGGGCGACGCGTATGTGCACAGAACCGTTGCGCATCTGCTAGATAATCCAAGCCTTTCCACCGTCACGGCCACTAAAAACCGCAACGTACATCCGTTGCGGCTTAGTCGCTCTCAGTATATTGTGCAAAGCGTTCTGGACTTGGCGCGGCTTGCCTATCCCGATCTGTTTGTGGATGCGGACAAGTGAGCCGCGCTTCGCATCAGCCTTGCCCGCCTTCCGCGCTGTGATCCAGCCCCTCGACCTGATACGGCGCATCGGCCGTGCCATCGCCCTGCCAGGTGAGGCCGGACAGCGCGGACAGATCCAGCCAGATCATCGGGCGCACGCCGACGTTGTCGCGCTCTACGCTGGCCGAGCCGATGCTGCCGTTGGAGCGCACCATATCCACGGTGGGGCTCTTCTTGCTGCTGCCCACCGTGCGGGTAAAGTACGAGGCGGCGCCGTCGCTGGCCTGCCACAGATTGTGGCTGAGCGCAAAGGTGGTGCCAAAGGCCACGCGGTTGGGGTCTTTGGTGTCCATGCTTCGGTCAAAGCCGTAGAGCGGGTTGGTCAACTCGGCGCGCACGGGGATCAGCACCGCGCCGGAGCCGGGGTTGGGCACAATGGCGCCCTGCTCGGCGATGGTGAACGCGTCGTGATAGAAGCTGCTGTTCAGATGGCGCTTGAGCTGGCTGTAGTCCCAGTCGTTGTCCTCGTAGTCGAAGGGCAGGCAGTCCAGAATCTTTTCGGACAGCAGCAGCGCCTTGTCGTTCTTGACGGTCAACATGCGCCAGACGATCGGCTCGACACCGGCGTCCTGCACGGCGCGACCGAAAGCGAGGTAGGTGTAGCCGCCGGTCTGATCCCAGCCGCTGATCTCTGCGACCACACCGTCGGCTGAGGCGGCGCAGGGCAGCGCGAAAAGTAGCAGCGCGGCGAGCAGCAGCCCAAAAACCGTGCGTTTGAAGCGAAGCATGGCAATCCCTCCCATCCAATGATTTCATTATAGCATGTCGTATATAAAAAAAGGATGCTCGCGCATCCTTTTTTTGCAGGCTGTCGATAAACGCCCATCTGCGGCGTCGGCACCGCGTTTGGCTTGTTGCCGTATGACGCGATACGCCTCCGCGCCTCACTTGCGCCTTCGTCACATCTGGGCATTTCTTGCCAGCCAGCGCATAGCGAGTAACGTTACTTGTGGCGAATGAAGTTGAAAACGCCGGACAGGCCCAGCAGCACCAGCGTGATGCCCACCGTCCAGCCCGCGATCAGCGCGACCGCGGCCGGCACGAACGCCATGCACACGCCCAGCGCGATGACCAGCAGGCTGAGAATCAGCGCCACCCACCAATACTTGTACACCTTACGCTCGACGATCGCGTAGTAGCAGTGCGTGATGCCCGACAGCATCGCGTAGTAGGCGATCAGCGCGCCGACCATGATGTTGGAAAACAGGATGGGCTGCATGATCAGGGCAATACCGGCCAGCACATCCAGGATGCCGATGGCCAGGTCCCAGCCGGTGGACAGGATGGAATCGGAGCAGTAGTTGTAGATGCGCAGCGCACCGGCGACCAGGATGGCAATGCCCACGAAGGTGACCAGCGTCCCCGCGGCCAGGCCGGGCCAGCAGCAGAGGATCAGGCCGATGCACAGCACCAGCAGGGACGACCATAGACGCGCCCAGTTGCGGCCCTTGAGCTGCTTTTCGACTTTCTCCTCAGTATCAGCGGCGACCTCGACGACCTTTTCTTCTGCTGCGGCGACCTTCTTTTCGACTTCGGCAGCCTTTTGCTCGACGGCGGCGGCGGTGGTCTCGACGGTCTCGGCGACCTGGTCGGCGACCTTCGCGGCGGTCTTTTTGACGGCGGCTTTGGTTTCGGTCGCTTTGTTCGCGGCGGTTTTCGCGGCTGCAGTCTTGGCAGGCGCTTTGGTCGTTTTCTTGGTCGTAGGATTGGTCTCACTCATGGGACATACTTCCTTTCTCTTCCTTGGTAATAGCGGCTATAGCAAGCGGAGAGGATGCCTCCGCGGTCAAGCGATCATTGCGCTATGCCAGTGCGCTGTGCCCAAGCAGCAGCGAGCCGACGCCACCGGCATTGTCGCCCAGACCGGGCGGCACGATATAGGTGTCGATGCGCTCGAGCAGGGTGGGATGCTGCACGTACCCATTGAGCAGGCGCAGCACTTCTTGGCGAATCATCGGGAACAGATGTAGTTGGTGCATCACACCGCCGCCCAGCACGATCTTCTTGGGGCTGATGGTGAGGATGACCGACATGCACGCCTGCGCCAGGTAGTGTGCCTCCAGCGCCCAGGCCGGATGCTCCGGCGGCAGATCGCGCGCCGATGTGCCCCAGCGCTTCTCGATCGCAGGGCCGTTGGCCAGGCCCTCCAGGCAGCCCTTGTGATAGGGGCAGAAGCCTTCGGGCGTCGGGTCATCGGGATGCGCGCGCAGCAGGATGTGGCCGACCTCGGGATGCAGCATGCCGTGCACCAGCTGGCCGCCGACCACCACGCCGCCGCCCACGCCGGTGCCCACGGTGAAATACACGCAGCTGTCCATGCCCTGTGCCGCGCCCAGCGTCAGCTCAGCCAGTGCGGCTGCGTTGACGTCGGTGTCAAAGCCGATCGGCACATTCAGCGCTTGCCCCAGCGCGCCGCACAGGTCGCAGTTATGCCAATCCAGTTTCGGCGTGCTGGTGATGTGGCCGTAGAGCGGGTCGGCGCGATCCAGCCCGATGGGGCCAAAGCTGCCGATACCCAGCGCCTCGATCCCCTTGCCCTCAAAATAAGCAATGAGCTTGGGCAAGGTTTCGGCGGGCGTCAGCGTGGGGAAGGACTCGCGTTCGAAGATGTGCCCTTTTTCGTCGCCGATCAGGCATACCATTTTGGTGCCGCCAGCTTCCAGTCCGCCTAGTTTCATGGCAGGATGCTCCTTTAAGCGTTACTTCTCTGCCAGCGTAGGCAGGATATCATCGATGTACATTTTGATGGAGCGCTGCACGATGGCGGTCGCTTCTTCATGGCCGCACATTTCCTTCACCGTAGTGGTCTTGTGTTCCAGCGTCTTGTACACCTCGAAGAAATGCATCATCTCATCGAGGATATGGTGCGGCAGTGCCTGGATATCGCGATAGCAGTTGTGGGTGGGATCGCCATAGGGGATGGCGATGATTTTTTCATCGGCCTCGGTGCCGTCTACCATCTTCAGCGCGCCGATGGGATAGCAGCGCACCAGCGTCATGGGAATGATCGGCTCGGAGCACAGCACCAGCACGTCCAGCGGATCGTTGTCGTCCGCGTAGGTGCGCGGGATGAAGCCATAGTTCGCAGGGTATACCGTGGAAGTATGCAAAATGCGGTCCAGCCGCAGCAGGCCGGTCTCTTTGTCCATTTCATACTTGTTCTTTGCGCCCTTTTGTATTTCGATCACCGCCAGGAAATCCGTTGGCGTGATGCGCGCCTCAGCAACGTCGTGCCAGATGTTCATGGGCACCTCCGCATGGTAAACATTGAGAAAACCCGTACAGAAAATACTACCATATTCACAAGGAAAAGTAAAGAAGCGCGCCGGATCGCGCAAAAATTCAGGACGAATTCATGCTGGGGATACTTGACTTTCATTGCCCTTATGCTATACTGATTGACACAAGTCAGTCATTGACTTATGTCAATCAGACAGGCCCGCGCGACCGCCCGAGAGAAGGAGGCGCACGCATGTCCCGCATCAGCAAGCCGCCGGAAGAGCGCAGGCAAGAGCTAATCGAGGCTGCACGCGAATTGTTTCTGACGCAAGGTTACGACCAGACGCTGGTCAGCGATATCGTCGGGCGCATCGGCGTGGCGCAAGGGCTGTTCTACTACTATTTCTCCAGCAAGCAAGACATTCTGCTGGCGGTGACCGATCAGTTTATCGAGACGCGCGTGTCCGACTTGGCGGCCAAGCTGCGAGATCCCACCGTGCCCCCCTTAACGCGCATCCAGAACTTGGTGCAAGTGGTGTCCGCTTTTCTGCACGAGATCGACCACTTCTATCCGCGGCGCGTCAAGGGCATGACCAGCGAGATGCACACGATGATTCACAACCACGTGATGGACGTGATGGAGCCGTTTGCCACGCAGGTGCTGACCCTGGGCAACGCGGAGGGCATGTTCGACGCGCCGTATCCGGCGCACATGGCGCGCTTCCTGCTGTCCGGCTTTGTGGGGGTTGAGAGCATGCCCGGCGCGCCCAATGCCGACGAAATGCTGCAAGTGGTGCTCGCGTTCACCGGGCGGCTGCTGAAAGTGGATCTGAGCGAAAATACGACGCAACAATCCTGAGGAGGAACAACCCGTGGCCAACATTGAGCTCAAGGACATATGCAAATCCTATCAGATCGGCGAGATGGCGATTCACGCGGTGGATCATGTCAGCTTTTCTGTGGAGGCGGGTGAATTCGCGGTGGTGCTCGGCCCCAGCGGCGCGGGCAAAACCACCGTGCTGAACCTGCTGGGCGGCATGGATCGCGCGACGAGCGGACAGATCTTAGTCGGCGGACGCGACATTGTGCCGCTAAACGACCGCGAGCTGACGCAGTATCGCCGCCTGGATGTGGGGTTTGTGTTTCAGTTTTATAACCTGATGCCCAACCTGACCGCGCTGGAGAACGTGGAGCTGGCGCAGCAGGTATGCAAGCAGCCGCTGGACCCGCGCGAAACGCTGGCGCGCGTCGGGCTGGCCGACCGCATGAACAACTTTCCCGCGCAGCTCTCCGGCGGCGAGCAGCAGCGTGTCGCCATCGCGCGCGCGCTATGCAAGAACCCGGCATTGCTGCTGTGCGACGAGCCGACCGGCGCGCTGGACTCCGAGACCGGCCGCATGGTGCTGACACTGCTGCGCGAGGTGGGCCGCGACATGAACAAGACCGTGATGATCATCACGCACAATGCGGCGATCGTGCCGGCGGCGCAGCGCGTCATCC
>JAVBUY010000081.1:0-6624 GCA_031554855.1 Eubacteriales bacterium
TCCTCTTGGTTATTCTGGTTCTCACCAGCCCCCAAGATTCAAAACTCATGAAAGAATCAACTGTCTGTCTCGCTCGCTTTCCCTTTCGGAAAAACAAGCTCTTTCTCTCTTCCTGTATCGTTTTCAAGGATCGTTCGCCCGTCCTTTTTTTCGGAGGGCGAGTGTTAGTATATCAGAGCCTTTGCGGCTGTGTCAACAGGAAAAACCAAAGAATTTTTATGTTTTCGTATGCGCGCTAGAACTTGTGTATGCGGGCTTTCCGCATCACCACATATGGTCGATGACGCCACCGCCCAGGCACACATCGCCATCGTAGAGCACGACCGACTGCCCGGGCGTCACCGCGCGCTGCGGATCGTCGGCGGTGACGCGCAGCCCCTCGGCGGTGCGCAGGATGGTGACTGCCTGATCGGGTTGGCGATAGCGATACTTCGCGGTGCAGCGAAAGGGTGTACCCAGCCCTACCGGCGGTTCCCCCGCCACCCAGGTCTCCTGGATCGCCAGCGCGCCGGTGGTATACAGCGCGGAGTGATCCTCGCCTTGCGCCACCAACAGCACGTTGTTGGTCAGATCCTTGCCCACCACAAACCAGCTGCGCCCGTCGCCGCATCCGCCGATGTCCAGGCCCCGCCGCTGCCCCAGCGTGTGATACATCAGCCCATCGTGGCGGCCAACCACACGGCCGGTATCCAGCTCGCGCATGTCGCCGGGCTGCGCGGGCAAATACGTCTGCAAAAATTGCTTGAAGTCGCGTTCGCCGATAAAGCAGATGCCAGTCGAGTCTTTTTTGTTGCAGGTCGGCAAGTTTTCCTGCCGTGCGATTTCACGCACCTCTGCTTTGGTCAGTCCCCCAACTGGAAACATCGCCTTGCCCAGCGCATTCTGGCCGAGCATATGCAGAAAGTAGCTCTGATCCTTGTTCGCGTCCACGCCGCGCAGCAGCGTCCGCCTTTCCCTCGCCTCGCCGATGCGCGCGAAGTGGCCGGTGGCCAGGTGCTCCGCGCCCAGCTTGAGCGCGAAATCCAGGAACGCCTTGAACTTGATCTCGCGGTTGCACAGCACATCCGGATTGGGCGTGCGCCCAGCCTGGTATTCCTCTAAAAAGTACGAAAACACGCGGTCACGATACTCCTGCGCAAAGTTGACCGAATAGTAGGGGATGCCGATTCCATCGCACACCGCGCGCACGTCGGCCCAATCAGCCTCGGCGGTGCACACACCGTCCGCGTCGGTTTCCTCCCAGTTTTTCATGAACACGCCGATGACCTCGTGCCCCGCCCGATGCAGCAGCAGCGCCGCCACCGACGAATCCACGCCGCCCGACATGCCCACCACGATGCGCGCCATACTGCCTCCTTATCGCTTCGCCAGCACGCGGTCGATGCCCGCGCAGGCGTCTGCGGCGATCTCTTCGATGCCGCGCGTCGCGTCTACCTGGATGATGCGCTCAGGCTGCATGCGTGCCAACTCCTCATACGCATCATACACCCGCTGATGGAACGCCATTTGCTCCATCTCGATGCGATCCAGCGACGACGCGCTGCTGCGGCGCTTCAGCGCAGTTTCCGCATCGATCTTCAGCAGCACGGTCGCGTCTGGCATCGTGCCGTCAATGGCGGGTGCGTTGATGTCCAGCACATGCTGCACGCCCAATTGCCGCCCGCCGCCCTGGTACGCCACGCTGGAATCGACGAATCGATCGCACAGCACCACCTTGCCCGCCTTCAGCGCCGGGCGCACGATGGCGTGCACATGCTCGGCGCGCGCCGCCGCGTAGAGCAGCGCCTCTGTCAGCGGGTGCATGCCCAGGTTGTCGGGCGTCAGCACCACCTCGCGGATGCTCTCGGCGATCGGACTGCCGCCCGGCTCGCGCGTAGCCAGCACATCGTAGCCTAGCTCGACCAGGTGCGCATGGATCCGCTCGATTTGCGAGGTCTTGCCTGATCCGTCCAGCCCCTCCACCGTGATGAAAAAGCCCTCGGGCTCGGGGATCTCCGGCGCGAGGAAGTCCGCCAGATCAGCAACCGTTTCCACAATATGCGTCGCACCCGCCTTGCGGAACTCCTCGCGCGTGCCATAGCCGTAGAGCACGCCGATGGTGTCGATGCCGTTGCCCTGTCCGCCGAATACATCAAATTCGCGGTCGCCGATCATCACCGCGCGGCCGCGGCTGCCGACCAGCGCGCGCTGCACCAGGTCGCTCTTGTCGGTGCCGCGCTCGGTCATCTCTGCGCCTGCGATGATGTCAAAGAACCGCGCCAGGCCGAGTCGTTCTAAGATCTTCTCTGCGAAATACTGCGGCTTGGCGGTGGCGACGCACAGGCGCGCGCCCTGCGCCTTGAGTCTGCGCAGCAGGTTGGGGATGCCGACATACACCGAGTTTTCATACATGCCGCGCTCGGCAAAGTACACGCGGTAGTGCTCCACTGCCCGGGCGGCCTGTTCGTCATTCATGCCCGCGCGGCGATAGGACGAATGCAGCGGCGGCCCGATGAAGGTGGCGTACATCTCGTCCGGAATCTCGGTAAAGCCCACTTGGCGCGCGCCATACTGCGCCGAATGAATGATGCCCGGCGCGGACTCGTTCAGCGTTCCGTCTAGGTCAAAGAGAATGGTTTCGTACTGCACGTTGTTACCCCTTATGCTCTGTATTTTGCACGCAGCGGATGCCGCCGCCTGAGATGCCGAAGGTATGCGCCGCGCCGGACAGCGCGCCGATGGCCTGCGCGGAGATACGCTCGCCGGGTACGACCCAGGGGATGCCCGGGGGGTACGCGCCCGCGCTGACCGCCGCGACGCGCCCGACGGCCTGCGCCAGCGGCACCGGCTCACTGGGCGACAACGCGGCCTGCCACAGCGGCATAACCCGTTCAGCTGCCGGCAGGCTAGTCTGCGCGTTGTGCAGCGGCGGTCTAATGGATAGTCTGCTCAGCGCCTCTGTCGCGCAAGCCAGCGCGTCGGGCGGATCGGCCACCGAGGGGATCAGCACGACGCAGCGCGCGTCGGCCATCTCGATGTCGATGCCTTGCGACGCCAGGTGCGCCGCGACCTGGTCGCCGGTGTAGCCCAGGTTGGCCGCCTCGATGACGACCCGCGCCGGGTCAAATGCTTGTCCTGCGACGCCGCTGAGCCGGTCGTGCGCGTTGGCCAGTTCCGGCTGCGCCTCGCGCAGTCGCCGCCAGAAGTCCGCGACGCGCGCATGCAGTTCAACCAGTGCCGCGCCGCCCTTCGCATCCATCCAGGCACGCGCCGCGTCTAGTGAAGCCAGAATCGGAAACGACGGGCTGGACGTGTGCACCATGCGCAGGATGCCCCGCACGCGCTCCGCGTCCATGACTCCCGCCAGGTGCAGCCACGCCGCTCCGGTCAGCGCGGGCAGCGTCTTGTGTGCGCTCTGCACCCAGGCGTCCGCGCCGCACGCACCCGCGCCAGCTGGTTGCCCCGATGCCGTCCAGTTCAAATGCGTGCCGTGCGCCTCGTCCACCAGCAGTCGCATGCCCGTGTCGTGCGCCGCACGCGCGATGTCCGCCAGCTCAACGCACACGCCCAGGTAGTCCGGCCTCGTGACCACCACCGCCTGCGCATGCGGATGCGCGGCAATCGCTGCGGTCACGTCCTCCGGCGCGATGTACGCCCAGCCATCCACGTGCCGCGGATAAACGAAAACCGGTTCAGCGTGCGCCAGCGCGCAGGCCGACAGCACGCTGTGGTGGCAGTTGCGCGCCACGATGACCTCGCCGCCCGCAGACGCAGTCGCCAGCAGCATGGCCAGCACGCCCGCCGTGCTGCCGCCGGACAGCGGCAGCGTGCAGCTCGCACCCGCCGCACCCGCCGCCAGCCTCGCAGCCTCGGCCATCGCCCCATCGGGCGCGAACAGGTCTCCGGTGGTATCTATCTCCGTCATGTCATAGCCGAACGCATCCCAGCCCGCCGGGGTCTGCCCCTTGTGCCCGGGCATGTGCATGCGCACGCGACCCTGCGCTTTGTCCAGCATCGCGCGGATCGGCGCTTGCCGCTCGCTCGGTTGTGTCGTGTTTTGCTTCATACTATTGCTTCGCATCCAGCGCAGTCTGCCATAGCGCAGTCATGCGTACGGCGCCCAGATCGTCCAGCTCCTGCTGAAACGCTGCGAAGGTCTGCTCGTTCAGCTCGGTCTCGCCGGTGGCAAAGCGCGCGATGGCCCTGTCCACCGCAGGGCCCAGCGCCGCTTGCAGCGCGTCCAGCTCGGCCTGCTGTTCGTTCGTCCAGTACACCAATGGCACTGGCAGCGTCGCTACCTGCGCCACCTTGTCGGATTCGGCCATCACGTGCCGCTCCCCGGCAATGCCGATGCGCCGCCAGAACTCGTAAGGCATCAGCCCGGGCATTGCCGCGCCACCGCTCATCAGTGACTTTGTTTGCAGGTCGGTCAGCGTGCGCTCCTGCGTGATCGCATAGGTCCAGGTGCCGTCGTCCACAAAGGCATAGTCCTCGCCCTCCATGCCCGCCCACGCGAGCATCGCGCCCTCGGGCGCGTACAGCGCGTCCACCCAGCTAAGCGCCGCCGCAGGGTTTTTGCATGCCGAGGTGACGGCGAACGCGCCGCGCCACACCGAGCCTTGCAGATCCCGATAGCGTGTTTTTCCTGCATAGACCATCGGCGGCAGCGCATCGAACTGCTCGGCCTGCGCGATCGGCAGCAGCGTGTAGGGTGCCAGCGAGATCATGCCGCCGACCGATACTTGCTTTTCGTCGGCCTGCTCCAGCGCCTGCATCGCGTGCGTGCCGGTAAAGGCGTCCTCGCCCAGCAGACCTGCCTCGTTCAGTCCGCGCAGATACGAAAGAAAGTCATAGAACGCGGGTTCGCGCGGCGCGAATCGCACCTGCCCCGCCTCGTCCGCATACACGTTGTAATCATTCATCGCCAGGCCAAAGAACGACGCTAGCCACTTGGCCTCCCAGGGACCGATCAGCCGCAGCGGGATCTCGTCGCGCTTGCCGTTGCCGTTTGGGTCGCCGTCGCGCATAGCGATCAGCGCCGCCTGGTATTGCTCCGGCGTGGCGGGCATCGCAAGTCCCAGTTTCTTCAGCCATTCGCGGTTGATCCAGATCACCGCCTGCCGCTCATGCTCGGCCAGCTGCGGCAGCGCCACGATCTTGCCATCGGGCAGCGTGATGGCCGCGCGCCAGTCAGGATGCGCAGCGAGCAGCGCCGACAGGTTAGGGGCGTATTGGTCGAGCAGCGGCGCTAAGTCGATCAGCGCGCCGCTGGCTGCGCCGTCCAGTTCCTGCTGCGGTGTCAGCTGCGCCTTAAATAGCGTCGCGGGCAAGCTGCCACCGGATAGCGCGCTATCGAGCGCCGTGCGGTAGTTTGCCCGCTCCGTGCCCTGCGCGAAGTCGCGCACGCCCACACCGGTCAATTGTTCCATGCGCACAAAGAACGCGCTGTCCGCCCATGCGCGGCCGCTCTCGTCGTCAAAGCCCATCATCGGGCCGATATCCTCTGCATATGCGCATGCCGATGCACTCAACAAACACGCCAGCAACAATCCCGCCAAAACTCGCCGCATCGCGCGCGCCTCCTTATGAGTCGGACTCCCGTTAGACTGCCGAGAAATGCCCCGCCGCTAGTAGGCCGCAAGTGAGCGGCGGAACGCCGCCGACCCAGTGGGCCGAAAAGACGGCGTGAAACCCTATGCGCGGCAGAGCGGGCATGCGCCCACGACCATCGCGAATTGAGACGCGAAGCCGTATCGTTCCATACAGCAACACACCGAGCGCTGCGCCAACACCGCAGATGGGCGTTTATTGACCGTCTGATTATAGCATAGATATTCTGCAAAAAAAAGTTTTGCCTATTAGGCAAGTCCCTGTGCCTGTACGCATATGCTCGCACAGATACGAGGCACAAGGAGGGGATTCTGTGCGACTCATTCTGACTCGCGCTTATCTGGAGCGGCGCATCGCGCTGTTGCGCGCGCCCGGTGGTCTGGCGGATTGGCTGGCGGCGCTGCTCACCACGCTGGGTGCGCAGGTGCGCATGCTGGATGCACCAGAGGGGCTGCCCTCGCCTGATGTGTTGCGCGCATTCTTGCAAGAGGACGAGGCACTGATCCTCCCCGCGCTGCCGGTCGCGGACACAGTGGAAGCAACCTGCGCGCTGCTCTATCGGCTGCACGCCTGTTTGTCGGTGGCGCGCGAGGCGCGGGTCTCCGCCGTGCTGCTGTGCATGGATGACGCCGCCTACCGCGACGCGCACGCACCCTGGGGCTGTCGCGAGGATGACCCACTGGGCGGTCGCGATGCAGCGGGGTTGGCGGCAGCTTGCGCGCGGCTCGCTGCCGAGGGCTATCGCCTGGGGCACTGCGGCGCGGCGCTGCCGGTGGTGGTGGCGCATCATGGCGCGTTGCTCTATGGCGGCATGCCTGAGGAGGCGGAGGTTTCGCGCTGGCTGGCGGCGCTGCTCTCCGGCACAGCGCCCACCGCGCAATGTCCGGGCACGGCCCGCGCCTTTCAGCACGCGCTCGAACCGCTCACCGGCGCGCTGTCCGCGCTGGGCCGCGCGTTGTCGCTGCCCGCGCACGGTGGCGATACCTGGAACTTTGGTGCACCGGCGGAGTGCTGGCTGACAGAGCGGCGCGCGCT
>JAVBUY010000230.1:0-11839 GCA_031554855.1 Eubacteriales bacterium
CGAGGCGACCGGGCAGACGCTGGGCGAGCGGCTGTACAACGGCATGAAGGACAAGATGAAGGACATCTCCGACTGGTTTGACAAGCTGAACAAGAAGATCCTGGACGTGCAGGATCGGACCGCGCAGACCGCGCTGGCGGCCTCGGACGCGCTGGCGGCGTCCGGCGCGGGCACGGCGCATATCAGCAGCGCGCCGCCGGTGGTCACCGTGACCAACACCAACAACTTCAACCTGCCGGTCGAGTCGCCCAGCGACACCGCGCGCAAGGTGGACGCGGTGAATCAGGGGCTGGCCGCACAACTCGTGTATGGGCAATAAGGAGGAGGCCGCATGCAAAAACTGACCTACATCAACCTGCACGGCGATACGCTGGTATTCACCAGCGCGCCGCCGTACATCCTCGAGCACGTGTCCGGGCTGGGCAGGCCGCCCATCAAGGTGCTGACCAGCCGGGGCGTATGGCAGCAGGGCGACACGCCCGAACGCATCAGCCTGGACGCGCGCATCGTGGATCTGCAATTCCACATCCAGGGCGCGAGCCGCGCCGACCTGTACGCGCAGCGCGAGGCGCTGATGACCGCGCTGGCCAGTCCGCGCGTGTTCGACGGCGAGAAGCAGGGGCGCCTGATCTACGAGAACGACCACGGCAGCTGGTGGTGCTACGCCATCCCGGAGGAAACCAACCCGGAAAAGCGGCTGCAAAACTGGTTCCTGTCGGCCAAGCTGCCGTTCCGGTGCGCGTCGCCCTACTGGATGACCGAGGACACCCACCACGCGACCCTGCAAATGGGCAACGGCGGCCTGAGGCTGCCGTTTTCTTTTCCCATCAAGCTGGGCACCAGCAGCTTCTCGGGCACGGTGATCAACCAGGGGCAAGTGGACGCGCCGCTCATCATCGACATTTACGGCAGCGGCGAGACGCCGGGCATCGTCAACCACACCACCGGCGCGCAGCTGACCGTGTCAAAGCCGGTGGCGCTGGGCGAGACGCTGCGCATGAACACCGACCCGAACGTGCTCAGCGTGACCCTGATCGCCGCGGACGGCAGCCAGACGCCCGCGCACGGGTATCTGTCGCTGGACTCGGCGCTGCGCGCCTTTGTGCTGCGCCCGGGCGAGAACCAGCTGGAATACCTGCCCTCTGCGCCCAGCACCGCCTCGCGCGTGCAGCTGGCCTGGCAGACCAGACTGGAGGCGGTGTAGATGCAGTCGCTGCGCATCATCGACTGGGACTTCGTCCGCTATGGCGAGCTGGCGCTCTACACCAGCCTGCAAATCACGCGGCGGCACTTCGGCACCGGCGAGTTCGAGCTGCACATCTCTGCGGACGCGCCGCACGTGGGCGAGCTGCGCACCGACCGGCTGCTGCTGCCCACCGACGAGCCGGACAAGGCGATGCTCATCGAGGCCATCATCCGCGAGGACGCCAAGCACGCGATCACCGTCAAGGGCTGCACGCTGGACGGGCTGGTGCGCCGCCGCCTGGCCGTGCCGCCGCGCCAGGCCGACCAGTCCTTCGGCTGGGATCGCATCACCGCCGACGCGGAGAGCTGCTACCAGCATTTCGTGGCGGGCAACCTGATCGCGCCCGAGGACGAAAAGCGCGCCATCCCGCGCCTGGTATTGGCCGAAAACCTGCATCGCGGCATGACCGTGCCCTGGCAGGCGCGCTTTGACCAGATGGACGCGCTGCTCAAGGAGCTGGGCGAGTACAGCGACATGGGCTACAGCATCACGCCCGACCTGGCCAATCAGCGGTTCTTGTTCTCCGCGGCGCCCGGGCGCGACCTGACCGTGGGCAACGGCGGCGACACGCACGTCATCCTGTCGGTGGGCAACGGCAACGCCAGCGAGATGCGCCACACGCTGGATCGCGCGGCGCTGAAGAACACCGCGTACGTCGGCGGGTACGGCGAGGACGAGCAGCGGCTGATCCTGGCGGTGGGCACGGACTTCACCGGCCTGAACCGGCGCGAGACCTGGGTGGACGGCGGCAGCCTGGAGACGCCGCAGGAGCTGGACACCGCGGGCAAGCGCAAGCTGACGCAGGCCGAGGAGAAGAACACGATCCAGGGCACGGTGATGCGCCGGGGCGTGTTCCGCTACGGCGTGGACTGGGATCTGGGCGACAAGGTGACGCTGCTGGCCGCGAGCGGGCGCGTGGACGCGCGCTGCGTCGAGGTCAAGGAGACGTATGAACAGGGCAAGCCGCCGCAGTTGGCGGCGGTATTCGGCGACGCGCCGGTCAGTATAACCACGGTCATTCGGAAAATGACCGATCAAATCGTGAGGTGAGGGACGATGGCACAGGAGATCTTTTCTTTCTTTGATTCGACAGTAAACGACGAGCGGTCGTATACCGAGCGCGAGATGGCGCTGGCGCTGGGCACGATCGGGGGCAACGGCGTGCGCACGCTGGACGACCTGACGGTCACCGCCGCGCAGCAGGGGCTGCAAGCGCAGGTCGGGGTCGGCCGCGCGATGGTGGAGGGCTACAGCTACGCGCTGCTGGACGACGGCGGCGAGCCGATGCTGCTGGCGCACGAGGCCGCGCTGACGCAGCCGCGCATCGACCGCGTGGTGCTGCGCCTGGACAAGAGCGCGGAGGTGAAGAGCATCCGTGTGGCGGTCAAGCAGGGCACAGCGGCGGCCGCGCCGCAGCCGCCCGAGCTGACGCGCGGCGACACGGTGTACGAGGTGTCGCTGGCGCAGGTGCGCATCGCGGTGGGCGCGGGCACCCTGCGCGACGAGGACATCACCGACGAGCGCGCCGACGAGGCGGTGTGCGGCACGCTGGACCGGGCGTATCGCGCAGCGAAGGACTCGGTGCAGGCCGACGACTACACCGCGGCGAAGGTGCTGACGAAGCTCAAGAGCGTGGACGGCGCATCCAGCGGGCTGGACGCCGACCTGCTCGACGGGCAGCAGGGCACCTACTACGCCAAGGCCAGCGACCTGACCACGCAGACCACCGCGCTGACGTCGCTGAAGGGGCAGGCGCTGCGGCGCACGCTCAAGGCCGACGTGGAGATCCCCAGCACCGGCTGGACGTACACCGCCTCGTATGACCGGTACCACGCGACCGTGACGGTCACCGGCGTGACGACCGCGATGACGCCCATGCTGATCATGCCCGCGACCAACGCGGGGCCCAAGTGCCCGGTGTACGGCTGCCGCGTGAACGCCTCGAACACGGTGCAGCTCTTCGCGGCGGACATCCCCACGCTGTTCCCGACCGCGACCATCTGGTTCCTGGAGGTGGGCTAAATGGCGGGGGATGGATGGGTGCTCAACGCGTTCCCAATGTACGCGTTCCGGCCAAAGTATGTTGACTACATCTTTACCTCGTCCACGACATTCGCCATGCCGCGCGGCGCGAAGGTCGCGAACCTGACGGTGGTGAGCGGCGGCGGCGGCGGCGGTGCGGGCGCGGGCGAGAACAACGACAGCGGCACGTATTTCGGCGGCGGCGGCGGTGGCGGCGGCAGCGGGCGCGTGGCGCATGCCACGATCACCGATGCCGCGACGCTCAAGGACGGGAACGTGCTGACGATCACTGTTCCGGCGGGCGGCACGGCGGCCGTCAACAAGCACCTGTACAACGAGAACAACGGCGGCAAGGGCGGCACGGCGAGCATCGCGTATGGCAGCACGACGCTGTGCACCGCCAGCGGCGGCAGCGGCGGCGTGGGCGGCACCAGGGCGGATGAAGGCCATACCGACGACGCGTGGGGCGGCGCGGGTGGCGCGGGCGGCGGCGGCGGCGGCGGTGGCGGCGGCGGCAAGATCTACGACGACTTCCAGTGCGGCGGCGCGGGCGGCGCAGGCACCAGCACCACCGGCGGTGCGCGGCTGCCCTACGCCTTCTATGGCGGTGCGAGCCTGGGCGCGACCGGCGGCGGATACAAGGGCACGAACGGCAACTCGCCCGCCGACCCCTACCAGGGCGTGAAACCGGCGGCCGGCGTCGGCATGAACACCGACGATTACTTCCTATTCAAAGACGACGCGACGGGCTACGGCCTGTATGCGCAGGGTGGCGCGGGCGGTAGCGGCCATGTGGCCAGCAACAACCGGGGCCAGGGCGGCGCGGGCGCGGTCGCGGGCAAGTCGGCGGGCGGCACAACGGTGGCCAACAAATTCGGCCAGGGCGGCGCGGGCGGCAAGGGCACGAACTACAACTCGGCGGACAGCAGGGCGGACAGCAGCGCAGGCACCAAGGGCCTGTGCGGCATTCGCGTCTGGTTTGTGACGCCTGTGTAAGAAACGGGAGGGACAAGACATGCAGACAGTGGAGATACACGACAACGTGGTGATCAACCTCATCGAGATCGCCGAGAAGTATCGCGCCGGGTATGAGCGCGCGACTGGCAACCTGGTGCTCGACGCGGACGACTACCTGGACATCCAGATGGGCGACGTGTACGACCCGGAGACCGGCAAGTTTTCCCGCGACGGCGTGCAGGTGGAAGCCATCGCGGCGCAGTATGTGCGCGGGCAGCTGCTGCGCGCCAGCGACTACACGCAGACGCTGGACTACCCCTGCACCGACGCCGAGCGCGACGCATGGCGCGACTACCGCCAGGCGCTGCGCGACCTGCCCGACCAGCCCGGCTGGCCCGAGGACTTCGCCTGGCCCAAGGTGCCGGGGAGGGAGAAAGCGCCCGACACAATGCAGGCTGTTCTGGACACGATGATTGGAGGGACGGAGCATGAATGACCGCATGGAGAAAGCGCGCGAGTTGCGCGAGCAGATCACGGGCAATGACCTAGTGGGCAGTATTGTGTTCGTGCGGCTGGCAGAGACCGGCACGCTGGACGACGTGACCGCCACCGAGCACGCGGAGCTGTTTGTTGCGTGGACGCAGGAGGGCAAGTATGTGCAGGGCGACATCCGGCGCTATGCGGACAAGCTGTATCGTTGCGCGCAGGCGCACACCGGCCAGGCCGACTGGACGCCGGACAAAACGCCTGCGTTGTGGACGAAGATCGGCGATCCCGCCGAGGAGTGGCCGCAGTGGTCGCAACCGATCGGCGCACACGACGCGTACGACCTGGGCGCGAAGGTGAGCCATGGCGGCAAGCATTGGACCAGCACTGCGGTGGGCAATGTGTGGGAGCCGGGGGTGCATGGGTGGGCGGTGAGCGCATGAGCAATCGACCACTCGGGTGCACCGTCGCGCAAAACGCCGCGAAAAAGGCGCTGGACGGCACGATCACGTATGATCAACAGGACTGCCAGGCGTTCGTCGAGCGGTGCGTGATCGACACCGGCGGCAAGATGGCCTATGCGGGCAGCAACGACATGTATCGGCATGCGTGTACCTGGTTGGGCACGATCCAAGAGGCAAGAGCGCAGGGCAAATTGACGCCCGGCGCTCTGCTTTTTATCCACGCGTTCGACGGCGGCGAGCCGGATCGGTACAAGGGCGACGGCAAGGGTAACGCCTCTCACGTCGGGCTATATTGCGATGTGGACAGCGTGGAGGTGGCGCACAGCGGCAAGTCGGTCGGGCATGTCGCGCCGAGCACGCTCAGCCGAGGCTGGACGCACGTGGGGCTGGCAAGGGAGATCGCATACGACGCGGCGGGTGCGCCGGAGCCGGTGATCGGCACGGCAGTGGTGGCCACCGAGAGCGGGGCGCTAAACATCCGGCAGCAGCCGAGCAAGAGCGCGGGCATCGTGGGCAAGCTGCCGCGCGGCGCGACCGTGGACGTGATCGAGGACGGCGAGGGCTGGGCGAGCGTGCTGTACGGCGGCGTGACCGGCTGGGCGAGCAAGGACTATTTGAGGATCACCTGGGCGGACGGCAGCGGCGGGGGGAACGAGGGGCAGGGCGAAGGTGGAGGCGACGGCGAACCCACCGCGGGCGAGCCGGGCGTGTGGATCCCCTGCCGGACAGTGGACGAGGCGCGCGCGATCGTGGCGATGCTCGATGCGCTGGCGGGCGGCGCGCTGGCGAAAGGCGGTGCGAACCATGCAGGGGATTAACTTTTCGGTGGGCGACTTGCTCAGCCTGGTCACCGCCGCCGGGGTGCTCATCGCGCTGGTCAGCAACACCATGAGCATCCGCGCCCGCCGCCGCGACGGCGACCCGAACATCATCGAGATGCGCTCGGACATCAAGTACATCCGCACCACACTGGACCGGCAGGAGGGCGTGGCGGGGGAGCAGCAGCGCAGGCTGGACGACGCCGACCGCCGCATCACGGTGATCGAGGAATCCGTCCGGTCGGCGCACAAACGGATCGACGAAATGCGAAAGGTGGGCTAGGAGCATGAACATGACACTGTGGGAGAAGATCAAGAACCGGGCGCAGTCCTGGGCGGCGTGGATGGCGCTGGCGGCGCTGATCGCGCTGGTGTGCAAGGAATGGTTTGGGGTCGAGATCCCCGGCTGGGACGGCATCGTGCAGGCGCTGATGGCCGCGCTGGTGGCGTTCGGGGTGGTAAACAACCCGGATAACCGGGGGGAGTTTTAGCGTCAAGCAAGGCCCGCTGGCTTCGGCCAGCGGGCCCAGGCTGTCGAAAAACGCCCATCTGCGGGCTCAGTCCGGCGACCACCTCGTCGGCGTACGCGGGTACGCCTCTGTCGGACGGTCTTGGGCTTCGCCCACATCTGGACCTTTTTGGACAGCCTATGGATTTTTTGACAAGCAGTGCCCGCTGGCCTCGGCCGGCGGGCCTTTTTGTATACAGCGCACCGCGCGCGCTGCCTATGGGCAAGTGCGCACTTGCCGCTTTACATATTTTCTGGTAAGATACACACATTGCAATGAACAAAAGAGGAGAGGACTGCACCGATGCGATCCTTGCGCAACATTCCCTGGTCCCGCCTGCTTTGCGCGCGCGTAGTGCAAAGCGCCCTGTTTGTGCTGTCGTCGGCGTTCCTTCTGGTGCGGTCGCTGCGCGGGTTTGAGTTTACCGATGCGCTGTTTTTGCTGCCGCTGACCGTGGTGGTGCTGGCGTATCTGCCCGGGCTCACGTTTCGCCTGCGCAGCGTCGCGGAGACCGTGTGGTTCTTCGTGCTGGCGGCGTATCTCACGTTTGCGCTGTGGGGCAATTACTTCATATTTATTCGCGCGGAGCTGACATGGGAAGTGATCCCGTGCTTCATCTGGTCGTGCGGCATGGCGCGCGTGCTGGTGCGCTGGATGGACGGCATCGCCGACAAGCCGCGCCAGCCGGGCCGTGGCTACGCCTGGCTGAAGTGGGCGATCCTGGCCGCGCTGGCCGCCGCGCCGCTGCTGGTCTATCACGAGGCGTTCAATCCGGCGGTCATGTCCATCGATTCCAATACGCATATCTCGCAGGCCATCGACGCCGCGCCGCTGAGCGACTGGCATTCGCCGCTGTACACGCTGTGCATCCGCGCGCTGCTTCGCATCCAGCCACGCATCGCGTTCGTGGTGGTGGTGCAGATCGTGCTGGTGTCGTGCGCCATCGCGACCGCCGCCATGCTGCTGCACCGGCAGGGCATGTCGTTCCGCGCGCTGTGCGTGGGCGTGTGCGTGTTCACCATGCTGCCCAACAACGGCCTGCAAATCAACACCATTTGGAAGGACATTCCGTTTAGCTTTTTGCTGGTGCTGCTCACCTACGCCATCCTGGTGCTGCTCGAGCGCCTGCGCGGCGCAGAGGGCGGCATCGCCATGCCCTGCGTGCAGTGCGGCGTGGCGCTGGTGGGCATCTACCTGTTCCGCCAGAACGGCATCGCGCCGTTCATCGGCGCGGGCATCGTGCTGATCACCCTGTCCATCCGCTACCGCAAGTGGGCGCTGCTGGGCACGCTGATCGCGGCGATCGCCGTCGTCGGCGTGGTCAAGGGCCCGGTCTACCAGAACGTGCTGCACATCGAGCACGAGGAAAAATCCGACGACGCGAAGTACTACTCGCTGCTGCACGACTTGCAGGGCATCTACTATGAGTACGGCGAGTTCTCCGAACAGGACCTGGCGCTGCTCGAGCGCATCGTGCCCGACCTGGAGGTGCATCGCGCCGATTATCAGCCGACGTGGTTCAGCGACCATTTCTACGACATGGAAGAAGTGCACATGGGCGAGTTCTTCGGGCTGTACCTGCGCACGTTTGTGAAAAACCCGCTGCTGACCATTCGCGGCGTGCTGCTGCGCTGCAATGCGTACTGGAGCATACTGCTGCGCGATCACAAGGTGGTCAATGTGACCAGCTTCTCGGATGCGTATGTGCAGACCGAGCTCTACTTCCCCGAGGAAATCGCGCAATATGGGCTGAAAAACCGCGAGTCGTTCTACTGGACCGAGATGAACCGCATCAACGGCGTGCTGACCGATCCGCTGGCGGCCAGCGTGCTGTGGAGCATGGGCATCTGGGTGCTGGCGCTGCTGCTGGCGGTGTTCCACTGTATATTTAGGAAGAAAGCGGCGCTGCTGTGGGCGCTGCTGCCCACCGCGCTCAACTACCTGGCGCTGCTGGCCACCAGCAGCTGGAGCGACTATCGCTACGGCTATCCGGTGTTTTTGATCGGCGTGTTGTTCCCGCTCTACGCGCTGCTCTATCGCGCGCCGGGCAGCCCGGCGCAGCAGCCCCCACTCTAGGCAGAACGCGGAGGAAAGCCCGAGATGCGATGGCCGAAGGTTTCGTCCTGGCAGCAGATAGCCCGGCAGCCCATGCTGCGCGAGGGTGTGTTCGCGGCCGCCTCGCTGTATCTGTTCGTGCGCGCGATGATGGGCTTCACGTTCCTCAACGTGCTCTTCTTTGTGCCGGTGACGCTGTGGGTGTTTTATCATCTGCCGCGCCTGCGCCTGCACTTTGCCTCCACGGCGGAGGCGGTCTGGTTCGCGGTGCTGGCGGTGTATCTCGCCTTTGCGCTGTGGGGCAATTACTTCCTGCTGGTGGCGGGCGGCCTCACGCTGGAGCTGATCCCCTGCCTGGTCTGGGCGGCCTGCCTGGCCGCGGTGGTGCTGCGGCGCATGGACGACTGGGCGGATCGCCCGCGCACAGCCTCCGCGCGGTACATGGCGGGCAAGTGGGCGCTGCTCGTCGCGCTGATCCTGCTGCCGCTGCTGCTCTATCGCGAGGCGGTGTATCCGGCGGTGATGACCGCCGACTCCAATACGCATCTGGCGCAGGCCATCGACGCGGCGCCGCTATCCGACTGGCACTCGCCGCTGTACACGCTGTGCATGCGCGGCCTGCTGGCGATCTGCCCGCAGGTGTCGGTGATCTCGCTGGCGCAGTCGCTGCTGGCGGCGGCGGTGCTGGCTGCGTGCGGCATGCTGCTGCACCGCCACGGCCTGTCGTACCGGGCGGTGTGCGCGGGCGCGATGGTGTTCGCGCTGCTGCCCAACAACGGCCTCATCATCAACACGATCTGGAAGGACGTGCCCTTCACGCTGCTGCTGCTGCTGCTGACCTACGCAGCGCTGCGGCTGCTCGAGCAGCTCGACGGGGCAACGGCGCGGCGCGCGCGCCTGTGGCCGATCTGCCTGGTCATCGGCGGGTCGATGGCCGGGGTGTGCCTGTTCCGGCAAAACGGCATCGCCGCCGTGGTGGGCGCGGGCGTCCTGCTGGTGTACTTCGGCGTGCGATACCGGCGCTGGGTGCTGCCGGGCACGCTGGCGGCGGTGCTGCTGGTGGTGGCCGTCGTGCAGGGCCCGGTGTACAACCGCCTGCTCGGCGTGGCGCACGAGGAAAAGTCCGACGACGCCAAGTACTATTCGCTGCTGCACGATTTGCAGGGCGCGTACTATGCGGGCGCGAACTTCTCCGCCGAGGACGCGCAGTTGCTGGGGCGCATGATCCCGGACATCGAGATGAACTGGGACACGTACGACGACTTCGACGTCGCCGATGCCTTCTATGAAGTATATGACATGCAGGAAGTGCATTTTGGCAGCTTTGTCCGGCTGTATCTGACGACGCTGGCCAAGAGCCCGCTGTGGACGCTGCGCGGCATGGCCACCCGCATGAGCCACTTCTGGAGCATCCTGCTGCGCAATGAGCACTACATCAACACCACCGGCACCATGACCACCGATGTGTGGGCGGACATGTACTTCCCCGAGGAGATCGAGCACTACGGCATGCGCCGCCCGCCGACGTCGGTCTTTGGCGGCACAGTGCAGGCATTGCGCGATGCGTCGAAGCAGCCGGTGGCCACCGCGATCTTTTGGAGCCTGGGCCTGTGGACGGCGTGGCTGCTCTTTTCGGTGTTTTACTGCGCATTGCGCAAAAAAGGGCGGCTGCTGTGGGCGCTGGCGCCTGCGCTGGGCAATCTGCTGGGGCTGATGGCCACATGCAGCTGGAGCGACTACCGCTACGGCTACTTCCTGTTCCTGATCGGCGCGTTCTTCCCGGTATACGCGCTGCTCTATACATCCAAGCCAACCACCGACGGAGGACAATGACATGACCAAAGAAAACGGTACGCTGGAACTGACCATCCTGATGCCCTGCCTCAATGAAGCGGAGACGCTGGAGGTATGCATCCGCAAGGCCATGAGCTTCCTGGAGACGCACCATGTGTCCGGCGAAGTGCTGATCGCCGACAATGGCAGCACCGACGGTTCGCAGGAGATTGCGCGCCGCTGCGGTGCGCGCGTGGTCGATGTGCCGCAGCGCGGCTATGGCGCGGCGCTGATCGGCGGCACCAACGCGGCGCTGGGCACGTACACCATCATGGGCGACGCGGACGACAGCTACGACTTTACCGCGCTGATGCCGTTTGTCGAGCGCCTGCGTGACGGCGCCGACCTGGTGATGGGCGACCGCTGTGCCGGTGGCATCGAGCCGGGCGCCATGCCGCCGCTGCACAAGTACATCGGCAATCCGGTGCTGTCGTTTGTGGGGCGCATGTTCTTCCATAGCAAGATCCGCGATTTTCATTGCGGCCTGCGCGGCTACAACACGCAGCGCATGCGCGACCAGGGCCTCAAAACGCTGGGCATGGAGTACGCCAGCGAGATGGTGGTGCAGTCCACGCTGCACGGCTACCGCATCGACGAGGTGCCCACCACGCTGGCCAAGGACGGCCGCTCGCGTCCGCCGCACCTGCGCAGCTTCCGCGACGGCTGGCGGCACTTAAAGTTCCTGCTGATGCACAGCCCGAATTGGCTGTTCCTGTATCCGGGGCTGGTGCTGTTCGTGCTCGGGCTGATCATGACCGCCATCCTCGTGGTCAAGCCGATCAGCGTCGGCGGCGTGGTGCTGGATCTGAACACGCTGCTGTTTAGCTTGACCGCGCTGATCGTCGGCTTTAATATCGTACTGTTTTCGACCTTTACAAAGGTGTACGCCATCCAGGCCAAGTACATCGTGCCGGATCGGCGGATGCGGTGGCTGCTGAAGCTGACCACCGAGAACGGCATGATCTCCGGCGCGCTGCTGGTGGTGATCGGCATTGTGCTGTCCATCCTGTCGGTAGCGGTGTGGGGCAGGAGCGACTTTGGCAACCTGAACCCGGAGTCGTTCATGCGCATGACCATGCCCGCGGCGACCATGATCATCCTCGGCGCGGAGCTGTTCTTCGCGGGGTTCTTCCTGGACATCCTGCGCATCGAGCGAAAGTGAGCCTGTGCGCAGGGCGGCGGATGTTTCATCCGCCGCCCTGTTTTTTTCCGTTATTTGGGTGCCAAAAACTTCGCATAAAACGAAAAAAGATGGTTGACATCGAGCAGTCGCCATGATATTCTATACAGGCTCTCTCGCAAGACGAGCGGGCGAACGATCCTTGAAAACGATACAGGAAGAGAGAAAGAGCTTGTTTTTCCGAAAGGGAAAGCGAGCGAGACAGACAGTTGATTCTTTCATGAGTTTTGAATCTTGGGGGCTGGTGAGAACCAGAATAACCAAGAGGA
>JAVBUY010000128.1:0-13124 GCA_031554855.1 Eubacteriales bacterium
CGCACCGGCCACTGCCTCGGCCACCAGCTCTTCGATGGGCAGCACGTCCTCGGCCGCGCGCACGATGTCCAGCTTTGGGTGCGTGGCCGGGTGGCGCGGTGTAAAGATCGTGCAGCAGTCCTCATACGGCAGCGACGACAGCTCGTACGTGCCGATTTTCTCCGCCCGCTCGACAATCTCGCTCTTGTCAAAGCCGATCAGTGGCCGAAACACCGGCATCCCCACCGTCTCGTCTGTGCAGCCCAGCGCCTCCATGGTCTGGCTGGCCACCTGGCCGATCGCCTCGCCGGTCACCAGCGCCTGCGCGCCTTCGTTCTTGGCTACGCGCTCGGCGATGCGCATCATGAACCGGCGCATGATCAGCGTGGTCAGGTTATCCGGGCACTGCTGGTGGATGTCCATCTGAATGCGCGTGAACGGCACGACATGCAGCCGGATCGGCCCGCAGTACTCGCTAAGCACCTTCGCCAGATCGACCACCTTTTGCTTGGCGCGCTCGCTGGTGTAGGGAAAGGAGTGATAGTGCACCGCGCAGAGGTTCACGCCGCGCTTGGCCACCATGAAGCCCGCCACCGGACTATCGATGCCGCCGGAGAGCAACAGGCAGGCGGTGCCATTGGTGCCCAGCGGCATGCCGCCGACCGCCGCGATGCGCTCCACATACAGGTACGCCTGGTCACGGATCTCGATGTCCAACATATGTTGCGGCGTGTGCACATCCACCGTGAGCTGCGGGTTTCTCTCCAATACATAGCCGCCCAGCTTGCCGTTGATTTGCGGCGAATTGAGCGGATACCGCTTGTCCGAGCGCCTCGCCGCCACCTTGAATGTGCCGGAAATCGGGCGCATCATCTCTGCGGCCTTCTCGCAGATCGCGTCGAAGTCGCTCTTGTCCATCTCGATGCAGGGGCTGACCGAGTGCACGCCGAATACGCGCGTCACGCGACGGATGCACTCCGACATGTCGGTCACGTCCGACACAAAGATGCGGCTATCGGCGATCCACACACGCCCGCCCACCTCGCCGACCGCGCGGCGAATGTGCTTGAGCAATACGTTAAAGAAATAGGGGCGATTCAGCCCCTTTAAGTGCACCTCGCCAAATCGTACCAGCAGCAACTCGCGCATATCAGCGTCTCCTCAGTCCCTTGTATTGTGCATAGGCGGTCAGCGCGGCCTCCGCCGCGTCGGCGATCTCCTGGTCGGTGGTGAGCGGCGACAGGCTAAAGCGCACCGCGCCCTCCAACTGGTCCCCCGCGATGCCCATCGCCGCCAGCGTGTCGCTGTGCTTGGCCCTGCGGGACGCGCACGCCGAGCCGGTGGACACGTATACGCCCTCGGCCTCCAGTGCGTGCAGCAATACCTCGCCGCGCACCCCGGCAAACGACACGTTCAAAATGTGCGGCGCACTGTCCGGCTCGCCCGGCGCGGGGCCGTTGACCGTGATGCCCTCGCCGCCTTGCGACAGCCTTGCCCACAGCGCAGCTTTCTTGTCGGCCAGCGCGTTCGCCCAGGGCGGCATCGCGAGCAGCGTCTCGATCGCCGTCTGAAAGCCCAAGATCCCCGGCACATTCTCCGTCCCCGAGCGCAGCCCGTCCTCCTGTCCGCCGCCCGGCGTCTGCGGGATCAGCCGCACGCCCGGCCGCATCAGCAGCGCGCCCACGCCCTTGGGCCCATGGATCTTGTGCGCGCTGACGGTGTAGAGGTCGATGCCGGTCTTGCCCACGTCGAAGGGTACGCGCAGGAACCCCTGCACCCCGTCCACGTGCAGCAGCGCCTTCGGGCAGAGTGCCGCCATGCGCTGCTTCAGCTGCGCGATCGGCTGGATCGCGCCGGTCTCGTTGTTGACGTGCATCACGCTGACCAGCGCGACGCGCTCGTCGAGCAGCCCGTCCAGCGCCGTCACGTCCAGCACCCCGCGCGGATCGACCGGCAGCACGCGCACCGTATGTCCGCGCGCCTCGGCCGTGCGCATCGCTTCGCGCACCGCTGGATGCTCTATGGCGCTCATGCAAAGCACCGCCGGTTTGCGCAGCGCGTCGGCTGTGCCCAGGATGGCCAGCGCGTCGCTCTCTGTGCCGCCGCCGGTGCATACCACGCGATAGCCCGCCGCGCCTGCGGCCTTCCGCAGCATATCGCGCGCCGCATCGATCGCACGCTCCACTTTCGCCGCCGGTGCGTAGGCTGCCGAAGGGTTATAAAAATCACACTGCATGGCGTCCAGCATGCGCTGGCACACTTCGGGCAGCGTCGGCGTGGTCGCGCTGTGGTCTAGATACGCGGGCATGTCCTTCTCCTTTTCGCGCCACTAATCCTGGAACACGCCGTGCGCCAGGTATTTCTTGATCATGTCCACCATCTCGCTCGACGGCTCCAGCACAATCAGGCGTTTCGCAGCATCCTTGGCGAAATAGAAATAGAACAAGTTGGCCTCGCGATTGAGAAACCAGTTGTCCTTGCGCACATTGGGCATACTCAGATAGCGGCGGAAATGCGCGCCGGTGACGTAGCCGCAGGCATCGATATTGCGCACCTTCAGGCAGCCCAGCTCTTTGCGCTTTTCGTTGCCCAGCACCTGCGCGAAGTCCAGCTCACCGTTGGTGAAGGTGTATTCGTATTCCATCCGAAAGCGATCCTTGGTGCGATACAGAAAGAAGCACATCGCGCCAAACGCCACCGCGATCGCGATGCCGACCAGGTCGAAGTTCATCTGTAGCAGCGTGCCCTGCAAAAAGAACAGCGACACGATGCCGGTAATGACGATCAGCACCCAAATCAGCGCATACAGCGCGCTGTCGAGCGTTCGGTTTTTTTTGATGACAATCTCCTCGCGAAAGTTATCCATGCTCAGTCCCCCTTTGCGTCATGCCATTATAGCATGTTTCGCCGACGGATGGTAGGGGGCAGGCAAAGCAGGATTTTTCGCCAGAGGTTGCGAATTATGACCCATTGATTCCTTTTTTACATGCGGCGCGTGCCGCCAAGGACCGGAGGGTTTGCATGAAGTGTCCCGAGTGCGGGCGATGGAACCAGGCCAGTTTACCGCGCTGCTTTTCCTGCGGCGCGCCTTTGTCGCACAATGGCGGCGTTTTTTCCGCCGCGCCCAGCTGGCGCGAGCAGCTGCAAGACGCCCAGCCCGATGAAGTCTACATCCAGTTTACCGAAGAAGAGGTCGCCGAGGATAGCATCCCGGCGGTGCCCACGACCGAGCAGAATCCGCAGCTGCTCGGCTCGGACATGGAGGAGCTCAAGGAACGCAGAAAGCGCGGCGAGCTCAAGCTAGCGCAGCTGCGCATGCAGGCGCGCAAGGCGCGCAATGTCATCGCCGAGGCGCCCATCCTGCGCCCGAATAGCGAAGAAGAACCGGCATACGAAGCCTTTCATGAGGAACCGCCCGCCCAGCCGACCGGCTCGTCCGAATCGCTGGACGCGCTGGATGCCACCACCCGCCGCCCCAATGCCCGGCGCGGCCGCCGCAGTTCGCGCGTGCGCCCCGATGACACCGGCCGCACCGCCACCAAGGAATTCGTCTTTACCGACGACGACGACGCGCCGGTATTATACGACGGCTACATTTCCTCGCCGTTTGACAAAACCTATGGCGCGCGCGGGCTCGATCCCGATCCGATGATTGCCGAGCGCGAGAAGGCAGCCTTTACCGCCTCGCAGCACTTCCCGATCGACACGACCTACGCACGCGGCCGCTATCAGCGCCAAGAGGCCAAGCAAGTGCCCCAGCGCACTGTCCGCCGCAAGGTCGCGCCGGTCATCCTCATGCGCATCGCCAGTTTCGCTTTGATCATCGCGGTGCTGGGCGTGGGCAGCTACTTTGGCTTTCAGGCGCTGATGAGCCGCTGGGATTCCACGCTGCCGCAAGTTGACAAGCCCAATACCAATCCCTCCAATGTCGCGGAAACCATCATGGCCGACGGCGCGGCGGCGCACACCGTGTACATCAGCGGCAAGGAAGGCACGCAGATTTACATCCGCGAACTGCAAAAGTCGTATATCGTCACTGGCGGCACAGCGGAAATCCAGATCCCCGACTATTTCTGGTATGAGGATCTGGAGAACATCACTTCCGACTATATGGACGTGACCGTCACGCCCTTTGCCAAGTATGCCACCGGCGAGCAGACCGCAATGGACCCGGTGCGCTACACCATCTTTGTGCCCCTGTCGCCCATCCAGCTCATTCGCCCGGAGTCCACCACCGCGCGCGTCAGCACCTCGCTGTTCGATATCCGCCTACAGGTCGAAAAAAACAGCCGCGTCATCATCAACGGCGAAAACCTCACCGAAACGATCGACTCGAACGGCCGCGTGTCCAAGAACATCCCGGTGCTGCCCATCGGCGAGAACCGCATCCAGATTTCGGTGCGCTCGAAGTACCACCGCCAGAACACGCTGGAGCTCATCCTCATCCGCGACCCACAGGAAATCCCGCTGGAGATGGCCGCCGATACACCCAGCGAAGTGTCCGACGACAAGCTGCGCATCTATGGCAGCACCGCCCCTGGCGCCACGATTTCCATCGACTCCGAGTATGTGATCGGCGACTATACCGAGAAGGACGGTACGGTCAGGCCGGGGTTTGATACCTCTACGCTGAAAAGCACCGGCGATTTCTCCTTCATCGCGATCTTTACCAAAATCGGCGACAACGAGATCAAGGTACGCGCTTCCGCCGAAGGCAAGGCCGACTCGGTGGTGACGCACATCATGTACTACATGCCCCCGCCCGAAATCTACACAAAGAAGGCCTGGCCGTTCGACCGCACCAACTACCTGGATCTAATCAACAATCCTGAACTGCGCAAGGGGCAAATCTACGTCTGCAAGGGCACGGTGACGCGCATCATCAGCGAGCGCCCGCAGATTGTGGAGATGAACACAGGCCTGGACGGCGCGGAGCAATTTGTGCTGCTGGAAAATAGCTCCAAGACCATCTGGGAGGTCGGCAAAGCCTACGACGTCTACGGCGACGCGTTTGGCGGCATGTATGGCAACATGCCGCGCATCATCGGGCGCTACACCTACCTAAAGTAAAAACCAATGCGTTATTGGCAGCATGATACCCTGTTTACAGCATAAACATAGCCCCTGGCATTGCCAGGGGCTGTCAGGGCATCGACAAAGTCGATGCCCTCGAACAAAATGCGGGATGCATTTTGTTCGGTTGCACAGCTTGCGCTGTGACTCGCTTTGCTCGTGGTGGTAGGTGTGTTTTCCTAGCGGAAAACGCCCCAGTCCGCGAGGCAAAGCCTCGCGATACGATCCAGTATGAAGGGGCCACGGCCCCTTCATACATCCCCAAAGCGAGAACCCTACTTTGTTGACAGTCTAACAGCCCCTGGCAATGCCAGGGGCTGTGTGTCTGATCGCTTTTATTTCGAGTCTACCCAGCGCCAATGTTCCTCATTGATGTTGTACTTAAACCCATCCGTGGTTGTAAAGCCGGTAATCGCACAGGACAGGGTCGCCAAGTCATCAAAGCGGGTCGGATGAATGAACTTGAACAGGCCGTGCTCGGTGCTGTCGCCCGGATATAGAATCTGGCGATAGTTTCCGTACATCGTGTAGCCATCGTGATCCGTGCTCATCTGAATCGGCTCGCCATCGCTGTCTTTGCCGCGCAGTGCAAAGCGCACTTCAGCCATCTCCAGATTGGACACATTGGTGAACCGCAGCCTGGGCTGCCCGCGCGAGGTGATGCCGACTTCGTTCACCTTGTTGGCGTAGCGGAACGAACCGCCGTGCACCAACAGGTTCACGACAAACCCGCCATCCTCGGTCACACCCGTGATAGTGCAGGAACCCCACGCGTGCGCCGAAACGCGAACGCGGTTGGTATCGCCCTTCACGGTGGCGATCGACGGGTCAGTGGTCGTCCAGGTCATGTGCTTATTGCTGGAGTCTTTAGGCTCGAGCACAGCCTCGATGGTCGAGTACGAACCCACGCCGATGCGCACTTCGGTCTTGTTCAGGTGTACGCCCAGCACCGGCTGAATGACCTTCACGGTCATCGTGCCGGCCTTGCCGCTGCCGTCGTTGGCTTTTCCTTTGATGGTCGCGGTACCGGCTTTCAGACCGGTCACCACGCCGTTCTCATCCACGGTGGCGATCTTGGGCTTGTTGCTGGAATACTTCACGACCTTCGAGCTCACGTCGTCGGGCATAAACTGCGCCGCCAGCTGCAACGAATCATGCACCAGCACATCGGCGGTCTTGGGCAGCAGGCTCACCTGGGTTGCCAGGCGGATGATCTCCATCTCGTAAGTGCCGACCACCTGCTCGTCGATCGCGCTGGTCGCGGTCATGGTGACCTTGCCCGGGCCGACGCCCTTGACCTGTCCCTTGCCCGTCACCGTCGCAATAGTCTCATCGCTGCTCTTCCAGATGACGCCGCGATTGGCCACAGTCTTGGGCGAAACGGTCGCGGTCAATAGCGCGGTTCTGCCCACCACGATGCTGCTTCTGGGCGACTTAATGCTGACAGACTCCGGCCGATCGGTGACCGTGATGGTCTTCTTGCCGGATACCTTGCCGTCGGCGGTCTTGGCGGTCACGGTCAGGCGGCCGCGGCCCAGCGCGGTCAGCACGCCGTTTGCATCGACGGTCGCTAGCTTTACGCTGCTGACGGCATACGTGACGCCCTCCACAGAGATCGCGGTGTCGCTGGCTGTAACTGCAAGTTGCAGCGTGTCTCCGACAAACACAGAGTCGGTTGGGGCGCTGACCAATAGCGTGGCTCTCGACTTGCTGGTCGCGGCCTGCGCAGGGATGCAACTAGTCAGCACAAGCGCCAGCGCCAGGAATACGATGATACTCTTGCGCATAGATACTGCTCCTTTTCCTCACTTGGGTGATATGGGGCAACACGGCGTGCTTACTGTTCCGGCATCTCGGTCGCATCGGGCACCGGCGCGTCAGAAATCACCTGGATCTCAATGCTGTCGAGGATGGCCGTTCCCAGCTTGTAATCGTTCTCGTCCATGGCTTGCGCATAGTCGTCATACATGCCGTATACTTGCAGGAAATAGCCGTCTTGGACCGCAATCAGGTTCACATTGCGGTGTTCTTTGGAGCGGATGTCCATCACCTTCATGTTGTCCAGATCCACCATTGTGTAGCTGGCGTCGGCGAAGTTGATCTCGCCGAGCGACTCCGCGAACAGCTGATCCAGCTCTTCCGGGCTCAGGTCCTTGGTGTCGCGGCCGCTGTACAGGTCGTCGAACGCGACCGTAAACCAGTACGTCAGCTCGGGCTTGTCCGTGCCTTCGAGCAGCACGATAGAAACTTCGCCGCGCTCCTCTTCCTTCATGGTCAGACCGGCGGGCACGTCAAAGGTCAGATCAAAGAACGGGCTGGTTTCCTTCAGCGTCACAGGTTCGGCCATCACCGGCATCGCGGCCAGGGCCATCATCAGCGCCACCAGCGCCAGGCAAATCAATTTTTTCATGCGCTTTCTCCTCCTCATCTTGCCTTTGCCAGTCGCCGGTTAGGATGCGGGCTCGACCGCGGGTTCAGCAGTGGGCGCGGCAGCAGGTGCCGCCGCGTTTTCCACGATGGTGCCAGCCACCGGGATGGTTTGGCTGACAAAGCGCTTCATCATGAAGCCCACGGCGCTGGTCTCCGGGTCTTGCACCTGGCACCAGACATTGTCCTCGGCGACGACCACCAGCGGATCACCGGCAAAGTAATCTTTGATGATCTTGTTATTGGTGGAAGGCGCCCAGCGCATGTGCACAAAGCCGCCGGGGGTAGACGGAACGACGATCGCTTCATAGCGCGTCTGGCGGAAGCCCTCGTACAGATTCGCAGCGGGGGCTACCACCACGATCGGCGCGGGGGTTGCCTTGGGCACGATCGGCGCGGGCTTGTGGTAGGACAGATAACGAGCCGACACGTAGCCGTCATGGCCGTTGTAGGAGCACTCGGCCCACTGCCCGCCCGCAACAAAGCGCCACACCGTCACCTTCCTGGCGTAGCCGATCTTGCAGATCACGTCGGAGCTCGTGCTGGTGTCCGCGCGCATATGCACGCTGCTTCCGCTGCTGGTTTTCACATACATGGTGCTTGCCGCAAACGCGCAGGATAGGGGGAGCGCGATGATAACCACAGCCACTAGTACCAGCGATATCCATTTTTTCATCGTATGTTCCTCCGTATTCGTCCTGTGTTTCGCCAAGTGCGCTTACAGTTCGGGCGCGTTTGCGACCTCGGCGTCCTTGATCTGCACCAGCTTGATGTCGTCGATCAGCTGCACGGCCTTGTCCACGTCGGCCTGCTCGACCGGCTTGTCGCCGTTGATATACATGCCGAAGATCTGCATCATATAGCCATCCCGAATGGTCAGCACGTTGGCCACATTGGAGTCGGGCGCGTTGATGATCATCACTTTGATGCCATCGTCCAGGTCCTTGGTCGTATAGGAGGCCTGAGCAGCGTCGGCCTCGCCCAGCGAGCTGCCGAACACATCGTCCAGCTCCTCTTGGTTCAGGTCGCTTAAGTCGCGGCCGGTCATCGTGTCGTCAAAGGAGATGATCAGCATATACGTGTAATCGGGTCTGTCGGCGCTGTTGATCGCGACCTGCGAGATATCGCCAACAATGCGCTGCTCCATCGTCATACCCGCAGGCAGTTCGATGTTCAGGTCAAAGAAGGGACTGGTCTCCTGAATCTGGGTCGGTTCCGCCAGTACGGGCAGCGCGCAGAGCATCAGCGCGGCCAGCAGCAAACTCATCCACTTTTTCATAGTTATCCTCCTTAGCCCGCCTGATTTTCGGGCGTCACAGTGTTGGTCTGGGGCTGCTGCACGATGCCCAGCCCGCCGGAGATGGGCGACACATAGGTCAGGAACGACTTCATCATAAATCCGCAGGTCATGCGCGCCGGGTCATAGACCTGGCACCATACGGTATTGGCCGAGAGCACCATCAGCTGCTCGTTGGCAAAATAGCGGGATTGAACCGGGGTGTTCAGCGAGGGGCCCCAGCGCAGGTTCACGAAATTGGTCGGCGTCGTGGGCACCACCACCGCGTTGTACATCACCGGCGCAAAGTTGCTGAACATATTGATATCCAGCGGCTGGGGTTGCGGCTGCGGCTGCGGCTGCGGCTGCGGGCGGCTGGTGGGCCTGGGCTTAGGATCCGGCGGATAGTCGGACAGGTAGCTGAGCGCCACAAAACCGGAGCGGTTTTTGTAGGACACCTCCACAAACGAGCCGCCGAGCAGCCATTGCTCGATGTATACCTTCCCGCCGTAGGGAATTGTGCCGATCACATCGTCATCGGAGGAGGGGCCGGAGCGCATGTTCAAAGACGAACCTGTGCGGGTCTTTACGTACATGTACTCCCCCGCCAACGCCCCCTGGAGCGGCAGCATCGTCATCAGGATCAACAGGCAAACCATCAGGGAAAGGGTCCTTTTCATGTCATGTCCTCCTTGTCGTGTTGGTTGGCAAAACATCGGAATGATTTATGCGAAGAGTCCCTCTAAAACGCCTAGCAGGAACAGGATACGCAGTTCCGGCGCACCGGCGGTTTCGGAATAGAGCGTAAAGGCGGTCTTGCTGTCCTGGTTATACCAGCTCGCCAGCGTCTGCCCGTCGTCATGATCCGTGCTCAGCGCAAAGTCCTTGATCGCCGGCGCGAACGCGACATCGATCAGCTCCTCCGCCGCGTCGTCGTCGTCAAAGTCCACGTACACACCGGCCATTTCGATATTCTTTGCGCTGGCGGCGGCGGCGCGCAGGGTGTACAGATCGTCGTCCCAGCTGAACTCAATCTGCGCGAGCAGCGGTTCTCCGGCGATGGTGTTATAGGATACGTCGAGCGCATCCTCCGGCGCGGCTAGCAGCTTCACGTCGGGCATCGCCGCCTGCAATTCTTCAAATGTCTCAAAGCTGGTCATGGGGCTGACGACCTCGCCGCCGATGAGCATCTCGCCGTCGTCTGTCGTTGCCGCGTCGTCCGCAATAGAAACCGACGCCAACAAAGTCATGGCCATCACCAGCACGAGAATCCGGGTCAACATCTTGTTTTGTTTCATGGTGAACGCTCCTTCTGTTCTTAGGCTCGATCGTTACATCCCTATCATAGCATACAGCGGCAAATAATACGCAGTTTTTTCCAGTATGACAGGAAATTTCATACCCGGAGCGCGCCCTTTTTGCCGCTATTTGATACGATAATTATACAGCGCTGGCTGCATACACACAAGGGAAATTTACATCTTGTTTGCATATTTTTCCTGCCGCCGCTTGCGCTCCCTACCGATCACGCGGCGCGCGGTATATGCGCTTCATGCAGCAAAAAAGCAGCCGCCTTTCGGCGGCTGCTTCAGACCATCAACAAATTAGTGTTCCCGCTTTGGGGATGCATGAAGGGGCCGTAGCCCCTTCATATTGGATCGTATCGCGAGGCTTTGCCTCGCAGGCGGGGCGTTTTCCGCCAGAAAAACACACCTGCCACCACGAGCAAAGCGAGTCACAGCGCAAGCTGTGCAACCGAACAAAATGCATCCCGCATTTTGTTCGAGGGCATAGACTTTGTCGATGCCCTGAAAACAGCCGCCTTTCGGCGGCTGCTTCTCGCGCATGAAACTGCTTATTTGATGGTGATGCGGCCTGCGGGCTCGGCGTACTGCGAACCGATCACGCCGCCCAGCACGGTATTGGCGTACTGCACCAGCGCGTCCTCCAGCGACACGCCGGTCTTGTAGCCGGTCTGCGTGTTGGCGTAGCGGAACGCGTAGTAGGTGTCACCACCGGCCGCAGTGAAGTCGTTGGTCGCGATGGTGTACATCGCCGCCGCGTCAAAGGGCTTGCCGCCAACCGTCGCGATGGTCACGCGGCTGCCCGGCTTGGCAGGCTTAAAGTAGGTGGAGTCGGGATATTGCTCGCCCTTCTCGTAGGGCACGGTGGTGTCGATCGCAAACTCAATGCCCGCCACCTGCGGGAACGCGCCGATCGCGTTGGGCGTGTCAAAGGTCGCGGCCTCCAGCGCCTCGAGCAGCTCCGCGCCGGTCACGTTCAGCGTGCTCACTTCGTTGCCGAAGGGGAACACGGTTTTCATGTCGTTCATGGTTACGTCGCCGGTCTTGATCGAGGTGCGGATGCCGCCGCCGTTGGTGATCGCGGCCACCACCTGATCGCCCTGCGCCTGCTGCGCGGCCCACAGGATCGCGTCGGCCGCAAAGTCGCCCAGGTTGGTTTCCATCGTGCGCACGCCGGGGTCGCGCTCGCCGTTCAGATCCACTTCGGTCTTGGCGAACACCTTCGACAGCTCGGCGTCCACCGCGTCGCGCACCGCTTCGATGGCGGCGGACACTTCCTCGTTCTGGGGCAGGTAGGCCAGGCCGAGGGGCGAGGTCAACGGGCCGTACAGGCTGGCGCTCAGCTTGTTTTCGGCATCGACAACCACCACGCCCAGGTTCTGGCTGTATTCGCCGGTGCTCACCAGCATCGTATCGCCGACCATCTTGCCGAGGATCTCGTCGTGGCTGTGGCCGTCGATGAACAGGTTGATGCCGGTCACCTTCTCCAGCACGTCGGTGCTGCGGTTGGGCTTGCTCTCTTCGGCAATGCCCAGATGACCCAGGCAGACGATGAAGTCGGCGCCTTCAGCCTTCAGCGCGTCCACCTGCTTCTGCGCGCAGGCATACAGCTCGTCGCCCTGCGCAAAGGTGATGCCTTTGACTTTATCGGGATGGGTCTTGGTCATGGTCTCAGGCGTGTCGATGCCGAACACGCCGATCTTGCGTCCGCCGATCTCAAAGATCTTGCGGTCGCCGAACACCGGCTCGCCGCTGATCTTGTCCACGATGTTGGCCGCGAGAATCGGGAACTTAGCGTTCTCCAGGATCTGCTTCAGGTTATCCAGACCCCAGTCAAACTCATGGTTGCCCAGGCCCATTGCATCGTAGCCCGTCAGGTTCATGAACTCGATGGCGTTTTTGCCAAAGCCCATGTTGACCATCGGCGTGCCCTGTGCGGCGTCGCCATCGTCGAGCAGCAAAACGGCCGCGCCCGCCGCTTCCAGATCTTTTTTGATCTGTGCAATCGTCGGATAGCCCATCGCGCCGGTGGCGGCGTCTGGCAATGCGCGGCCGTGGATGTCGTTGGTGTGCAGAATGACAATCTTGCCGGATACGTCGGGTGCCTTGGCAACGGCCATCACCGGAGAGGTGAGCCCAATGGCCAGCAGCAGCGTGAGGATGAGTGCAATCAGTCTTTTCGTGTTCATCATCGTTTCTTCCTTTCATCCATCCGTCGTGTAGTGTTCCCAGCAGCAGGCGATGCCCCTCATGTGCTCGGCATACGCCACAAGTATATCATACCTGTGGCGCAATCCATCGTCAAGGCACGTCCGTTCATTCTCCGCAGAAATTTCTGCCAACTCACGCGCACCTTTCTCGTCTCCATCATTTTGAGTCCTAGGAGGAATTCTTGATTTTTTCACATATCAAAATCGCATTTCAAATTTCTTTGCGCTTTGAACGAAAATTCCCCCACATCCGCCGCAAAACGTGCTATAATCACTGTAGCATCACTTCCGGATAGGAGCACCATATGGACGGCGAGGTATTCTATAGCATCGGCTTGGATATCGGCACGACCACGACGCAGTGCGTGCTCTCCAGCATGCGCATTGTCAACGCCGCGCCTGCTTTCTCCGTGCCGCGCTACCAGATCGTGGACAAGCGCGTGCTCCACCGTGCTCCGCGCCGCTTGACGCCCATGCTCTCCGCTGATACAATACAAATCGACACCATTCGCGGGTGGCTCGAAGAGGCCTTCCGCGCTTGTGGCATATCGCCCAGCCAGATCAAGGCGGGTGCGGTGATTCTCACCGGCGAGACCGCGCGCAAAAGCAACGCGCGGGCGGTCGCCGAAGCACTGGCCGGTCTGGCGGGCGAGTTTGTGGTCGCCACCGCAGGCCCGATTCTCGAATCCGTGCTCGCCGGTCGCGGCTCCGGCGCGGATGAGATCTCGCGCCAGCGCGGTTGCCGCGTGCTCAACCTAGATATCGGTGGCGGCACCACCAATCTTTGCTTGTTTGACGGCGGCGATCCGGTCGAAACCGGCTGCCTGCGCATCGGCGGCCGCCTGTTGCGCCGCG
>JAVBUY010000029.1:0-4718 GCA_031554855.1 Eubacteriales bacterium
CCGTGGTCGCGGTCTTGGCCGCCACCGTGGCCGCCTCCAGGTCGGCGATTTTGGCCAGCAGATCCGCCAGGTCTGGCACGATGTCGTCCGGGTCGATGATCATGTCCGTCGTGCCGGACAGCACCTCGCAGCTCAACCGGATTGCCGTTGTGATGCGCGCGCTTTGCGTCACGCGCACCAGCAAGTCCATGTGCCCGCTATAGGCGTAGCAGGCGCTGCTCAGCGTCACGCGGGCTTTGTTGCCGTCGATCGTGCCGGTCAGCGGCGTCGTGCCGCCATTCCCGCGAAAGATCGCGTAACCGGTGCAGGTCGCTCCCGCCAGATCAGCAGCGACGCTGCCGCGCATGAGTGTGGCCACCACCTCGTGCGCCTGGTTGTCCCCGCGCACCAGCGGCGACCGCTCCACGATCTCCTTTGTTCCTTTGTTCAGATCCACCGTGTAGGTCAGCGGTATTTTGATGTCTGCCAAAGGTTCATCCCTCCTTCTTTTGTTTTTTCATGCTTCCTTTTTCCGGTCGTGCGTGCTACTATTAGGCTACAAAACAACCGGAGGTGCTCTATGAAACGCGTCGCCGCTCTGTTGCTTACCCTGGCGCTCCTCATCCCCGCCTGCGCACTGGCTAAGAAAGCCACACCCGCGCCTGAGCCAACAAAAATCTACGACGCCGCATCCGAGCAATGGATCTTCCCGCCAACACCTGAACCGATGGTGACATTCGGCTTTACTGCTGAGGAATGGTTGGAGCAATACAGAGCACAGGCACAATCTGGAGACATCCTGCTGTTTGATGTGTTCGATAAGAAGGAATACATCGATCCCGGCCCATTCCCTACTCGCTATTTGCATCGCCACTATTTCGACGCAGACAAAAGCGTAAGTTTTTCTTGTTATACTCAAACGCCGGAGGGAAAGTCTTACGCAGCGTCCGTCGGTGTTTCCACTAGAGATTTGCCCCATGGCTATCCAGACGATGCTGCCGTAATTGATGCGTACAATCCAAAATGCACGATTCTTCGACCTTACGCCGAGAAGATGGCGCGCTTTCTGAATCCAACTCTTACGGTTGAGGATATCGCCGATATTTTTAAGGATTTGGGTCTTGATTCCTTTGCTCCCAAATGCTTAACGGAAGACATAACCATTACGCGCGGAGAACTGATCTTTGCTTTGGGTGAAAGCGGAGGTTATCTCTACTTTCGAGTTATGCCAAAGCCCGTTTGACCGCCACCACCCGGAGAGCACCAGCTCTCTCCGTTTTTCTATCTCTCAATAATTGCCGCCAGATATCGACCGAATGAAGGTCTTGATATGCAGGTCGGCGACAATGCGGGTCAGCGCATTGGGCGTAATGGTAATGGTGTGCCATGCCCCTCGGGTGATCTTCCCCGCCGCGTCCTTCGCCAGATACGGCACCGCGTCAAACTCGCGGCTTACGATCGCCGATGCAGGCACCGCGCTGCCGTCCACCAGGATCGTGACGCTTGATGCGGTGTTTCCCCGGTAAATGCCTGGGTTATCCGCGTGCGTGTGATCCGGCGTATCGTGTGTGTGGTCGGGCGTCTCGTGCGTGTGCGAGGGCACTTTGACGTTCAGCGCCGGGATCTTGATCATTGCGGTGTAGAAATGCTGGTGCTCATACTTGTGCCGGTGTGAGTTCGGGTCGCTTGCCCACTCTGTGTACGCGTGCTCTTCCTTGTCAACACTCCCCGGGTAGGTATACTGCCCCGCGCTGTTCAGCGCCATCTCCTCCGTCGTCGCCGCCGCCGCCCCGCCCGCCCGGGTGGTGCTGCCCCCACCGGCCACAGTGGTCGCGCCTCCCCCGCTCGCCGCGCCCTTGCTGTAGCTGCGAAACGCCTCGATGTCGTACTTGCAGGTGAGGTTGTTGACGTGCACCGCCCCCGCGTCGATGTAGAAGCGCATGGACATCGGGTTGGCGGCGTCGGCGTTGTCGGCGTAGTGCACGGCGTATTGGTTGGTCGCGCCCTGGCTGTACAGCTCGCCGATGGCGGTCTTGCGGCTCACGCGCGATAGCTGATCCAATACATCCGCACCCTTGTTGGCCAGCATCACCGATACCTTCGTGTTGTTGCCGAACACGTCGGACTTGGCGATGCTGATCACCCGCTCGTCCATCTGGATGCCGTAGTCGGGCAGCGGTACGCGACACATGCGCCCGGGGTAAAAGCGATCCATCGGCTCGCCGGTCAGCGCGGAAAAGTCGTCGCCATTGGCCGTCACGGTGATGCGCGGGTTCTTCAGCTTCTCCAGCACCGTCGTCGCCGCCGCCTTGAGCGTCGCCGGTTCGGTGATGCTGGTCTCGGTGTGCACGCTGCTCACCACACCCCAGGTGCCGATCGTGCTCGCGTCCAGGTACTTCTTCCCGCTGTTCACGTCCGCGATGGTCAGTTGATTCACGCCCTCGCCGTATCCCAGCGGGTACAGCCGTGTGCACAGGTCGGTGCGGTCGATGTCCACCTTCAGGCTGTCGATGTTGCGGCCCATGCGCATCTCGCTGGCGTCCTGTGTCGGCGCTTTGATCAGGTTGAGCGTGTAGGGATGCGCGGACATATCAAATGTCCACAGATACTCGCTGTCCAGCGGCTTGACCACGCTAAGCAGCGCGGTCAGCAGGTTTTCGTTCTCAAAGCTGTACTGGTAGTACGTGTCAAACTCGCATGCGCCCAGCACCCAATGCTGCGCAGGTTGCAGCGCCAATAACGACACAATCACGCTGCGCAGGTTCACGCCCACGCCGCCGTACTCCTTGTAGCCGAACACGACGCCGTCGGCGATGGTCACCAGCGCGTGCTCCAGTTGAATCGTGGTGACTGCGCCTTGCGTATAGCTGGTGGCGACATTGACCACGCGAAAAACGCCTATGCTGCCCTGCGTGTCATACACCTCCACAAATTGCCCGACCACAGGGATGACCTCGCTGCCATCGGCGGGAAGGGTGATCGTGGCGGTGGACAGCGGCACCATTTCCAGCCGATAAGACAGCTTCAGCGGGCGCATGCGCCCCAGCTCGCGCTGCGCGGCGTCCATCAGCCGCGGCAGGCGGATGTCGATCTGCTCGGTCATTTGTACGCCCCCCGTGCGCTTAGTTTCACGCTGCATGCGCGCTGTGTGGTGATCGTCACCGTGTTGGTGCGGCGGCAGAATAGCATCAGGTCGTCGGCGCTTTGCGCGCTGCGCTTGTCCATCGCGCTGGCTGCGCCCGCTTTGACCCCCACAACGCCATTCGCGACATCCGTGGCGGCCAGCGCCGCGCGGGGCGCGCGCCCCAGGCGGGCTAATGCAAACGACCGGCCGCCCACCGCGATGGTCGCGGTCTGCATCGTGCTGGTGCTGATGTTGGTGATGTGAAATTCTAGAAAAACAGATTCCACCGTCCCGGGCGGCACGATGTTCAGCCCCAGCGCGGTGTTGGCAACAGTTGTTCCGAGCGCAATCGTCGGCGTGCTCTGCCGCCAATAGGGATCAAAGGCGGTGAAGCCTATGGCGATCGTGTCCGCCCACTTCAGCGCGCTGCCCATGCCCGGCACATCGGTGTACTTGACCGTGATCTGCTGGTCGGGGCGATAGTTGACGGTCAACTGCCCGTCTTTCACCCAGTCCATCACCGCGTCGATGATCGCCGCGCGCCGTGCCATGTCCTTTTCGCGCACCGCCAGGGTGATGCTCACCGTGCGGCTGCTCCAGGCGCGGCTCAATAGCCTCAGCCCGTCATACTTGGCGTTGCCGCCGGTCTGCACGTCCAGTTTCGGCGCTTCCTCGCGAATATCGATGATGTACACCGCCGGATCAATTTCATTCAGGCCGACGCCGTCGATGTAGGCGTTGAATCGTCTCGCGCTCACGGCATATACCTCCTCCTGTTCTCCGCGCTGCCCATGGCAATGCTCACCGTCGGGGTGATCAGCACGCCCACCGGCTCGCCGTCCATCATCACGCGCACGCCGGATAGCGCGGCCGCCAACGCTTGCGACAATCCGCCCATATCGAAACCGGCGGGCTGCGTATTGCCCGTGCCCTTGCGCCACTCGGCCGCCTGAAGGCGGGTCAGCACCGCTTCTCCCTTGTGCAGATTGGCGGGGTATTCATTGTAGGGCACATAGGATAAGCCAGTGGCCTGCTGGTACCCTTTCCACGGCTGAGTACCGCCCTGTTCGCCAGCCAGCCCTAGTGGCTTGTTATCCGGTGTGAAGCCACTCTTCCCCGGATCCTTGTGCGCCTCTTTATCCAGATCGAGGAATTCTTTGACCGCCGCAATGGCATGATTGATCCAGCTGACAATGTCGCCCCATACCTTTTCAGCCGCCTGTCCGACGCTGTCCCACATCGCCTGGAATGCGTTCCGGATGCTCTCTTGCGATGCTTGGTCGCCGTTGAGCGCGGCCAAAATCGTCGTGAACGCCTCTGATCCGGCCTCGATGGCGGCGTCGATAGATCCTTTCGCGCTGTCCCACAACGTGCTGAACGCAGTCTTGATCTCCTCCGGCGACTTCGTATCCCCTGTGATGCCGTTCCAAATAAAGGCCAGTATGCCCGCGCCAGCGTCAGCGGCGAGCTGCATGGAGCCTTTGACGGCATTCCACATCCCGGCAAAGTAGCCCTTGATCTCCTCCGCGGTGGTCTCTTGTCCGGTCATGCCGGTCCATATCGACGCGAGAATGTTTGCACCCACATGGATCATGGAATCAAACGCCTGGCCAAT
>JAVBUY010000218.1:0-2782 GCA_031554855.1 Eubacteriales bacterium
CACCGGCCTGTTCTGGGGCCTGGAAAACGCGGTGCTCAATATCTTGGTCGCCGAGGTCACCGGCGGCAACGCCTCTCGCATCAACCTGTTGCACTCGATGTACGCTGTGGGCGCAGTGGTCGCGCCGCTGATGGTCAGCGCGACGTTGGGGTTGGGCTTTGGCTGGCGGCCACCGATGTACCTGGTCGCGGTGATGCTGGTCATCGGTTTTGTCCTGACGTTGCGCCTGCACATCCCCGAGCGCGCGATCGCCGAGCGGGCGCACACCGACGACCGCTTCCGCGTCACGCCGCGCTTTGTGCTGGCCACCAGCATGTTCTTTGTCTACGTCGGCGTCGAGGTCGCGGCCTGCGCATGGCTGTCCACCTTCCTGGCCGAGCAAAACGCGTTCTTTGCCACTGTGCGGCCCGAAGTGATGCTGTCGCTGCTGTGGGTGCTGATGATTGTCGGGCGGCTGATCGTCGCGTCGGTGGCGACGCGGCTGGACAAGAGCCGTCTGCTGTTGGTCGAGTCGATCGGCTTTCTCATCGGCATGCTGGGGCTGATCTTCCTGGTGCGCTCCACGCCGATGGTCATGTTCAGCGTCGCGTTCATGGGCCTGTCGATGTCGGCGATCTATGGCACGCTGATCGCCAACAACGCCGACCTGATGACCGGCTCCAGCCTCGGACCTGGGCTGATGCTTTCCGGCGGCGGCTTTGGCGCGGCGGTGGTGCCGCTACTGGCCTCCATCGTATCCGACCTGGGCGGCATCCGCCTGGGCATGCAGTCGCTGCTGTTGCTGCTCGTCCTCTTGGTCGGCCAATCGCTGCTCAATCTCTCGTGGCAACGCCGCCGCGACATATAATACGCACGTACCGCAGAAAGGACGTTTTCCCATGAAGAAGCCCTTTGTGACCCAAGCGCAGCTGGAGCGCATCGCCCAGCAGTACCCCACGCCGTTTCACCTGTACGACGCGGGTGGCATCCGCCGTACCGCGCGCGATATGTACCGCGCTTTTTCGTGGAACAAAGGCTTCCGCGAATACTTCGCGGTCAAGGCGTTGGCCAATCCGTTTATCTTAAAGCTGCTGCAGGCCGAAGGCTGCGCGGTGGATTGCTCCAGCTACACCGAGCTGCTCATGGCGCGCGCGTGCGGCTTCTCCGGCGAGCAGATCATGTTCTCCTCCAATGAAACCCCGGCGGAGGACTACCGCCTGGCCAGCGAGCTAGGTGCGACCATCAACCTGGATGACATCACGCACATTGACTTCCTAAACGACATCGCGGGCATCCCCGAGACCATCTCCTGCCGCTACAATCCGGGCGGCGCGTTCCAAATCAATAACGCGATCATGGACACGCCGTCGCAGGCCAAATACGGCTTCACGCGCGAGCAACTGACCGAGGGCTACAAGAAGCTGATGGCGCTGGGCGCCAAGCGCTTCGGCTTGCACGCGTTCCTGGCCTCGAACACCGTCAGCAACGAATACTACCCCGTGCTGGCCAAGATCCTGTTCGAGACTGCGGTGCAGTTGCAGCGGGAGACCGGCGCGCACATCGCGTTCATCAACCTGTCCGGTGGCGTGGGCATCAACTATCGCCCCGAGCAGCAGCCCAACGATATCTTTGCCATCGGCGAGGGCGTGCGCCAGGCGTATGAGCAGGTGCTGGTGCCCGCCGGCATGGGCGACGTAAAGATCTACACCGAGCTGGGCCGCTTCATGACCGGCCCGCACGGCTGCCTGGTGACCCGCGCGATTCACGAGAAGCACATCCACAAGGAGTACATCGGCGTAGATGCGTGTGCGGTGGACCTGATGCGTCCAGCGATGTACGGCGCGTATCACCACATCACCGTCATGGGCAAGGAGCACCTGCCCTGCGACCGCGTGTATGATATCGTCGGTGGCCTGTGCGAAAACAACGACAAGTTCGCCATCGACCGCGCGCTGCCAAAGATCGACAAGGGCGACCTGCTGGTCATCCACGATACCGGCGCGCATGGATTCGTGATGGGGTATAACTACAACGGCAAGCTGCGCCACGCGGAGCTGCTGCTTGAGGAGGACGGGGCTGTATCGATGATCCGTCGCGCTGAGACGCCGAAGGACTACTTTGCAACGTTCGATTTTGCCAAGCAGTTTGACCTGTAACGCATAGCCCTCGTGCCTTCTCGTTGGAGAAGGCGCTTTTTAATTTTTGTATTTCTTGTGTACTGTGAATACATAGTCGCCATTCTTTACATAGAAAAAGCCCCCTAAGGGGCTTCTCTCGGCTAGGGTCAGTGGTTGAGCACAACCTCCGCATCCGCTATTTGATCCAGATCCAGCGGCGCGGCGCTTATAAACTTCATTTGAAAGGCCTTGCGCACCTGATACTCGTTGAGGTGCCCCGGACCTCGCAACAACACCTGATCTCCATTTTTCCACGTGATACGGATATCGTTGATCCGTTCAAAGGCTTGCCGAATGTCGCTGTCCGCGCCATCCCCGACATAGCCGATCAGTGTTGCCCCCAGCGGCGATAGCAGCAGCCGATCCAGCCGCAAAGCATCCACCGTCATGTCCAGTGGCACTTCTTGATTTCCCGATAAGGTCTGCCCAGCCATGCTCACCAGCCAATCGCCGGTCCATTGCGCATTCTGGCCGCTTTCCAGCAGCACCTGGTATTGCGCCAAGTCGGGCACCAGCTGCGCTTGCTCCCACACGTACTCCATTTGTATGGTTTCCCTATTCGCGGTATGGCTCAGCACATGCCCAGTCGCGCCGCTGGCCGGATAGTTGGCCTGTGTGCGCATATC
>JAVBUY010000018.1:0-4117 GCA_031554855.1 Eubacteriales bacterium
TGCGCTCGGTGATCTTCGACGAGATGCAGGAGCTGCGCCACGCGGGCACCGAGAAATACTCGGCGGCCAGCCTGATCGGCGAGGCCTGCGACCGCGTGATCGGGCTGTCCGGCACGCCGATCTACAACCGTGGCGGCGAGATTTGGAACGTGATCAACATCCTGGACTATCACTTCCTGGGTGACTGGGAGAGCGTTACGCGCGAGTGGTGCTACGGCTATGGCAACAACATCGTCGCCAAGCCCGACGTATTGGGCGATCATCTGCGCCGCGAGGGGCTGATGCTCCGCCGCACCAAGGCCGAGGTACTGGCCGAGCTGCCGCCCAAGCGCAGGCTGGTGCAGGACATCGACCTGGACGACGCGGTCTATCGCAAGCTGATGGCGCCCGCGCTGGACAAGCTGCACCTGCTGACGACCGGCAGCGAGCTGACCGGCTCGCAGCGCGCGCTGCTGGAGGAGCAAATCAGCCAGGATGAGCGGCAGGCCACCGGCATCGCCAAGGCGCCGTTCGTGGTCGCCTTTGTGCGTGCGCTGCTGGAGGGCGGCGAGCAGGTGCTGCTCTTCGCGCACCACCACGCGGTGATGGACATCTATAAGAAGGAGCTCAAGGCGTTCTCGCCCGCGTTCGTCACCGGCCGCGAGACGCCGGAGAAGAAGAACGCCTCGGTGGAGGCCTTTATGCAGGGCAAGACCGACCTGTGCGTGATCTCACTGCGCTCGGCGGCGGGCCTGAACTTGCAGCGCGCCACCTGCGTGGTCTTTGGCGAGCTGGACTGGTCGCCCGCCGTGCACAGCCAGGCCGAGGACCGCGCGCACCGCATCGGGCAGCAGGACTCGCTGCTGTGCTACTACCTGGTGTCGCCGCGCGGCTCCGACCAGGACATGCAGGAGGCGCTGGGGCTCAAGGTCAGCCAGTTCCTGGGCATCATGGGCGACCAGCCGCTGGGCATGGCGCAGCAGACCCAGCAGGAGACGCTGGCGCGCGCGCATATCAGGAGCTTGGTGGAACGGCTTGCGGATGTGTGAAAGATACGTTACAATACGCATGGATGAGGTGAGCGCATGAAAGATCGAGGCCAGATCTGGATCAACATACAGACGTGGTGCGCGCGCGCCGGTCGGGCGACGGTCGGCGGCGTGAAGCGATTTTGGGCGTGGCTGCCCGGCACGATGTCGCTGGCGCGCCAGCACGCGGCGCAGGCCTGGGCGCTGCTCGCGCAGGAGAAGCTCAAGCCGGTGGTCGTGGTGGGTGCGCTGTCGGTGCTGCCCGCGCTGCTGTTCGCGCTGTCGCGCACGCAGGACTATCATACGTTGCTTGCGCGCATGCAGGATGGACTCATGCGCACGATGTCAGTCGCGTCGCAGGCGTCGCTAGGAACCATCCTGCTGGAGTGGCTGCTGCGCTACATCTGTGCGCCGCTGATGTACGCGATCCTGGCGCATCTGTACCTGGGCCGTCTGCGCCACGCGCCTAAGTCGGTGCTCACCACCGCCCGCGAGAAGATCAAAGGCTGGCGGTCGCTGCTCTATCTGGCGCTGGTGTGCATGATCGCCAGCCAGTTGGCCAGCTATCTGCCCGGCCTGCTGTTTAGCCTACTCCATTTCTTGGTGTCGCTGGTCGGCTGGGTGCCGGTGCTGGGCGGCGTGCTGCGCTTTCTGATGAGCGCGATCGTGATCGCCGCCACCCATTTCCTGCATGCGGCGCTGATCGTGGCGCTCAGCGCGCTGTGGCTGGCCCAGGAAGATCTGCCCGGGCAGGTGTTCCCGACGGTGGTCGCCGCGTGGGCGTTCCTGCGCCGCCACATGCGGTCGCTGTGCGGTCTGTGCATCGCGCTGGCGATCGTGCGCTGGGTGCTGGTCAGCCTGATGGGCGGATACGCCGCGACGCTGATCCTCGGCGAGCTGCTGGCCGCGCTGGTCCTTCCGCTGGCCGCCTCGGCCTACACCGCCGTGCTCTATGCCGAGACCAGCACGCATCACACCGGCGATCCCTTCGCCGCGCCGGACCACATCGACACGATCAAGCGCGCCAACTAACCACCAATACGTGCAAAACGGCAGAAAGCAGGCAACCGCCATGCAAACCCGCAAGCGATCCCTCGCACAGATTGCCGCCCGGCTGCGGCACATCGAGCTATTCGATGCGCGCGGCCTGGACGACGCGCTCAAGCGCAACCTGTACTGGGTGATCGGGGGCATTCTCTTTGGCCAGATCACCGCGTTCATTACCACCGGCGCAGTCTGGACGGGCTTTTTGCGCGATGTGCTCAAGGCCGACGACCTGATGATCGGCCTGATTACCGCAGTGCCGGTGGCGGCCAACACGGTGCAGCTGATCTGCGCGCACCTGATGCAGCGCTACCAGAAGCGGCGGTTCTTCATGCTGTTCTTTGGCATGCTCGGCCGCTTCTTCTGGGTACCGATCGCATTCATTCCGTACCTGCTGCCCGCCGGGGCGCAGGGCGCGCGCATGATGATGGTGGCGATGTTCGTGGTGGCTGTGGCGGTGGGCAACAGCTTTGTCAATGTCGCGTTCGCGTCGCTGATGGCCGACATGGTACCCATGCGCATAAGGGGCAAGTATTTCTCCGCGCGGCACGCCGCGTCGATGGTCACCGGCCTGATCGGCGCATTCATGGCGTCGTTTTTGATCGACCGGATGGGCGCGCCGGGCTACACGCTGGTGCTGGCGGTGGCCGGGGTGGCGGGCGTGCTGGACATCGCGTGCTTCCTCTTTGTGGACTTTCCGCCGATGGACGCGCAGGAGGGCGCCGCGCCGCCCAGGTTCTTTGCCTCGCTCAAAGAGGTGCTGCGCGACAAAAACTTCATGCTGGTGGTGATGTGCTTCACGTGCTGGGCGTTCGCAGTGGGCATCACCGCGCCGTTCTATAATGTGTTCATGCTGCAATCCATGCGCATGAACTACACGGAGATCACGCTGCTCAACCAGATTACCTCCAATGTGTTCACGCTGCTGTTCGTTGCGCGCTGGGGCGCGCCGATGGATCGCTTCGGCAACAAGTCGGTGCTGCAAATCACTGCGCGCGTCTGCATGCTGACGCCGCTGCCCTGGCTGTTTGCCCGACCGGGCAGCCTGTGGCTGATCTTTGTGGCCAACGCGCTGTCGGGCATCTTCTACGCGCCGATTGACCTGACGCAGCAAAACCTGTACTTTGGCGCGTCGTCCAGCAAGAACCGCGCGATGTATGTGGCGGTGTTCTTCGCATCGACCAACCTGATCGGCATCGCGCTGAGCAACGCGCTGGGCGGCCTGCTGCTGCAAACCGCGTATGTCAGCCTGGCGCAGACTTCGGTCTCGCTGTGGCTGGGTCTGGACAAGTATCAGTGGATGTTCCTGACCTCGTCGATGCTGCGCATCGCGGTGGTGTTCGGGCTGTTCCCGCGCCTGAAGGAGCAGGGCAGCACGCACTACTGGCTGGCGACGCGCACCATCCTGTCGGAGACCTGGCAGGGCTGGCGGCGGTTCGCACACGGCGTGCGCGCCACGCGTCTGCGCCGCCGCTACCGCGCGCAGATGGCGCAGCAGGAGCCGCCTGCGCATGAGCAGTCCGACACGCCGCCAGACTAAGCCTACATCACGATGAATGGGAGCGAAACTATGCCGCAGCAAGTCAACACGCGCAAGGATGCGAACCTGCGCTGGACGTGGAATCTGGACGATATCTTTGCCGACCGCGCCGCGTGGGATGCCGCCTGCGAAGCGCTGGGCGGGCAGGTGCGCGCGTTTGCCGCGCATCAGGGCACGCTGGGCGAGGGCAGCGCGCGCATCCTGACGGTGCTCGACGCGTACCAGGCGCTGGCACAGAGCTTGGAGACCGCCGCCAGCTATGCGCATCTGTATCGCGCGCAGGACAACGGCGACCCGACCGCCCAGGCGATGGTCGATCGCATCACGACGCTGGCGGTCGAGGCCGCGACCGCGTGCGCCTTTTTGCGCCCGGAGCTGCTGGCGCAGCCCGAGGCGCTGCTCATGGCATGCGCGGCCGATCCGGCCTTTGCCGCGCACAGCGTGTATCTGAAAGCCGTGCTGCGCTACAAGCCGCACACGCTGTCCGGCGCGGAGGAGAAGCTGCTGGCGGCGTTCAGCGAGGTCA
>JAVBUY010000046.1:0-5157 GCA_031554855.1 Eubacteriales bacterium
TGAAGGAGCGCAACGCGCCGGTCTATACGCAGCTGCATCGTGCGCTGTCGTCGCGCGAGCTGCTGGAGCGGCGCGGCACGCTGCCTGCGCGGCACTGGGTGGCGCGGGGCGACATGCCGATCGAGCGACTGGCGGCGCGGCTGGACGCGCGCCACTATCACGAGATCCGCGTGCTCGACGAGGCAATGCACCCGATCGGCGTGCTCGATGAGTTCGCGCTTTTAGGCGCGCTGATGGATCGCCCGGGCGCACATCTGCGCGACCTGCTGCGGTCATAAACCGCCATTGCGCGGTTCGGATGGCTGTGCTATCATACAACAAATGGACAAGCCCACGAACACATGAGAAAGCAGGCGATGTGATGCATCCGGTATTTTCCGACCCGACGCCGCAGCTGTTTGCCAGCGATAACGCCGCCACCGTGCACCCCTTGGTGATGCGGGCGCTGGAGAAAGCGAACCGGGGGCACGTGACTTCCTATGGCGACGATCCGTATACCCGCGCCGCCGAGCAGGCGTTTGACGCGCTGTTCGAGCGCAAGGTGCGCACCTTCTTTGTCTACAACGGCACCGGCGCGAATGACACCGGGCTGGCTACGCTGGTGCGCCCGCATCAGGCGATTGTGTGTACCGACAGCGCGCACATCTACTTCGACGAGTGCGGCGCACCGGAGCACCTGACCGGCTGCAAGCTGCTGCCGGTGCCCGCGCAGGGCGGCAAGCTGCGTCCGGAGCAACTGGACGCGTACATGGCCTATCATGGCTCGATGCACCATGTGCAACCCGCTGTGCTGTCGCTGACGCAGGCCACCGAGATGGGCACGCTCTACACGCTGGCGGAGCTCAAAGCGCTGTGTGCGTACGCGCACGCGCACGGCATGAAGGTGCACATGGACGGCGCGCGCATTGCCAATGCGGTGGTGGCGTTGGGTTGCACGATGGCCGACATGACGTGGAAGGTTGGCGTGGATGTGCTGAGCTTCGGCGGCACAAAGAATGGCCTGATGTTCGGCGAGGCGGTGGTGTTCTTCGACGATACCCTGGCCGAGCCGTTCATTTTTACGCGCAAGAATTGCGGGCAGCTGGCCTCGAAGATGCGCTACATCGCCGCGCAGTACCTGGCGCTGCTGGAGGATGATCTTTGGCGGACCAACGCCGCGCACGCCAACGCGCAGGTCAAGCGGCTGGCAGAGGGCATGCAAAAATTGCCCGGCGTAAGCATTGTGGAGCGAGTGGAAATCAACGCGCTATTCGTGCAGATCCCCAAGGCAGCGATCGAGCCCCTGCGCGAGGCGTGCTTCTTCTATACCGTGGACGAGCCTCGGGGCATCATTCGCCTGGTTACCTCCTGGGACACCGAGACGCAGGCCGTGGAGGACTTTCTGGCGGTGGCGGGCAGGCTGATCCAGCCATGACGCGCGTATGGACGGTGGCGGCGGTGGTGCACGATGGGACCGGGCGCGTGCTGCTGCTCAAGCACAAGAAATACGGCTGCTGGCTGTGTCCGGGCGGGCACATCGAGCCCGGCGAGCTGCCTGAGGACGCCGTATTGCGCGAGGTGGCCGAGGAAACCGGCCTTGCCGTGCGCATCCTGCCCAACGGCGAGGAAACCTCGCTGGGCGATGGCCGCGCGCGCGTGCTGGCTACGCCTTTTTGCGTGCTCGAGGAGCGCGCGTCGCCTGACCTGGCGCATATCGACCTGGTCTACCGCTGCACGGTGGACGGTGACCAGGCGCTGCGCGTGAATCCGGCCGAGGCCAGCGAGGCGCGCTGGTTCACACCGGCGCACATTATCGCGCTGAAATCGTCGGACATATTCGAGAACGTGCGGCGTGTGGCGTTGCGCAGCGCGGCGTTGCTCCGATGATGGCTCCCATCCATGTGTCCTTGTTTGTCTCACACGGCTCGCGCTACAATCGGGGTGAGCCAAGGACACAAAGGAGGGGAAATGCATGGCGTTTGTCTGCGTAATGGATCAGGAGCGCACCTGCGACGGCTGCGGATTTTGCCGGGAGAACAGGGATGAGCCGGTGGCGCGGTGCGCGGCGTGCGGGGAGGCGATCTACGAGGATGATTTTCTGTTCGACCCGCAGGACGGCAACGGCGAAGTCTACTGCGACGTGCACGAGTGCTATTCGCACTGGATGGACGGGCATCGGATGCCAGCCAGCGAGTGGCTGCCGATCTAAGAAGAAAAGCTCAGGCGCATGGCCTGAGCTTTTAGGCTGTCGATAAAGCCCCTCCTGCTATGTCGGCGCAGCGCTCGGCTTGTTGCCGTATGACACGATACGGCTTCGCGCCTCGCTTGCGGCCTCCTTGCAATAGGGGCTTTCTGGACAGCCTGAGTTTTTTTGTATATTAGCCTTGCCCGCGCAGCTTCACAACCGCTCGCTCCAGCGCGTCCTTGCTGTTGCCCCAGGGCTTGTCCTGGTTGCGGTAGTCGTATTTCAGCGTCGCCCATTCCAGCTCTTGCTCGATGCGCGTCAGGTTCTGGTCCATATGCTCGGCCAGCGCCGCCAGGAACGCGCCGCGCTGCTTGCCGGAGAGATGCCGGTCGGCGGCGCGCAGCACCAGCGCCAGGTCGGGCAGGCACAGCCCCTGCGATGCGGCGAAGGTTTCCCGGAATGCCTCGTCGGTCGCCCACAGATGCACCAGCGTGTGCGCATAGAGGCGCATGGCGTCGGCCAGCTTGTCGCAGATGGCGCAGGTGCTCAGGCGCGCTTCGATGCGCTTTGTGGCCGCCGCTAGGTTGTCCCCACGTGCAAACAGTCCGCCGCCCGCCTGCGCATCGACCAGCGCGCGCCGCACGTCTGCGGTCACGTCCTTCAGGTGCGTGTGGGTGAGCAGCGACACCCCCAGCCGATTCTGGTGCCGCTCGTCCATCATCTGCGCGAAGTGCCGGGCGCAGTATCCCTTTTGGTTGCTCTCAATGCGCGCGGCGGGCTCCATCACTGCGCCGCCCAGCGCACTTTCCACATAGCGCTGCTCGGTGCGTGCACGCAGTGTGCACAGCGGGCATTCGCCGCCAGCCATGTATGCGTCCCAAACCGGCAGGGTGTCCAGGTGTTCGCGCATGTGTACCTCCGGTGCATTTTTCTCATCGTACCATGCCGCGAATGTGTCCGCAATACATATTCGTTTTTCCTCGCGCATAGGCTTGACCAACGAAGCGGGGAGGATGCGTATGAAGCACTCAGGACTTTCTACCAAGCGGTATCCGGCCAGGCGCGGATTTGCGCGCGCGCTGGCTGTGGCGGTATTCGCGCTGGCGCTGTTTGTGCTGGCCACAACCCTGCCGCTGGGCGGTGCGCGCACGCCGGCAGCTACGCCTCGCCCCTTGGTCACCGCCACGCCGGTCGCGCCGACCATCCAGGCGGTGGCGACGCCGGACAGCGCGGAGGAGCCCAAGCCGGGCTTTGCCACGCCGGACATGGGCACCAGCGGCACCGCCAGCATCATTCTGCCCGCGCAGGACTGGTATATGATCCAGCTGGGCGCGTACAGTGCGTCGGACGCAGCGGCGTCGCAGGCCAAGCAGTACACCGGACGCGGCGCGGCGGGATACATGCTGGAGGACGACAAGTTTCGCGTGCTGGCCGCCGCGTACGATACGCGCGACGATGCCGAGGTGATCAAGACGCGGCTGAAGGACGTGCAGGGGCTGGACACCTACATCTACCACGTGACCACTGACGAGCTGGAGCTGTCGGTGACGGCCGCACAAGGCCAGGTGCAGGCGCTGCGCGAGGGCTTCGACGTGGTGCTGCTGGCGATGCGCGAGATGGGGCGGCTGTCCACCGAGCTGGACAAGCAGCGCATGGATGGCGCGGATATCATCCATGCGGCGCAGGCGTTGCGGCTGGAGGCGCAGGATCGCCAGCGCGTGCTGGAAGAACGGCTGGGCGGCAATGCCAGCGCCATCGTGCGCGGACTGGACGATCTGCTGACCATGACGGATCGCGGGCTGGAAGCAATTTGCGCGCAAAATGCGCAAGAAACCATAGCCATGACAGCAAAAATCAAGTATAATCAAATTGATTTGATTTGGCATGTGATCGGATACATACGGCAGATCAGCGCGCAGCAGACCTGATACAGGGGCGCGCAAGAGTGGAGGAAACGGAATGACCGTTGGGGAAATCGCGCGGCTGCTGGAGGCCCAGGTCGTGGTGGACGGCGGGCTGGATGTGGAGATTCGTTCGGCCTGTGGCTCGGACCTGATGAGCGACGTGCTGGCGTTTGTCAAGGACAAGAGCGTTTTATTGACCGGGCTGACCAACCCGCACGTGATTCGCACGGCAGAAATGCTGGACATCAACTGCATCGTGTTTTCGCGCGGCAAGATTCCTGCCGACGATCTCATCGAGATGGCGACCGAGCGCGGCATCTCTATCCTGGCCACTCGCCATACGCTGTATGTCGCGTGCGGCATTCTGTACGCCAACGGCCTGGTGGGCTGCGAGACCAAGCGGTGATCGATATGCAAGAGCTAAAAATCACCGATGTTTTCCCCATCGAAACCGGTAATTTTACCACTGCGGGCGAGGCCTCCGCGACCATCAAGCGCAAGCTCAAAGCGCTGGGCGTTGATGCGAACGTGCTGCGGCGCGTGGCGGTGGCCAGCTATGAGTGCGAGCTGAACCTGATTATTCACAGCCTGGGTGGCGAGCTGCAACTAGAGGTCGCGCCCGACGCGGTGTGCATCACCTCGCGCGATCGGGGCCCGGGCATCGCGGATGTTGACCAGGCGATGCGCGAGGGCTACTCGACCGCCAGCGAGGAGGCGCGCAGCCTGGGGTTTGGCGCGGGCATGGGTTTGCCCAACATGCGGCGCAACGCCGATAGTTTTGATATTTCCTCTACACCCGGCGTGGGCACGACCATCCGCATGGGCTTCCATATCTAGCCCATCATCATCTGGCAGGGAGGTTGCCCGATGGCAAGATTGTACCACTCCGTCCGATTGGAAAAGCAGCTCTGCAAGGCATGCACGACCTGCCTAAAGCGCTGCCCGACCGAGGCCATTCGTGTGCGCGGCGGGCGGGCGCACATCATCGACGAAAAGTGCATCGACTGCGGCGAATGCATCCGCGTGTGCCCGTATCATGCCAAAGTGGCGGTCACCGACTCGCTGAGCGCCATCAGCCGCTTTTCGTAT
>JAVBUY010000108.1:0-4631 GCA_031554855.1 Eubacteriales bacterium
TGCGTGCGCTGCAAGCACGTGCTGTTGCAGCTTATCCAGCGTGCCGCAGCGCAGATGCACCAGCGTGCCACACCCTTCGCACTGCAAGTGAAAGTACTCGCTGGCACCCTCATCCGGCGCATACTGATAGCAAGCTCCGGCTATTCCCGCCATGATGTATTTGCGAACCGCGCCCGCCTCTACAAGCTTATCGAGGTTTCGATAGATCGTGGTCTGCCCAATGGGTTGGTCGTCCTTTTGGAGTTCGCGCAAGATATCTTCGACGGTCATATGCCGCCCGGCATTCGCTTGCAGGCACGAAAGCAGGAGCTCTCGCTGCTGTGTTTTGTAGTGCGCCCTGGCCAACGGATGCTCCTCCTCGTCCTTCAAAATGAAAATCATTTTCAAATAGTATAGATCCTGCTGTCTTTTTTGTCAAGGCAATAGATGGCGTACGGATATTCAGTCAAACGCAAAGCATCGGCAAACGCATCGCACACCGCCCTGAAAGAACTTTACCGAATCTTGACACAAACCTGTGCAGGGTCTTTACACGCGTGCGATACACTCATTCCGTAGAAAAAAGAAAGAAGGAAGAGTGTATGAAGAAAATCGTAGCGTCCCTGCTGGTTTCAGTTCTGCTCATTTCCGGTGCCCTCTCCTCCCTCGCCGCGAACGCGTTTGACGCGAGTAGGGCCATCAACGTAGTCTCCCGCGAGGAGGGTTCCGGCACGCGCGGCGCGTTCATCGAGCTGCTCAAGGTCGAGGTGAAGAACACAGACGGCACGAAGGCCGACATGACTACCGAGGAAGCGGTGATCGTGAACAAAACCGACGTCATGCTGGCTACCGTGGCAGGCGATCCCTACGCCATCGGCTATGTGTCGCTGGGATCGCTGAACGACACCGTGCGTGCGCTGGCCATCGACGGCGTGGCGGCTACCGCCGAGAATGTGAAGAACGGCAGCTACCCGGTGGTGCGCCCGTTCAACATCGTGACCAAGGGCAAGGGTAGCGAAGTCGCACAAGACTTCATCGGCTTCATTCTTGCTAAGGAAGGCCAGCAGGTTGTGTCCGGCGGCTATATCGCCATCAACGATGCCGCGCCTGCGTACGCTGGCACCAAACCGAGCGGCAAGATCGTGGTGGCCGGTTCCTCCTCGGTGACGCCGATCATGGAGAAGCTGAAGGAATCCTACCTGCTGATCAACCCCAACGCGCAGATCGAGATCCAGATGAGCGACTCGACCACCGGCATGAACAGCGCGATGGAAGGCACATGCGATATCGGCATGGCCAGCCGTGAGCTCAAGGACGGCGAGAAGGCTGCGCTCACCACGACCCAAATCGCACTGGACGGCATCGCGGTGATCGTCCACTCGGCGAACACCCTGGCCGACGCCACCGCCGAGCAGGTGCGTGCCATCTTCACCCGCGAATGCGCCACCTGGGCTCAAGTAAAGTAAGCACCAAATCCCCCACATAACGCAGACCGGAGCAGGCCTAGCTTGTTCCGGTTTGGGAGTTGATAGCATGCAAAAAGCAAAGGAAAACCTGGCGCACGGTCTGTTTTTTCTGGCGGCGCTGACCTCGATCTTGGTGGTGCTGCTGATCTGCATCTTTTTGTTCGCCAACGGCATCCCCGCGATGGGTAAAATTGGGCCGGATAGTTTTTTGCTCGGGCGCAAGTGGTCGCCGACCAACGTCCCGGCGGCATTTGGTATCCTGCCGATGATTCTGGGCAGCGTGTATGTGACGGCGGGCGCGCTGGTGGTCGGCGTGCCCATCGGCATCCTGACCGCTGTATTTCTGGCAAAGATGTGCCCCAAGCCCATCTACAGACTTGCAAAGCCGGGCGTGGATTTATTGGCGGGAATTCCCTCGGTCGTATACGGATTCTTTGGTCTGTCGGTCATCGTGCCACTAATCCGCACCCTTTGGGGCGGCACAGGTTCGAGCATTCTCGCAGCGTCGGTGCTGCTGGGCATCATGATCTTGCCGACGGTGATCGGCCTCTCGGAAAGCGCGATCCGAGCGGTGCCGGATTCCTACTATGAGGGCGCGTTGGCGCTAGGCGCGAGCCACGGACGCAGCGTGTTTTTCGTGGTGCTGCCGGCCGCGAAATCCGGCATCTTCGCCAGCGTCGTGCTGGGCATTGGCCGGGCGATCGGCGAAACGATGGCGGTGATCATGGTGGCGGGCAATCAGGCGCGCATGCCGGTGTCGCTGCTCAAGGGCGTGCGCACGCTCACCGCAAACATCGTGCTGGAAATGGGCTATGCGGCGGAATTGCACCGCGAGGCGCTGATCGCCACCGGCGTGGTGCTGTTCGTGTGCATTTTGATCGTGAATCTCTCGTTTTCGCTGCTGAAAAGGCGGGTGATCTGAGTGCGGAGCAATCGGTTCGGAGAAAAGGCGCTGGTGGTCGCTACCTATCTGGCGGCCGCGCTGACGCTGGGCGTGCTGGTGTTCATGCTGGGGTATATTCTGGCGCGTGGCGTGCCGCATCTGTCGCTGGATTTGTTTTCGCCCTCCTACAACAGCGAGAATGTGTCGCTGCTGCCCGCGCTGCTCTCCACGGTGTATATGACGCTGCTGTCGCTTGCCATCGCGGCCCCGCTGGGCATCGGCGCGGCGATCTATCTGGTTGAATACGCGGGGCGCGGCAATCGCGCGGTGGCGCTGGTGCGCACCACCACCGAAACGCTGTCGGGCATCCCCTCCATCGTGTACGGACTGTTCGGCATGCTTTTCTTCGTCGGCTTTCTGGGCTGGGGCTTCTCGGTGCTGTCCGGCGCGTTCACCTTGGCCATCATGATCCTGCCGCTGCTCATCCGCAGTACCGAGGAGGCGCTCAAAGCCGTGCCCGATCTGTATCGGGAAGGCGCGTTTGGCCTGGGCGCGGGCAAGCTGCGCACCGTGCTGCGCGTGGTGCTGCCCTCCGCTGTGCCGGGGATTCTGGCGGGAGTGATCCTGTCGGTCGGGCGTATTGTGGGCGAAACCGCCGCGCTGATCTATACCGCCGGTACGGTGGCGCAGATCCCGGTCAGCCCCATGCAGTCGGCGCGCACGCTGTCTGTTCATATGTACGCGCTATCCAGCGAGGGGCTGCATACCGACAAGGCATACGCCACGGCGGTGGTGCTGTTGGCGCTGGTGGTTCTCATCAACACGCTTTCGGCGGCACTCGCCAAGCGCATCAGCAGGGGGTAAGGCATGCAAACGTTTACCATTGAGAATCTGGATTTATTTTATGGGAGCTTTCAGGCGCTCAAGCGCATCAACCTAGCGGTGGAGCATCGCGAGATCACCGCGCTGATCGGCCCCTCCGGCTGCGGCAAAAGCACGTTGCTCAAAACCCTCAACCGCATGAACGACCTGGTGGAGGGCTGCCGGATCACCGGCAAGGTGGCGCTCTTTGGTCAGGACATCTTTCACGGCATGGATGTGACGATGCTGCGAAAACGCGTGGGCATGGTGTTCCAGAAGCCCAATCCGTTCCCTATGAGCATCTATGACAACATCGCGTTTGGCCCCCGAACGCACGGCGTCGCCTCGCGCGTGAAACTGGACGACATCGTGGAAAAATCGCTGATAGACGCGGCAATCTGGGATGAGGTGAAGGATCGGTTAAAGAAGTCGGCGCTGGGGCTCTCCGGCGGACAGCAGCAGCGCCTATGCATCGCCCGAGCGCTGGCGGTGGAGCCGGAGGTGCTGCTGATGGACGAACCGACCAGCGCGCTCGACCCGATCTCCACCGGCAAAATCGAGGAACTGCTGCTCAAGCTCAAGGAGAAATATGGTATAATCATCGTGACCCATAACATGCAGCAAGCCGCGCGCATCAGCGACAAAACCGCGTTCTTTTTGCTCGGCGAAATGGTGGAATTTGATTTAACAGACACGATGTTCTCCATGCCGAAAGACAAGCGTACCGAGGATTACATCACCGGGAGGTTCGGATAATGCGAAGCTATTTTGACGAGCAGCTCACGCAGCTTAATACCAGCCTGCTGGAAATGGCGGCGCGGGTGCAGGACGCCATCACCAAGGCGATCGACGCGCTCATGCGGCAGGACACCGAGCTGGCCAGGCGTATCATTCAAAACGACCAGGCGGTGGATGCCAAGGAGAAGGAAATCGAGGGGCGCTGCTTAAAGCTGCTGCTCCATCAGCAGCCGGTGGCGCGCGATCTGCGCCTGATCTCCTCCGCGCTGAAAATGATCACCGACATGGAGCGCGTGGGCGACCACGCGGCGGACATTTCCGAGCAGACCCTCTACCTGTCGGGGCATACCGATATCAGCAAGCTGGAGCATTTCTCACAGATGGCTACTGCGACCATCAAGATGCTGACCGAGAGCATCGACGCCTTCGTCAAGAAGGACTTAGCGCTGGCCCGCCAGGTCATCACCTACGACGACGTGGTGGACGACCTGTTCATGACCATTCGCAAGGAACTCATCGACCTGATTCATCAGGATGTGGACAGCGGCGAGCGGGCCATCGACCTGATGATGATCGCCAAATACTTTGAGCGCATCGGCGATCACGCCACCAACATTGCCGAGTGGGTGGTGTTCTCGATTACCGGCAAGCATGTGAACGAATGACCGGGAGGACGCTATGCAAAAAGTGATGCTGGTGGAGGA
>JAVBUY010000100.1:0-8314 GCA_031554855.1 Eubacteriales bacterium
CGTTTTTCGCCGCCGGAAAGCTCACTGAGCAGTTTGTCGGGAAAATTGACGCGCAGCTTTTCCATGACGGAAGCGATTTTGGTTTCGATATTCCAGGCGTCGTGCCGGGTGATGAGGTGTTCGAGCTCTTCGTGTCGCGTCCCGCCGGCGCCGCGCTCGTATTCGGCGAGCAGCGCGGTAAAATAGGTCGCGCCGCCGCGCACGGCTTCGGCCACGGTCAATTCGCCCGGCAGCGTGAAGTCCTGCTCCAGAGTTGCCATGCGCAAATCCCGCGCCACGGCGATGCCCGCGCCGTTGGGCACGACTTTGCCGCTCATGACCGCCAGCAGCGTGGTTTTGCCGCAGCCGTTGCGCCCGACCAGCGCGACGCGTTCGCCTTCGCCGATGGCAAAAGCGGCGTCGCGGAAAATAGTTTGTTTGCCGATATTCAGATTCAGGTTATCGACAGACCACAGAACCCGGTTCGCCATTCATCGCCTTTGCTCGTTGATGCGGGATACAGTTTGCATATATATCTTATAATATACCGCCGCGCCGCTGTTTTTGCAAGAATTGCCAATGAGGGAACAACGCGCGCGCATGGGACGTTCTATGCACAGGAAAAGAAAGGGGGAACCCTGTATGTGGAGGAACAAGCATGTGCTGGCGGTCGCGCTGGCACTCGGGTTGGCGCTCGTCTCAGTGCCTGCGTGGGCAGCGGGAGACAGCGACAGCATCGAGATCGCCGGGCAGCGCATCGCGGTCAGCGCCGAGAAGGTGGAGCTGATGAGCCTGGGCATCACCGACATCAGCGCGTTGAGCGGCCTAAAGAACGTGAAAGAGCTCAGCCTGGGGTGGAATCAGATCACCGACATCTCCGCGCTATCCGGTCTGACCAAGCTGGAGCGGCTGGATTTGAGCAACAACGATATCGCGGATCTCGCGCCGCTGGCAAGCCTCAAGAAGCTCAAGCGCCTCGACATCAGCCAGAATCCGCGCATCACCGACATCGCGCCAGTGGCAGGGATGACCGGCTTGCAAAGGTTCTGGGCGCTCAGCGCACAGGGCGAGGTCATTGCCGACGTCAGTCCGCTGAAAGACAAGAGATTCTTGCAGGTGCTGGGCGTGGTCACCAACGATCTGTCGCCGCTGGCCGGGCTGACCGACCTGCGCATGGTCGGCTTGGTCTGCGATCCCGCCACCGACCTGTCGCCCGTTGTGAATTGGAAGAAAGTAACGTCGCTGGTGCTGCGCACCGAGCCTGGCGATCATTGGGAGCGCGGGTATCCAGTGCGCAAGGATATCTCCGCGCTGGCCGCACTCAAGCAGATGAAGGATCTGTGGCTGTGGGGCGTGGACGCCGACCTGTCGCCGCTGGCAGGCATGAAAAACCTGTACATGCTGACGATCTATGGCGGCGCGGCCGACCTCGCGCCGTTGGCCGGATTGGGCAAGGTCAATTATTTGATGCTGGATCTGGCCAATACGCCGGATCTGGCGCCGCTGGCCGCCATGAAGGCACTAGAGAGTGTCACCTTGACGCTCGATCAGCAGCCCGGTGTTTCGCCGCTGAAAGGGGCGAAGAAGCTGCGCGAGTTAAGTGTCCGCTGCGACGCCATCAAGAACGCCGACGCGTATGGTGAGCTGCAGCAGTTGACTGCGCTATTGCTGCGCAGCGCAGGGCTGGAGGACGTGTCCGGCCTGGCGGGCATGACGCAGCTCAAGCAGCTACAGCTCGGCGCGGCGAAACCGCTGGATTTGTCCGCGCTGGAGTCGCTGGATATGCCGCCGAATGGCTTGGACGTAGGCATCCTGGCACCTGAGTACAGCGGCGGTCCTGCGGTCGAACCCGGCGAGCCCTGGCCGGGGCAGGAGCTGGTGAGCGTCGCGGGTGGGAATGGGTGATGAGTTGAGCTGGGGATGGTGTTCTCTTTGGATGCCAGCAAAAGACTCAAAAAGAGGATGCGCAATCGTGCATCCTTTTTTGGTTTGCTATTCATCCTGCTGATCGCGCAGAACGATTTTTCCGTGCTTTTCCTCGTAACCGCGAACACACCGCTTGATGTACTGTTCGATTTCCTTGTTTGCGGAACGCCCTTCTGACTCGGCGATGTAGCGAAACTTTCCAAACAGCTCGCGATTTACGCGCAAGGTATAGCGCAGAATGTTATCCACCATTGTGCCACCTCTTTGATGTCATATACTGCTATTCTGCATGAAAGATTAAAGAGATGACAAAATGGTGGTATTATGGTGGATAAATGGCGAATAAAAATTGTTTGGGAAGGAATATGAAATGAAGTGCGAAGTGGCGTTTTGCATTTATAATCAAGGATATGTGTGCATGTTGGATGAGACGCGGATGAATGAGCTTGGCATGTGCGCAGAGTGCGTAACGATCCTGTTGGATGCGGACTTTCTGGAGCGAGAGAAAGCGCGTCAGCGAAAAGAAATAGCAAAAAGATCGGAAAAATGGAACCTATAGGATCCGAATTGTCGCCGCTAAAACGACCGACAGCCCGAGAATTTCCCCAAAACGCTTGACTGCGGTGCTTTCTATGTCATAATAGAAGCCGCGTCCAGCGCAATTCGTTATGCAAACTAGTTATTTGGAGGAACACAAAACACCATGATCAGCACCTCGAACCTTACACTCAGCTACAGCGGCAAGCCGCTGTTTAAGAACGTCAATGTCAAGTTCGCGCCCGGCAACTGCTATGGCCTGATCGGCGCGAACGGCACCGGCAAGTCCACGTTTCTAAAGATTCTGGCCGGCGAGTTGGAGCCCAGCCAGGGCGAAGTGAGCATCACGCCCGGCGAGCGCATGGCGGTGCTCAAACAGGATCACTTCCAATTCGACGACTACGAGGTGCTGACCTGCGTGATCATGGGCCACAAGCGGCTGTACGAGATCATGCTGGAAAAGGAGGCGCTGTATGCCAAGCCGGACTTCTCCGACGAGGACGGCATCCGCAGCGCCGAGCTGGAGGGCGAGTTCGCCGACCTAAACGGCTGGGAGGCGGAAGCCGAAGCCGAGCGCATGCTGTCCGGGCTGGGCATCGATCTGGCGCTGACGCACGAGAAGATGGCGACGCTGGACGGCGGCCTGAAGGTCAAGGTGCTGCTGGCGCAGGCGCTGTTCGGCAACCCGGACATCCTGCTGATGGACGAGCCGACCAACCACTTGGATATCCAGTCGATCCGCTGGCTGGAGAACTTCTTGCTAGACTTCCCGAATACCGTCATCGTGGTCTCGCATGACCGCCACTTCCTCAACAAAGTGTGCACGCACACCGCCGACATCGACTACGGCAAGATCCAGATGTACGTGGGCAACTACGACTTCTGGTATGAATACACGCAGCTGGCCGCGCGCCAACTCAAGGATCAGAATAAAAAGACCGAGCAGAAGATCAAGGAGTTGCAAGAATTCATCGCGCGGTTCTCGGCCAACGCCAGCAAGAGCAAGCAGGCCACCAGCCGCAAGAAGCTGTTGGACAACCTGACGATGGAAAACTATAATCCGTCCTCGCGCCGGTATCCGTTTGTGTCCTTTAAGCCCGACCGCGAGATCGGCAACGATCTGCTGCGCGTCGATGGCCTGACCAAGACCATCGGCGACCGCAAGGTGCTGGACAATGTGTCGTTCCTGCTCATGCCGGGCGACAAGGTGGCTTTCGTCGGCACAGACGAGCTGGCCAAGACCACGCTGTTCCAGATCCTGATGGGTGAGATGGCGCCCGACGCGGGCACCTTCAAGTGGGGCGTGACCACCAGCCAATCGTACTTCCCCAAGGACAACGGCAAGTTCTTCGACGGCGTGAGCTACAATCTGATCGATTGGCTGCGGCAGTTCTCCGAGGAGCAGTACGAGGCCGACATCCGCGGTTGGCTGGGGCGCATGCTGTTCTCCGGCGACGAGGCGCTAAAGCCGGTGAAGGTGCTGTCCGGCGGCGAGCGCGTGCGCTGCATGCTGGCCAAGATGATGCTGTCCGGCGCGAATGTGCTGGTGATGGACGAGCCGACTAACCACCTCGACCTGGAGGCCATCACCGCGCTGAACGATGGCATGACCGCCTATCCGGGCTCCATGCTGTTTGCCACGCACGACCATCAGTGCATGCAGACCGTCGCCAACCGCATCATCGAGATCCTGCCCGGCGGCATCATCGACCGTCGCGAGACCTACGACGAGTATCTGGACACTGAGGACGTGCCTGCGCTGCGGGCAAAGCTATCGAAAGTATAAACAAAGAAGGTGCGCGCATGGCACAGCCGCGTTACCGTGGGGCTTTTAGCGGCAACATCCAGTTGACCGTTGGCCAGGCGATCAAAATCTTTACACAGTACCCCGCCTCCCTGCGCGCGCTGACCCGCGTCGCGTCGGCTTTTCCGCGTGCCGAGCAGACGCGTGCCAAGCTGTTTGACGAGGGCGTCGAGGTGCCGCCGCTGATGATTTGCAGCACCACCGAGCAGTGCAACCTGACCTGCGCGGGCTGCTATAGCTGCGCGCGCCAGCACAGCACCGCCGCCGAGCTGCCCAAGCAGCGCGTGGCGGAGTTGCTGGACGAGGCGTCTCAGTTGGGCGTTAGCGTGGTGATGCTGGCCGGTGGCGAGCCGTTGCTTGCGCCCGACTGGCTGGATGCGCTGGGCGCGCACCCGGAACTGTTGGGCATCCTGTTCACCAACGGCACGCTCATGGGCGATGACACCGTGCGCTGGTTTGACGCGCACCGGCACGTCATTCCGGCGATCAGCATCGAGGGCGACCAGACGCAGACTGACGCGCGGCGGGGCGATGGCGTGCATGCGCAGGCGATGGCCGGCATGGCGGCGCTGCAAAAGGCGGGTATCCCTTTCGGCGTGTCGATCACGGTGACGGCGCAAAACATCGACACCATCCTGACCGACGCGTACCTGCGCAGCTACCAGGAGAAGGGCTGCGCGCTCTTCGTGTTTGTCGAGTACGTGCCGGTGGCGGAGGGCAGCGAGCCGATGGTGCTGTCGCATGCCGATAAGCGCCGCTTGCAGGCATTTTCGCTGGCGGCGATGAAAACGCATCCGGCGGTGTGCATTCCTTTCCCTGGCGACGAGGATCAATACGGCGGGTGTCTGGCCGCTGGGCGCGGCTTTGTGCACATCAGCGCCACCGGTCAGGTGGAGCCCTGTCCATTCGCGCCATTTGCTGACCGCAACCTGGCGCATATGCCGCTCAAAGAGGCGCTGGGCAGCAAGCTGCTGGCCCAGGTGCGGGAAAACCACCGCGCGCTCAAAGAGGGCGAGGGTGGCTGTGCGTTGTGGCACAATCGCGAATGGCTGGCTACGCTGACGCATCACGACGCGCCGTAAGGAGGACGCTCGCATGCAGATGATCGACCTAAAGACCAAGCGCGTGGACGCCAACGGCAAGTGGGATGGCGACAGCGCCATCTTTGTGCTGTGCACGCCCGCCGAGCTGGTGGCCATGCAGCATCAGTTTCACTTCGATGACGGCACGCTGGTCGAATGTCTGAATTTCGACGAAAATGTGCGATTTAACAACTTTTCAAGTTATGATTTCATCAGCTTTGTCTACTTCTGGAAGGGCAAAAAAGGCATGGAACAGGCCGAGCTGAATGTCTACGTGTCGGAAAAGTATCTGGTGCTGGTCGCGCCGGAGACCATTCGCTGCGCGGATTTGCAGGAATCGGTGGACTTTATCTGCCGACGCGCGCGCGAAGCGACCTATGACGACGACCTGCTCAACCGCCTGTACTACCTGGTGTTTGACCGCGTCATTGGCGATTTTTCCGAGACGTTTGAGGTGATGGAGGATGAGCTGAATCGTTTGGAAAAGCGCGTCAACAGCCGGGTGGACAGCCGGTCGCTCAGCGAGCTGGCTTCCATTAAAGAGGACATGTACCGCGTCCGGCGGCACATCCGGCCGATGCTGTACATCGGCGATCAGATCCTCATCAACGAGAACGGCTACATCCGCGAGAAGAACCTGCGCTTTTTTCAAAACATCGACATGCGCCTGAACAAACTGCAAGACTTTGTCGCCAACCTGCAGGAATACACCACGCAGGTGCTCAATGCCTACAACAGCAAGGTGGCTATGCAGACCAACGACGTGATCAACAAGCTGACCATTGTGTCGGTGATCGTCGGCCCGCTGACCGTCATCACCGGCATCTACGGCATGAACTTCACGCACATGCCCGAGCTGCGGTGGGAGTTGGGGTATCCGGTGGCGCTGGGGACCATGGCAGTGATTACGCTGGGGATTATTTGGTTCCTGAAAAAGAAAAAATGGTTATAAAAAAACGCGCCCCGCAATCGCGAGGCGCATTTTGTCCGCAGTCGGTTTACATCGGCTGATCCGATACGCTTTTGATATCGGGCAGCGCCATCAGCATGCCGATAAAGGCGGCGCGCTTGAGCGAAGTGGGCAGGTGCACGGTCAGCGTGAGATGCACCTGGTCGCCCGCTTGGTTGGCGGAAAGCTGAAGAATGGACGCGCCCCAGCTGGAGATGCTGTCGGTGATGCTGCCCACCGCAGTGGGTTGGTTGTCGGCGCGCACGTGCACTTCCAGCGTGCTGTACTCGATGCGCGCCTCGACAAGCTTGAAGATATACAGGGTGGCCAGCACCATCAGCGTGGTGGCGACGCCGCCGACATAGTAGCCCGCGCCCACGCCTAGGCCGATACACGCGACGATCCACAGGCACGCGGCGGTGGTCAGCCCGCGCACATCGCGGCCGGCCTTGATGATCGTGCCCGCGCCGAGAAAACCGATGCCGCTGATAACCTGCGCGCTCATGCGCAGCGGGTCGCCCTCCAGACCATAGCGCTCCATGACCCAGAACGAAGTGATCATCACCAGGCACGCGCCGACGCATACCAGCGAGTGCGTGCGCAGTCCGGCGGGGCGATGGCCACGCTCGCGCTCTAGGCCGATCAGCGCGCCGCATATTAGGGAAACCAGCAGCCGCAGCAGATATTGCGCCTCAGTGCTCAGGTTTAGCACAAAAAAAGCCTCCCTTTCGCAGCAAAAAATGGGAAGAAAGATTACAATAAGTAGAGCACATCGCTGCGAAAAAGTCAAGAATGGGCGCGTCATCGCGAGAAAAAAATCAGAAAAAGCGCGCGACACAAAAGAAAATAGCGACGCGGCGCGCTTTTTCTGGTATACTTCAATATTGATCGGGTTTTTGACAGGAGATGGACGGTCGAGTGGACAAAATTTGGAAAGAAAAGAATCTCAACATCCCCAATATGTTGACCATATTGCGGCTGTTATTGTTGCCGTTCTTTGCATGGGCATACCTCGGCGGGAATGTGACCAAGGCGCTGACCATCTACGTGATCGCGCAGGTGTCCGACCTGCTCGATGGATTCATCGCGCGCCGCTTGGGGCAGATCACCAGCTTTGGCAAGCTGGTCGATCCGCTGGCCGACAAGCTGACACTGCTCACCGTGCTGTGCTGCTTTGGCCTGCGCGGGCAGGTACCGTGGTGGGTGATCGGCGTGATGGTGGCCAAAGAGGGGCTGATGATCTTCGGCAGCCTCTATGCGCTGCGCCGCGATGTGGTGGTGCAGGCGATGTGGCCGGGCAAGGTCGCCACCGTGCTCTTTGCCGCTACGGTGATCAGCTTTTTGCTGCACATGACAAAAGTCGCGTATGTGCTGCTGTATCTGGCGGTGCCGATGGCGCTGCTGGCGCTGGTGATGTACATCATCGATCTTCAGCAATTGCTGCGCAACGCGGGCAAATCGCAAAAAGAGTAGAAATAGCTTGTATTTACTGTTTGGGGTGTGCTATAATGCCCCTTGCACTACACGGGCGGTCCTCTGCATGCGCGCCAAGCATGGCACGAACGTCTATGAGGAAAGGAGATCGTGACCATGAGCGAAATCATCCGCAACCTGGAGCGTGAGCAACTGCGCAGCGACCTGCCGAAGTTTTCTATCGGCGATACCGTTCGCGTGTTTGTGAAGGTGGTCGAGGGCAGCCGCGAGCGTTTGCAGGCATTTGAAGGCACCGTGATGGCCAAGCGCAACGGCAGCATCCGCGAGACGTTTACCGTTCGCCGCATGTCCTATGGCATCGGTGTGGAGCGCACCTTCCCGCTGCATTCCCCCCGTGTCGATCGCATCGAAGTGATCCGCAAGGGTAAGGTTCGTCGCGCGAAGCTGTACTATCTGCGCGACCTGTCGGGCAAGGCAGCCAAGATCAAGGAACTGTCCACCCGCTAAGCGAAAAGCAACCTGGACCGCAGCATCCGCCGCGGTCTTTTATTATCAATAAACAAGGTTGTCTTTTTGGGGATGCATGAAGGGGTCACGACCCCT
>JAVBUY010000093.1:0-3467 GCA_031554855.1 Eubacteriales bacterium
AGTCAGCACCACCGCCTTGGCATTGAGCACTTGGTAGCCGTGCGACGGATTGATGATGTGCACCTGCTTATCCTGCGTCACCTCGAGCACCATGCTGTCCAGCAGCACTTCGACCGAGGTCTCCCGCAGCATCTCAATGAAGCGCTGGGCGTACTCCGGACCGGTCAGCTCTTCCTTGAAGTAGTGCAGGCCGAATCCGTTGTGGATGCACTGATTCAGGATGCCGCCCAGCTCCTTGTCGCGCTCGACAATCAGCACCTTGCCAGCGCCCTGCTGATGTGCCGCCAGCGCCGCCGCCATGCCGGCAGGCCCACCGCCTACCACGATTACGTCATATTGCTTGCTCATGCGCGGGCACCTCCCTTGGTCACGCCGATCAGCTGATCCGAACCGGTCTTGTCCTGCGGAATATCCAGTGGATTTTCGCCCAGCTCGCGCGCCAGGATCTCCAGTACGCGCGGGCCGCAGAAACCGCCCTGGCAGCGCCCCATGCCCGCAGTCACGCGGCGCTTGATGGCGTCCAGACTGCGCGGCACGATCGGCCGGTGAATTGCATCGATGATCTCGCCCTCGGTGATGGTCTGGCAGCGGCAAATGACGCGGCCATAGCGCGGATCCTGGGCAATCAGCGCGTTCTTCTGCTCGGCAGACAGGTGCTTGAAGCGCACATGCTTGCGCTCATCCACAAAGGTTTTTTTCGGTTTCGCATTCAGCCCCGCCTCGCCCAGCATCCGCGCCACCGCGTCACCGATGGCCGGTGCGCTGGTCAGTCCGGGCGACTGGATGCACGCCACATCGAGGAAATGCGGATGCCCCTGCACGAATTCGATCACAAAGTCGTGCTTGTCGGCATTGTTGGCGCGCAGACCGGCGAAGTTGCGGATGGTCTGGCGGAAGTCCACGCCGGGCACCGACTTGGCCGCGAACTGGCGGACTTTGTCCATGCCCGCCTGCGTGGTGCCCACATCTGTGGGGTCGTCCACCGGCTCGGAGGTGGGGCCGGTGATCAGGTTGCCATGCGTCGTCGGCGACACCAGTACGCCCTTGCCCGCCTTGGTCGGGCATTGGAAGATCGTGCGGCTGACCAGCGCACCCTGGTTATTGTCGAGCAGCAGGTACTCCCCCTTGGTCGGGATGATGCCAAAGCTCTTGGGCGCGACCATCTCGTGGATGTCTCCGGCGAACACGCCCGCCGCGTTAACCACAAAGCGCGCGTCAAAGTCGCCCTGGTTGGTGCGCACGGTGTAGCCGTCGCCCTTTTGCTCGATGGCCATCACTTGCGTATTGAGTTTCAGTTCCACGCCGTTTTGCACGGCGGTCTCGGCCAGTGCCAGCGTCAGCTCCCACGGATCGACGATGCCGCCGGTCGGGATATCCAGCGCATAGAGCACTTCGTTGGCGAGGTTGGGCTCGAGCTTTCGCGCCTCGTCGCCGGAGATCAGGCGCATGCCCTGCACGCCGTTTTGCTGGCCGCGCGCCAGCAGCGCCTCTAGGTGCGGCTTCTCCTCTTCAGAAAAGGCAACCACGAACGACCCACAGCCCGCATACGGCACATCCAGCCGCTTGCAGAGCTCCCGCATCATTTGGTTGCCCGCCAAGTTGTATTTCGCCATCAGCGTGCCGGGCTCCGGATCATATCCGGCGTGTACGATGGCGCTGTTGGCCTTGCTGGTCTGGTTACACACGTCATTTTCCGCGTCTACAACAAGCACCTTGGTCTCCTGTTTGGATAGCGAATAGGCGATGCTCGCACCTACCACACCACAGCCGATCACCAATACATCGTACACGATCTACCCCTCCACACCAAAGTATCTTCATTGTATCAAAATTGAAATTGAATTTCAATAATTGATTTGTCAAGATTTGCTCGCATGTGCTATACTGCATGCAACAACTGAAAGTGAGCGAAGCGATGCCGCACTTTTCTTATTCTACTGCACAGATCGCCTATTTGTCTACCCGCGACCCAATTCTGGGCGCGGCAATTTCGCGCATCGGGCGCATCGAGCGCGAGGTGTTCCCCGATCCGTTTGAGGCGCTGCTCCGCAGTGTGGTCGCACAACAGATTTCCGCGCGCGCCGCTGAAACCGTGTTCGGACGCCTGCGCGCGCTGCTGCCGAGTTGCACGCCCGATGCGCTGCTCGCGCTGCCGATAGAGCAGCTTCGCGGATGCGGATTATCCGGCCGCAAGGCGGAATACCTGCGAGGCATCGCGCAGGCCGGTGCAGATGGCGTGATCGACTTTCCAAATCTGCACACGCTGTCGGACGAAGAACTGACGCGCCAACTCATCGCGCTGCCTGGCATCGGCGTATGGACAGCCGAGATGCAGCTGATCTTCTGTTTTCAGCGACCGGATGTAGTCAGCTTCGGCGACCTGGCGATCCGAAACGGCATGATGCGGCTATATGGGCTATCGACGCTGTCAAAGGCGCAGTTCGATGCCTACCGGTCGGCCTACAGCCCCTACGGCACAGTCGCCTCGCTGTATCTCTGGGCGCTAGCGCACGAAAACGAGTAACCGCTACAGCACAGAAAAGCGGATCGGAATTGCTTCCGATCCGCTTTTTCGCGGCTTTTTACGCTTACTTTTTGATGATAGACAAGCCGGTCGCGTACTCAGTGACATCCACCAACTTGGTGCCGATTTTGATGAACAGCGCATACTGGTAGGATGCCTTTCCATCCTCGTACACCAGATCAATCATGAACGCGAACTCGACGGTTTCGTTGGTCAGGCCTGCCTCGGCCATTGTGGACTGAATACCCTTTCTATCGAAGATATCCGGCCGGAAGCGCACGCTCGCCCCGCTTAGGTCGAACTGCACCTCGTTCACGTTGGCGTCGGTCAGCGCCTGGAGCGCCACAGGGTTCAGCACCAGGTAGCGCAGGCTGTAGTTGCCATCCGCATCGGCATACGCCGTCACGCGGAAGTACTTGCGGCCGCCCAGGATCTCCAGCTCTGGCGTCGATTCCATGATCTCCCACGCCTTGTTGAATACCAGCGCGTTTTCCATCAGCAGGTCATCGTCCACCGCGCCTAACACACCGGTGATCGGTTCAGGCTCGGGCTCAGGCGCAGGGCCGGGGGCTACGTAGTTGGTATAGTTGTCGCGATAGGTATGCGCCGGGACGCTAAAGCTACAGACATGCTCCGTAAATCCTTGCGCACCCGGCAGAGGCGGATACACCGTCGCAGCGAAGGTGTGTGTCGCAAGGGGGAGCACTTTCCCCTCTGTATGCCCGGCGTCATGGCTACAGATCATCGTTTGCGCACCTGTGGCAACGCAGGTAGGTGCCGCTGTCACAGCACCGGGGATGCTGTAATCGTGGCCGAGTTTGGCTATCGTCCCAGGCGTCGGGCTGATATGCGCGGGGTTGCGACTGCACAGCAGCTGAACAAGACCCGTGTCATCGCAAGTTGGATCCTGTATCACAGCACCCTCATCCACGTAATCGTGGCC
>JAVBUY010000186.1:0-8591 GCA_031554855.1 Eubacteriales bacterium
GATCTTCTCGTAAGCGTACTTGTCGTGCATGGCGTGGATGACATTCATGGTGTTGACATACAGCCGCGCCAGCCAGGCCAGGTACGCGCGGTATCTGGCGAGCACATCGTCGTACGCCAGCGGGCCGTCGCCCAGCGGCACAAGCTCGGGCATCGCCGGGGCGATCTGCTCGCCGGTGATCTCGTCGCGGCCGTTGTTGAGCGCCAATAGCAGCAGCTTGGCGATGTTGCAGCGTGCGCCAAAGAACTGCATCTGCTTGCCGATCTTCGCCGCCGACACGCAGCAGGCGATCGCATAGTCGTCGCCAAAGCGCGGGCGCATCAGGTCGTCATTCTCATACTGGATCGCGTCGGTTTCGATGGACATGCGCGCGCAATACGCCTTGAATGCCTCTGGCAGCGCCTGCGCCCACAGCACGGTCAGGTTGGGCTCGGGCGCGGGCCCCAGCGTGGTCAGCGTATGCAGGAAGCGGAAGGACGTGCGCGTCACCAGCGTGCGGCCATCCTCGGCCATGCCGCCGATTGCCTCGGTCACCCAGGTCGGGTCGCCAGCGAACAGCTCGTTGTAGTCGGGCGTGCGCAGCTGGCGCGCCATGCGCAGCTTCAGCACAAAGTGGTCGATGATCTCCTGCGCGCCGGATTCGGTCAGCGTGCCCTCGGCCAAGTCGCGCACGAAGTAAATATCCAGAAAGCTGGACACGCGCCCCAGCGACATCGCCGCGCCGTTCTGCTCCTTGATGGCGGCGAGGTAGGCGAAGTAGACCCACTGCGTGGCCTCGTGCGCGTTGTGCGCGGGTCGCGATACGTCGTGCCCATACGCAGCGGCCATCTCGGTTAGCTTTTTCAGAAAGTCGATCTGGCGATAGACCTCCTCGATGAGCTGCATGGTGGGCGCGTCCATGTCTCGCGCGCGCAGAGCGGCCAGGTCGTCCTTCTTGTGCGCGATCAGGTGAGACACGCCATAGAGCGCCACGCGGCGGTAGTCGCCGATAATGCGGCCTCGACCGTACGCATCGGGCAGGCCGGTGATGACGCCCGACTTGCGCGCGGCGCGCATCTCCGGGCTATAGACGCGGAACACGCCGTCGTTGTGCGTCGTGCGGAACTCAAACGCCTTGCGGATGTCCTCGCTCAGCTCATAGCCATATGCGCGGCAAGCAGCGTCGGCCATGCGGATGCCGCCAAAGGGATTGACGGCGCGCTTTAATGGCGCATCGGTTTGCAGGCCGACGATTTTTTCCAGGTCGCGATGGAGGTAGCCCGGCGCGTGCGAGGTCAGCGACGACACGGTGTGCACGTCGATATCCAGTACGCCGCCGCCCATGCGCTCCTGCTGCTGGAGCTGCTGGTAGTCGTCGCTTAATGTGCGCGTGGCCTCGGTGGGCGGCGCGAGAAAAGCCTCGTCGCCGGTATACGGCGTCACATGCGCCAGCAAAAATCCGCGCACGTCCACGCCGTCCCGCCACGGGCCGGTCGCAAAGCCACGCCAAGCATCGCTGTGCATGCGGTTGCCTCCTTCTATCCATGCGAATCCAACAGACGCAAAATCACCCCCGATAGCGGGAGTGATTGTATGATACTGGATATTGTACCGCTTGTCAAGGGAGAATACACCATATATTGTGTTGCGCTGTGCTGGTCATGCTGCATGTGGTGGACGCATCACCGCGCGAACTGCACCGGCCAGCGGTCTACTTCGCGCCAGTTTGCTTTGTTCTGCGCATCGCCGACCACCTCGTACTGCACGCATTCCTCTTGCCCTGCCGCATCCTCGACGCGGCAGAAAATGGTGCGCGGTTCGGTGGCGTCCGCCGCGATGTCGGCATACGTCGGCGATTGCGCGGGCACCGCACACCCCGCAGCGTTGAGCAGCGTTGCCTGGAAATACGCTGCGGATTGCGGCGCGTGGGAGATCACCAGCGGCACATCGTCGCTTCCGGCGGGCTTGACAAATAGCCCGGTCGTTTCGGTACCGCTTGCGATGCCGTGGTCGCCCGTGATGATAATTGTCGCGTCTTTGTAGAGATTCAGCGCCTTGAGCTGATCCAGGTAGGCATACACGATATTGAAGCAGCCCATGGTCTGCGCGCGCACTGTACTGGCGTCCACTTGCCGGATGTCCTCGGTCAGCTGGATCGGCGGATGACAGCCATTGAGGTGATACAGCGCGAAGTTCTTTCGCTGGCCTTGCACGCTCAACCCGCTTTGCATCAAGCCCTGGTAAAACGCGTAATCATCCACCACATACGGGGGATCACCCGCATTCACCTGGACGAGCTTGTCAAAGTCGCTGGTGGACAGCCAGAACGTGGCCTTGAGCGCGTGCGGCAGATAACGGTAACCGGTCAGCAGCATCGTGTACTTGAGGATCTTCGTCTTGTTGGGCGCCAGCCTGCCCGCCGAGATATTGTCCACCTGATCATGCAACTGCCAGATATCGCTGTAGGCGTACCATTCGCCGGTATAGACCTTGGTGGCATACCCTGCCTCGCGCAGCGCGGGCAATAGCTGCGCCTTTTCCCATGCCGATGCAAAATACCGCGCGGCCGGCTGGTCAAAGCGATAGGGTGCGCCGGTCAGCATGCAGGGCAGGGACGGAAAAGTGCCATTGTACTCGGAAATATTGTCCGGATAGTACGTAAAGCCATCCAGCCGGTCAAAGAAACCGGTGTCCTTCTTGCGCACCTGGTCGATATAGGCGTTGTCCAGCCGATCCAGCAGAAACACCAGCACGTTCTGCTTGTCGGATACTTCGTACAGTCCCACGGCGGACAGATACTCGTCGCGCTGGATGTTGACATCTCTGGGCGCAAGAAACAGCTCCACCAGCGCGGCGGACTGCATGCCCATGATCAGCACCGCCAGAAAAACCAACGATTTCTTCCAGGCTTTTCGATAAAGCGCCCAGATCAGGCGCGGCAGCGATACCAGCACGCACCACAGGGCAGTGTTGGCCAGGGTGTGCATGACGTGCTCGCCCCACGCGATGGCTGTGCCGTCTAGCTTGCCCAGCGGCAGGTTCAGAAACGTGCCCTGTAAATAGGAAGCCAACAGAAAGCCCGCGGCCAATGAAAGAAAAAGATCATACACCCTGCCGCGCAGCAGCCCCAGCCCCACGCCGACCGTCACTGTGCACAGCAGCGCGCCCAGCAGGCAGGGCCACAGCATATCATGATACGAAAAGGGAAGGCTGGTGGCGTTGCGCACTGTGACATCCAGCGGGCCGAACACGCACCAGGTCATGGCCAGCGCCGCGCCTATCAGCAAGGCTGGTCCTAGGCGGCTGAGAAAGCGCCGCTCATCGTGCCACAGGTCTTTCCACAAACCGTCGCGCACGCGTGCTCTCCCCCTTTTTTCTTTTGTGCGCCGTGCGCGTATGGACGATTATATCAAAAGCCGCGTGTTTCAGCAATCGCTTCTCCGTGCGCTATATTTCGAGCATGTGCATGAACATCGGAGACATGATGCGCGCATAGATTGCCTTCAGATCGGCGCGCAGGGCCTCATCCCCAGGCAGCGGCGCGCCGGACAACGGTTGCACCATCAGCAGCATCGGCACGCGCCAGATCGCGTAGGGAATGTGCGGATAGGGCACGTAGCCCGCGCGCTCATAGAATGCGATGCGACGCTGGCGAAGCACGCGGGTCGCGTCGTCCCGTGCATGGTCGGGGTGCTCGACCTCGACGATGATCCGCGCGAGATGCGCATATGCCTCGGCCAGCAGCGCCATCAGCGCCGAGCCGATGCCCCCGCCGCGTTGCCCGGCGTATACCGCCAGGTGCGTGATGAGCGCGGCGTGCTCACTCTCCGCGCCGATCGCGTAGGCCACTTCCCGGTCGCCCTGCTGCATGATCCACGCGCGGGTGACGCCGCGTTGGAGCAACCGACGCATCACCACTTTGGGCGGCAGTTCGTTTCTTGGAAAGTCCCGCTGCAAGTGTTTGAACAGCGCATCGAATTCCTCCATGTGCATAGGGCGCAGCGTGTATGCCCCGAATGTTTTTCCCTGTGTCATGTGTCCCCTCCTGTGCGCATGTGTTTTCGCCAAACCGGTCGCGTGTTCCTGCCAATAAGATGAAGTTCAAAGTTTTACGGCGAAATTGCACATTGATGTCGTTTTTGTAAACACTTCCGCCTGTAAACCACTACATATTGTGTTTACAGGAAAAACATGGTACAATGCGTACTGGCTCTTATTCTGCATCATACGAAGGAGGAACCTCATCATGGGTCTGAAAAAAGAAATCACCACCAAGGGAGATTATCACGTTCGTTGCCGGTTCCCGGTCATCCTGGCGGTTGCCGCGCTGTTTCTGGGCTGGCTGCTGATCGCCATCAAGCCGCTGTGGAGCCCCAACCTGGAGAACGCGCTGCTGGCGCTGGGCTTCATCGCGCTGGGCGTGTTCATCTACATCCGCCGCTCCAGCACCTGGTTCTTCTCGAAGATCACTGCCATCCTGGCCGCCATCACCGGCCTGACCTATTGCCTGATGTACTTTGTGAACGCCAGCTGGCTGGTGCCGGTGAGCAACTGGGCATTCGTCCTGTTCCTGGTGTCGATGGTGCTGACCAATGACTTCTACTTCCCGGTGCGCGTGGTGCAGGCGGTGGCCGCCGTGGTCGCCATCCTGGGTGCGCTGGGCATCTGGACCGCGCCGTGGGCGTGGCTGGGCGCCGTGCTGCAAATGGCCGCGCTGGCCGTGTGGGTATACCTGTCCTACCAGAAGAAATGATCCCTCGCATCCCGAGCCTCGAGCCCGCTGCCTTCGCAGCGGGTTTTCCTCTCTGGGGATACGTGAAAGGAGCGAGTCCCCTTTATATGGAATCGTATCGCGCGGCTTTGCCGCGCGGGCGGGACGTTTTCCGTCAGGAAAACATACCTGCTACCACGAGCAAAGCGAGTCACGGCGCAAGCCGTGCATGCGAACAAAATGCGCTCTGCATTTTGTTCGAGGGCATCGACTTTGTCGATGCCCCAAGCCCGCTGCCTTCGCAGCGGGTTTTCTCATCGGTTTTTCATTTGACAGGTACTGCCCATCATGCTACAGTATATCCGTCTATCACGCATTTTCATTCGGGAGGCGAACCCTATGTTTGAGACTCGCATTGATCCTACCTGGCAAAAGGCCGCAGAGCAGCGCTGCGCTGTGCGCCGCTACACCGGCGCGCCCACGCCGGAGCAGCTCAAACGCCTAGGCGATTTCTCCCGTCAGATCAGCTATCAGGGCGTGCGCGTGCTGCTGATGCAAGGCCCTGGCCTGCCGGGCAGCATCTCGGGCACCAACGTATATGCCGCAGTCATCGGCAGCAAGGCCGCGCCGGTCGAGCTGGAAGGCTACGTCGGTGAGGCGATGGTGCTCGAAGCCACCGGCATGGGGCTGGGCTCCTGCTGGCTGGGTATGTACAACAAGGCGGCGGTCAAAGCCGCCATCAAACTCACGCCCGAGGAGAGCATCCATTGCGTTCTGGCGCTGGGTCAATGCGCGCCGCAAACCCCGCAGCACAAGCGCAAGCCGCTGAGCAAGACCAGCGGCCTAAGCGACGCGGAGATCGCCGCGCTGCCCGCATGGCAGCAGTCCGCGCTGCGTTGCGCCGCCATCGCGCCCTCTGCGGTCAATTGGCAGCAATGGAAGTTTGTCGTCTCCCCCAACCAGATCGACGTGGTCGATGTCGTCAACATGTTCGGCTATGGCGCGATCGACCGTGGCATCGCCATGCTGCATATCGCGGCGGGCGCGCTGGCCAGCGGCGCCAAAGGCACCTGGAAACAAAGCGAAAAAGGCTGGGCGTTCCGCGCGTAATCTCGCGCCGATTGCCCAGCGTTCCACTTCCGCGCCCGATGGGAGGCATCGTCATGCAACCCCAAGAAGAGCCCTTGCGCACGTCCCCACCGACCGAAAATGGCTCGCCTCAGGTCGCCATAATCGTGCCGGTGTATAATGTTGCGCCCTATTTGTCCCGCTGCATCGCTTCGCTGGTCGCGCAGACCATCCCGGTGGAGATCGTGCTGGTCGATGACGGCGCGACCGACGCGTCCGGTGCAATCGCCGATTGGTACGCCGAGCGCCATGCCAATATCACCGTCGTACACCAGCTCAACAAAGGCCCGGGCGCCGCGCGCAACGCCGGGCTGGCCGCGTCCACCGCGCCGTTCGTCACTTTCGTCGATAGCGACGATTACGTGGCGGCCGACTTTGTCGAGCGGCTCTTGACCGGCATTCGCCGCTCGCAGGCCGACATCGCGATCTGCACCTACACGACCATCACCAAGCTGGGGCTGCGCTATCGCCCGCTGATGCACAAGCTGCTGCCCCCCACGCTGACCGGCGCGAAGGCACTGCGCCTGATCCTGCGCGATACGTCCATCCAGAATTATTGCTGGAACAAGCTGTTTCGGCGCACGCTGTTCACGGATCTGCACATCACGTTCCCTCACATTTGCTACGAGGATATCGCGACCATGCCGCGGCTGTTCTCTCGCGCGCGCCGCGTCGCGGTGGTGCAGGATGCGCTCTACTACTACTGCCGCCGTCCGGGCAGCCTGCTGGCCATCTACACGCCGGAGCGCATCACCGATGGCTTCACGGCGCTGACGATGGTGCGTGATTTTCTGATCGATTCGCAGCAGTATCGCAAGTTCCGCTGGGCGTTCCAGTTTCTTATCCACAAGTTTGCGATCTACATCGCCGCCGACACGGTGCGCCTGTATTTCAAGCGGCAATGGCCGGGCGCGGCCAGGGCGGCGTGGGCTGCCTACCTGCATACGCTGGATCTGGCGACTTCGGATGTGATCGCCATCCACCAGGGATTGAGCGCCAGCGCGGCGGACATGCTGCAAAAGTAAGCCATAAAAATGCCAGGCTATCCCCCAAAAAATCATTGCATGGGTGCATGGGCGAGGGGCGCAACGCCGTCGGCCCAGTGGGCCGAAAAGACGGCGTGGAAGCCCAATGAGCGACAGAGCGGGCATGCGCCCGCGACAATCGCGAATTGAGGAGCGGAACGCCGTATCTGAATATACGGCAACGAGCCCAGCATTGTGCCGCCACCGCCAGAGATGCTTTATCGACAGACAAAGACCGGGGCAATCGCCCCGGTCTTTTGATGTGCTCACCGTATCCGCCACGCGCCCTCGACGCTGCCATACGTGATGTCCCCGTGATTCTTGGTGGAGATCACCACGTCATATTCGCTGGCGCCCCAGGCGACGCTCAGCACCGTATCGGATGGATACATGTCGGTGCATTGGAATAGCACGGTCTTGTCCTTGGGGCTGACGATGGCGAAGGTGGTGTTCTTGCCCATGCGCTGCGGCTGCAAGAGATATGCCCCGTCATAGGACGCGATCGGCGCGCCGTTGACCGCGTAGAGCGCCTTGCCGGACAAAGATGGCGCAAACACCATGCACGCCACGATCAGCAGCGCCACCACCAGCGCCATACAGATAATCAGAAAAACTCCCTTGCGCATACGCGCACCTCCCGCAAAAAAACGTATTGTATAGAACCGCGTGTGTAGAACCGCATAGGAAGGCGGGCAGGGTGTCCTGCCCGCTTTCGGCTGCTACATATTCTTGACGGTTAGCCCGGCGCGACCGCCCCGCCCGCTGGCTGCTGCGGCTGCACCACCTGCTGCTGCACCTGCGGATTTTCATCAATCGGGATGGAATACAGCTTCTCCAGCGTCTTGGGCCCAGCGTCGCCGTCGTTATCCAAACCGGCTGCCTTCTGGAAGTGGCGCACCGCGTCGGATGTCGCTGGGCCATACTCTCCATCAGGCTGCTCGTTCAGGTAGCCCAACTGCACCAAGCGCATTTGCAGCTTCATCACTTCGTCGCCCTTGTCGCCCTTGCGCAGCGTCATGGTCAGGTTGGGGCCGGGCGTGGGGCCAGGCGTCGGCTGCACAAACAAGTCAACGTCCTGCTCCTCTTCGAAAGGCTCCTCGGTGGCCTGCGTATCCCAGTTGAACACCGTGAAGGTCGCCTCGGGCTGCACGGTCGGCTGGTTCTTCGCACCGCCGCCGCCGCCGATGCCAAACAGGTTGATGAGCAGTATCACGATCAGTGCCAGCAGCACCAGTCCGGCAATGCCAAAGAAGATCTTGCCGCGCTGCGTGATGCCCTCAAAGAAGCTCTCTTTGAAGCCGCCCTGCTCCTGATAGGGATCGTCCATCGGCCGCATGCGCGCCGTGCCGTAGACCGGCGGCTGCTGACCGTAGCCCTGCTGGCCATAGCCTTGCTGGTCATAGCCCTGTTGGCCATAGCCTTGCTGGTCATAGCCCTGCTGGTCATAGCCCTGCTGGCCATAGCCCTGCTGGTCGTAGCCCTGCTGGCCATGGCCTTGCTGGTCGTAGCCCTGCTGGCCGTAGCCTTGCGGATCCGCATAGGGCTGCTGATACCCCGGCTGGGTGTAATCCTGTGTGCCAAAGGGCGGCTGCGGCGCAAATGGGCCGGTCTGATACCCGGGCTCCTGCACGGGCTGATTGCGCTGTGTGCCGAACGGGCCGGTCTGATACCCGGGTTCCTGCACCGGCTGATTGCGCTGCGTAGAGAATGGGCGCGGCTCCTGCTGTGCGTGCATGCGCTGCGTCGCC
>JAVBUY010000129.1:0-6454 GCA_031554855.1 Eubacteriales bacterium
ACGGCGGCGCAGCTGATGAAGATTATCCCCGCGCCGGATTTCCCAACCGGCGGGCTATTGGTGAACAGCCCGGAGATTGCCGCCGCCTACGAGACTGGTCGAGGCCGCCTGCTGGTGCGCGCCAAGGTGGACATCGAGGAGGGCAACTCCGGCCGCACACTGCTGGTGATCAGCGAGATGCCGTATCAGGTGTCGAAGGCCGGGCTGCTGGAGAAGATCCTGCGCCTCAGTGAAGAGAAAAAGACGCTGCTGGGCGGCATCTACGACATTCGGGACGAATCCGACCGCACCGGCATGCGCGCGGTCATCGAGCTCAAGCGCGACATCGATCCGCAGAAGGTGCTGGCCGCGCTATACAAGTATTCCGACCTGCAAGTGACCTTTGGCGTGAACATGGTGGCCATCGCGGGCGGCAAGCCGGTGCAGATGGGTTTGAAAGAAATCATCGGCCACTACATCGCGCACCAGAAGAACGTGGTGACCGCGCGCACGCAGTACGAGCTGGAGCAGGCCAAGGCGCGCGAACACATTTTGGCCGGACTGATCATCGCGGTGGACAACCTGGACGCGGTGATCAAACTGATCCGCGCCAGCAAGAACGGCAAGGAGGCGCGCGAGGGGCTGGTCGCGACGTTCGGCCTGACCGAGATTCAGGCGCAAGCCATTCTCGACCTGCGCCTCCAGCGACTCACCGGCCTGGAGATCGTGTCGCTGCGCCAGGAATACGCCGACATATTGAAGCTGATTGCCTCGCTGGAGGCGATCTTAGCCAGCGAAAAAAAGCTGCTGGCGGTCATCAAGAAGGAACTGGGCGCGATCCGCGACCAATACGCCGACGCGCGCCGCACGCAGTTGATTGACGAAGGCGAGGACACGCTGCCCGAGCCGGACGAGAAGCCCATCGCCGAGGAAGCGGTGGTCATCTACACGCGCGGTGGGTCGATGAAGCGTATGTGGCCCAAGGCCTACGAGAAGCTGGGCGCGCCCGAGGACGCCCAGGCCGAGCCGGTGCAGGTCTTTACCGCGATGACCGACCATGTGCTCTACTTCTTCACCAACAAGGGCAATTGCTACGTGCTGCCGGTGGGCGCCGTGCCCGAGACCAACCGCCCCAAGGATCGCGGTCTGCTGCTGTCGGGTCTGCTGGCGGGGCTGGAGGACGGCGAGCAGCCGGTGCGCATCTTCTGCCTGGCGCCCGGTGCGCTGGAGGGCGCAATGCCCGACCTGCTGATGGTCACTTCTGGTGGCATGATCAAGCGCTCCGGCGCAGCGGAGTACGCCGTGCGCAAGCAAAAATACGCCGCGCTATCGCTGCGCGCGAACGACGCGCTGTGCTATGTGGAGCTCCTCGAGCCTAGTCGCACGATGCTGCTGATCTCCGAGCAGGGCATGAGCATACAGTTCGCGCTCGACTCGGTGCCGGTGACCGGCCGCGTGACCGGCGGCGTCAAAGCGATGCAGCTGGACGCGGGAGACAAGCTCAAGTGGTGCGGACAAGTGACCGGCGAGGGCGAAATGCTGGTGATCAGCGATCGCGGCTATGGCAAGCGCGTGCTGATGGTCGATTTCGACATCCAGAACAGAAACGGCAAGGGGCTGAAGGTGTTCACCTTCAACAAGAACGGCTCAAACGGTACCTGTGTGGCGGCGGCTTGCTACGTCACCGCGCCGTACACCGTGCAGGTACTGCAAAAGAGCGGCATGGTCACCCCGCTATTCACCGAGGAAGTGCTCATCGAGGAGCGCGCCTCCAAGGGCAAGATGCTGGTGATGGCGCTGATGGACGATGTCGTGACAGGCATCGAATTGCCCGGCGACGCGCCGGAGACCCCCGCACAATAAACCGCGCTCATGCGGAAAGGGGTATTCTATGCGGAATACTGTGCCGGTTTTTCTCTATGTGTTCTTCGCATTGGCGCTCTGTGGGCTGGCCGCGCTGGCAGTGCTGTACAATAGGCTGCTCAAGCAGCGCGATCCCGCGCGCAGCGCGCTGATCGACCTGCTGCCCCAGATGCTGATGGTGCTCGACGAGAATGGGCGCATCATCGACGCCAATCCGGCCGCGCGCAAGATGCTGGACATCGAAATGCCGCTGGGCAAGCAAAAGTGCGACCAGGTGCTGGACGCGTGGCTGGATCGACGTGGCGGCGAGCGACTGGTGCTCGAGGACGAGCACTATCTGTTCGTCAGCGATGGCGAGCGCAAAGTGTGCTACCAGCTGACCAAGCATCAGCTGGAGTCCGGCGGTGTGCACCAGGGCTTTGCCGTGGTCATCAGCGATGTGACCTCCATGCACAAAATGCTGGAAACGCTGCGCACGCAGGCCAATCACGACACGCTGACCGGCCTGCCCAATCGTCGCGCGTTCGACGAGAAAACGCGCCAGATGGTGCGCCAGGGGCAGTATCCCTTCGCGGTGGTGCTGGTCGATCTGGATCATCTCAAGCGCATCAATGACACCTGCGGCCACGCCGAGGGCGACAAAGCGCTGAGCTTCGTGGCCACCGTGCTGGCGCAGCACGCGCCGCCCCAGGGCATCGCGGCGCGCATCGGCGGCGACGAGTTTGCCATGGTGGTGCCCGACATCGACCAGATGGCGGCCGATACGTTGTGTGAGAAGATGCTCGCCGAGATCCATCAGCTGATGCTACCGTATGGTGCACCGCTGTCTGCGTCGTTTGGCGCGGCGGTGATGCGCAGCGGGGAGCAGCTGTTCATCGATGTCTACGAGACCGCCGACAAGCGCATGTATGTGCAAAAGCTGCTGCACCATGCGGTGCGCGAAGTCTGACGATTGTAATTTGCGCGTCCGCGTGGTATACTAATGTTTCGTAACTGGAGAAAACAAAGCGGGAGGGAACGCCGGTGCTGAGCATGACCGGATATGGGCGCAAGCAGGTGCTGCGCGATGGACGCGAGATGACCATCGAGGTCAAGAGCGTCAACCACCGCTTTTTGGATATCTCGTTTCGCATGCCACGCCATCTGGGCTTTTTAGAGGATCCGATCCGCAAGACGCTGGGCGAGCGCATGCAGCGCGGGCATGTGGATATCAATGTGAGCTACCGCAATGGGCGCGAGGACGCGCGCGTCGTGACCGTGGACAGCGCGCTGCTGGGCGCGTACAAGGCGGCGTTTGTACAGATCCAGCAGGCCGCCGATTGCCGCGACGATATGGCGCTGTCGCACTATGCGCGCCTGCCCGACGTGCTGGTGGTCACCGAGCAGGAGGAAAACCGCGACGCGCTGATCGCGCTGATGGAAGAGACACTGTCGCTGGCCTGCGACGAGGCATGCGCGATGCGCGCCCGCGAGGGCGAGACCCTGCGCCGCGACATGGAAGAAAAGATTGCGCACATTGAGCAGCTGGCGCAAGAGATTGCACAGCGCGCGCCACTGGTTGCGCAGGCGTATCAAGAGAAGCTGCTGGCGCGCCTGGCCGAGCTGACCGACGTGCCCATCGAGCCGCAGCGCCTGGCGCAAGAGGTGGCGATCTACGCTGACCGCTGCGCTATCGACGAGGAATTGGTGCGGCTGGCCAGCCACATCCAACAGATCCGCGAGGCGTTCGCTTCCACTGAAGCCGTCGGTCGCCGCCTGGATTTCCTGATCCAAGAGCTCAACCGCGAGGTCAACACCATCGGCTCGAAGGCGTCGGATTTGACTATCGCCGCGCGCGTGGTCGATGCCAAGGCCGACATCGAGAAGCTGCGCGAGCAGGTGCAGAACATCGAGTAACCACGGCAACACCGCATACGAAGGAGGCCACGCATGCCCATCCGGCTGATCAACATCGGGTTTGGCAACATCGTGTCGGCGAACCGGCTGATCGCCATCGTCGGGCCGGACTCCGCGCCGATCAAACGCACCATCCAGGAGGCGCGCGAGCAGGGCCGTTTGATCGACGCCACCTATGGCCGTCGTACCCGCGCGGTGATCATCACCGACAGCGACCACGTGATCCTATCGGCTGTGCAGCCTGAAACTGTGGCGCACCGCCTGGATACCAAGGAACCCGCAAACGCCGTTGATGAAGCGGACGACGAGGAGGAATAACAAGTGCCCACCATTCGCAAAGGCATGCTGTTGGTCATCTCTGGGCCGTCCGGCGCAGGCAAAGGCACGCTGTGCAAGCGTCTGCTGGCCGACGACGCGAACATCTGCTTCTCTGTATCGGCGACCACGCGCAAGCCGCGTGTCGGCGAGGAGGATGGCCGCGACTACTACTTCATGACCGAGGAGGCGTTCCAGGAGCGCGTAGATCTGGGCGAGTTTCTGGAGTGCGCGGTGGTGCATGGACACCGCTACGGCACCCCGCGCCGCCAGGTGACCGAGAAGCTGGAGCGCGGGCAGGATGTGCTGCTGGACATTGATCCGCAGGGGGCGCGCAGCGTGGCCGCCGCGATGCCCGAATGCGTGACAGTGTTCATTCTGCCGCCGAGCTACGATGAGCTGCGCGTGCGTCTGCACACCCGCAATACCGAGGACGAGGCGGAGATCTCCCGCCGCCTGGGCAATGCTAAAGGTGAGATCGACCAACTGAGCAAATATCAGTACGCCATCATCAACAACTCGGTCGATCAGGCGATGCGCGAGCTGTCCGCCATCGTGCTGGCCGAGCGGCAGAGTACGACCCGCTTCTTCCCGGAGATCCCCCAAAGCCTATAACCGCACCATCAACCACCTTAAAGGAGGAAACCCATTATGCCTATGACCAACCCGCCCATCGGCACGCTGCTGGAGAAGGCCGACTGCCGCTACACTCTGGTGGTGGAGGTTTCGAAGCGCGCGCGCCAGCTGGTCTCTGGTCTGCAGCCGCTGATCGACACCAAAGAAGTCAAGCCTGTGTGCATCGCGGTAGACGAGGTCAAGCGCGGCCTGATCGCCTATGACCGACCGGCTGCCGCCACCGAGGACTGATCCAGAAGGATCGCACAACCAAAGCAAAGAAGGTGTCCGCATGCTACAAGGACGCACGATCGTGCTGGGCATCACCGGCGGCATCGCGGCCTACAAGGCTGCGGAGCTCACCAGCCGGTTCATCAAGCTGGGCGCGCAGGTGTACGTCGTCATGACGAAGCACGCCTGCGCGTTTGTGCAGCCGCTCACGTTCGAGACGCTGTCTGGCCATCCGGTGGCGTGCGACCTGTTCGAGCGTCCCGCGACCTGGGAGGTCGAGCACATTGCGCTGGCCAAGCGCGCCGATTTGTTTCTGATCGCGCCCGCCACCGCTAACATCCTGGGCAAAATGGCGCACGGCATTGCCGACGACATGCTGTCCACCACGGTGATGGCTACGCGCGCGCCGGTGCTGGTTGCGCCCGCGATGAACACCGGCATGTGGGAGAATGCGGCGACCCAGCAGAACCTGGAGATATTGCAGCGGCGCGGCGTGCTGGTTGTTCCGCCGGAGAGCGGGCGGCTGGCCTGTGGCGACGAGGGAGAAGGTCGGCTGGCGCAGGTCGATGCGATTGTGCAGCGCGTGTGCGAGGTGCTGACGCCCAAGGCAGACCTCGCGGGCAAGGCCGTGCTGGTCACCGCCGGGCCGACGCGCGAGCCGCTGGACCCGGTGCGCTACCTGACCAACCGCTCCTCGGGCAAGATGGGCTATGCCATCGCCGAGGCGGCGGCGCAAAGAGGCGCGCGTGTGACGCTGCTGACCGGACCGGTGACTTTGGAGCTGCCCAAGGGTGTGACGGTGCACCGTTTTGACACCACCGAGCAGCTCTATGACCTGATGCTGGCCGAAGCGCCTAAAGCAGATATCGTGATCCAGGCCGCCGCGCCCGCCGACTTTTGCGCCAAGCAAGTCGCCGCGCAGAAGATCAAGAAGCAGGGCGACGGCGGGCTGACGCTGGAGCTGGCGCAGACGCCGGATATCGCTGCCGTGGTGGGCAAAGCCAAACGAGCAGGGCAGATACTGGTCGCCTTTGCCGCCGAAACCGAGCACATCGAAGAAAACGCGAAAAAGAAGCTGGACAAGAAGAACGCCGACCTGATCGTCGCCAACGATGTGACGCAAGCGGGCGCGGGTTTTGATGTGGATACCAACATCGCCACACTGATCACCGCCGCCGGACAGACCGCGCTGCCCAAGATGAGCAAGCGCATGCTGGCCGACGCGATACTGGACGCGATTTTGAAGCTGCCGGAGTGATTCGGCGGCTTTTTGAAGGATGAAAGAATGATGGAGATTGTATTCTGCAACCACAATGATTCGGACTATCAGCGCGGGCTGGATGCATTGCTAAAAAGTGTGTTTTTCAGCTTTGATTTCTGGTTTGCGCTGAACCTATGGGATGCGCAATACGAGAGCTATGCCATCGTCGAGGATGGGCAGTTTGTGTCGAATGTCTGTGTGTATAAGAGCCGGATTCTGCTGCATGGGCAGGAGCATCTGGCGCTGTCTATTGGCGCGGTGTGCACGCTGCCGGACTATCGCGGCAGAGGGTAC
>JAVBUY010000125.1:0-15948 GCA_031554855.1 Eubacteriales bacterium
TTGAGCAGGTGCGCGGCGCGCGGATCCAAGCCGGTCAGCGGCTCATCGAGCAGCCACAGCGGCGGCTTGTGCAGCAGCGCGCCGGTCACCGCCAGCTTTTGCCGCATGCCGTGCGAATAGCTGCGGATCTGCGAGCCCACCGCGTCGGTCAGCTCAAACATCTCAATGTAGTGCGCGATCCGTGCCGCACGGTCGGTCTCAGGCACACCATACATATCGCATAGAAAGTGCAGGTACTCCAGTCCGGTCAGGCGATCGTAGAGCTCGGCGCTGTCGGGTACAAAGCCGATGCGGCGTTTGGCGGCGATCGGATCGGTTGCTACATCGTGCCCGCAGACTTTGATGGTACCGCTGTCTGCGCGCAGCATGCCGACGATCATCTTGAGCGTGGTGGTTTTGCCCGCGCCGTTGGGCCCAATAAAGCCAAAGATCTCCCCTTGACGGATATCCAGCGACAGATCATCCACCGCCTTGGCATCCTGTTTGGCATAGGCCTTCGATACGTGTTGAAGTTGCAGCAGGCCCATTGTTCTCACTCCTTGCTCAATCGCGCAATCGCCCAACGCGCGTGCTCGCGCACCGCTTCGAACTCGCTGTCCAGCAATTTTGCCAGCGCCGGAATGTATTGGTCGTCTCCGCTGTTGCCCGCGATCAGCGCCGCTTGCGCCAGCACGCGCTTGGCGCGCGCATAGTTGCCGCCGACAAGCTCCGCTATTTTCTGCTGTGTTTCGCTTGTCCATACCAGCAATTCTGTCAATTTCAGACCGCACGTTCGGTCGCTTAGCAGTCGGATTTTTGCATTTCTTGGACAAACCGACTGACAGTCCTCACAGCCGATCAGTCGGTTTTTCATCTCGGCCCGGTATGCCTCGGGCACGATATCGCCACTGAACATCAGATTGCGCAGGCAGCGCGACAGATCTACGCGCGCATCACCGGACAGCGCGCCGCTCGGGCAGGCTTTGCCGCAGGCGTCGCATGTGCCGCAGCCGTCGAACGACCAAACCGGCTCCGTCTTCGAAAGCGAAAGGGGCGCATCGGTCAGGATCAGTTGCAGCGCGACGCGGCTGCCCCATTGCTCGGTGAAGATCAAGCCGTTCTTTCCGTATGTGCCGACGCCCGCGCGCTGCGCCGCCGCCTTGGCGGGCAGCTTGGGGCGCGCGATCGCTTGATATCCGCGCCTGGTCAGCCAATCGGCAGCGTGCGTCACCTGTGCGCTGCTCTTGTTCGAGGCGATGTAGTAGCCTGATACATGCACCTCTGGCCAGGCGGCTTCCGCTGGCGGCGCATACGGCCACACCAGGATCACGATGCGCGTCGCTTCGGGCAGCAAAGCCTTGGGATCGTGCGTCAGGCCGTCGGCATCACCAGCGCGCGCCGCCGCCTCCCGCCAAAAATCGAACGGCTCCGCATCGGTCACCCAGATGCCCTGAAAGCCTAACTGAGCGCACGCATCTCGAAAGTCCCGCTCCCACGTATCCATCGCCACTACGCCTCCCGCCGGGTATTTCCCCGGAAATATTTCACGCCCATTATAGCACAAAAAAGCAGGGACGCTTGCCCCTGCTCTTTGGTTTTTTGCGCTTACTTCGTGCCGAACAGTCGGTCGCCTGCGTCGCCCAGGCCGGGCACGATGTAGCCGTGGTCGTTGAGCTTCTCATCCATCTGCGCAACAAAGATCGGCACATCCGGATGCTCGGCATGCACGCGCTCCACACCCTCGGGCGCAGCGATCAGGCACATGAGCTTGATATCGGTGCACTTGCGCTGCTTGATGAAGGTGATGGCCGCAGCCGCCGACCCCCCGGTCGCCAGCATCGGATCGACCACGATGATCTCGCGCTCCTCCACATCCGGCGGCAGCTTGCAATAATACTCGACCGGCTGGAGTGTCTGCGGATCGCGATACAGGCCAATGTGCCCGACCTTGGCGGCGGGCACCAGGCTGGTGATACCATCGACCATGCCCAGACCGGCGCGCAGGATCGGCACCACCGCCAGCTTCTTGCCCGCGCCCAGCACCATAGCCTTGGTCTTGCAGATCGGGGTCTCAATCTCGACTTCTTTAAGCGGCAGGTCGCGCGTCACTTCATACGCCATCAGCGTGGACACTTCGTTCAGCAGCTCACGGAAATCCTTGGTGCCGGTGTTCTTGTCGCGCATCAGAGATACCTTGTGCTGAATCAGAGGGTGATCCAGTACCTTCACGAATCTCTCCACGTTCTTTGCCATATGAGCACCCCTTTTTCAAAATATGTTGGGATATGCTTAACAGGTCGCCCTGTTTTGCGCAAAAAAAAGGAGCGATTATTGCTCCATATCAGCGAACATGTCGATGCGACGCTGATGGCGCCCGCCCTCAAAATCGGTGGAAAGGAAAGCCGAAACGATGTCAACCGCCAGTCCAGGGCCGACGACTCGACCGCCCATGCACAGCACGTTGGCGTCGTTGTGCAGGCGCGTCATGCGCGCGGAGAAGGTATCATGGCACAAGGCAGCGCGAATGCCGCTGACTTTGTTGGCGGCCATCGAAATGCCGACGCCGGTGCCACAGATCAGGATGCCGCGGTCGCATTGGCCGCGCTTGATCGCCTGGGTCACCGCCTTGGCGGGCACAGGATAGTCGATCGGCTCGCCGTTGCAACCAAAATCGATATATTCGATGCCCAATTCGCGCAACCGATCCAGGATGGGTTGCTTGAGCACGAATCCGCCGTGGTCACATCCGATGGCTAGCATATCGCGCCTCCTTGCTTGTCCGATCTATTATACACTTCTATCGTTCACTGCGCAAGTGCTTTTGCGCTCTGCCTATGCGTTTGCGCATTGCTTGACAGGCTCTAGTTTGGGGCAATATAATGTTGGTTGATATTTCTAATGGTCGTTCAGGGAATTGGTCGTTAAGGGAGGAAGCACATGCTCAGTCGTCCGCCGCTAGACCGCATTGCGTTTCTGGGTGTTTCTTGGTATGGCCTGTTGATTGTGATCGGGATTTTGCTGGCATTGTTCGTCGCCACGCGCGAGGAAAAGCGGCTGCATCTGCCCGAGGATACCGCCATCGACTTTGCGCTGTGGGCGATCCCGCTGGGTGTGGTCGGCGCACGCGTGTACTCGGTGTTGTTCCGCCTGGGCGACTACATCGACAACTGGGGGGCGATGTTCAACCTGAGCGAAGGCGGCCTGGCGATCTATGGCGCGGTGATCGGCGGATTCATTGCCGCATTGATCGTCGCCCGCCGCAAGAAGATTTCGCTTTGGTCGATCTGTGACATGGTGGCGCCCGGCCTGGTCTTGGCGCAAGCTATCGGCCGCTGGGGCAACTACTTCAATATGGAGGCCTATGGCCTGCGAACCAGCGATGTCGCGCTGCAATTCTTCCCCATGGCGGTGGAGATTCCGGTCGGCTCGACCTGGTATTGGCATCTGGCCACCTTCTTCTATGAGTCGATGTGGGATCTGCTAGTCTTTGCGCTGCTCATGCTGCTGCGCAAGCAAATGAAGCAAAAGGGCGACATGTTCTGCTGGTACGGGCTGCTCTACGGAGCGGGGCGTGCGGTCATCGAGGGGCTGCGCGACGACAGCCTGACGCTGCTCAACCAGTCAGCGCGCATTTCGCAAATCGTCAGCGTGTTGGCCTGCCTGGGCATTGTGCTGTATTTCACGTTCCGCCGCGTGCGCCGTATCAATTTCAACGTCGGCGTGCTGCTGGCATCATCGTTGCTGGCGGTCGCCTGCTTCTTTATCGGCGAGTTCGAGCGCAATGCCTACTCCAATCTGTTTGCCGTATCGCAGATGCTGCTCATCGCGCTGGCAGGCGCCACCATCCTGCTGGGCATTCTGCGCATGGGCAAACCCGCGCCGTTCTGGATGAAGGCGTTGCCCTTTGTGGTGGCGGTCGCGCAAGTGTTTGTGTTCATGCTGGGCAACGGCAGAGAGTTCGACGACAATACGCTGTATGTGACCCAGCGGCAGATCGTGTGCATGGCGCAGCTCATCCTCTGCTCGTCGCTGCTCTTCTTCGCGCCGACGCCAGCCAAACCGCAGATCGAAAGCGCGTCGGATAGTGCGCCGGAAATTCGGGGCCGACGCCGCACGCAGGAAGCCAGATAACCGCACCAAAGAAAGGAAGCGTGATCATGCGAAACCTGACCATGATGACCGACCTGTATGAATTGACCATGATGAATGGCTACTGGCACTTCGGCATGCAGAAAAACCGCGCGGTGTTTGATCTGTTCTATCGCAAGCAAGGCGACATGACCGCGCACGCGGTGGCCGCTGGACTGGAGCAGGCCATTGAGTATGTGCGGGATCTGCATTTTACCGACGACGACATCGCGTACCTGCACGGGCTCAATATCTTTGAGGAGAGCTTCCTCGCCATGCTGCCCGGCTTTCGGTTTACCGGCGACATCGACGCCGTGCCCGAGGGCACCATCGTGTTCCCCAACGAGCCCATTGTGCGCGTCATCGCGCCGGTGATGGAAGCCCAACTCATTGAGACCGCGCTGCTCAAAATCATCAACCACCAGACGCTGATCGCCACCAAGGCGCGCCGCGTCGTGCAGGCTGCGCAGGGTGACGGCGTGCTGGAGTTCGGTCTGCGCCGCGCACAAGGCCCCGATGCGGGCATCTATGGCGCGCGCGCGGCGATCATCGGCGGCTGCAACGCCACCAGCAATGTGCTGACCGGCGAAATGTTCGGCATTCCGGTGCGCGGCACGCACGCGCACAGTTGGGTGATGAGCTTCCCCACCGAGCTGGACGCGTTTCGCGCGTATGCAGAGGTGTTCCCCAATGACTGTCTGCTGCTGGTCGATACCTACGACACGCTCAAGAGCGGCGTGCCCAACGCCATCACGGTGTTCAAGGAACTGCGCGCCAAGGGCCATGAACCGTCCGGCATCCGCCTGGACAGCGGCGACATGGCCTACCTGTCGATCTCCGCGCGCAAGATGATGGACGACGCGGGTTTCCCGAAGGCGCGCATCTTTGCCTCCGGCGACCTGGACGAAGAAGTGATCTGGGATTTAAAAGCGCAGGGTGCGCGCATCGACGTGTGGGGCGTGGGCACGCGGCTGATCACCAGCCTGGACAACCCGGCGCTCGGCGGCGTTTATAAGCTGGCCGCCGAGGAGATCGATGGCAAGATGGAGCCGCGCATCAAGATTTCCGAGAACCCGGCCAAAGTAACCAACCCGGGCGTCAAGCAACTGCTGCGTCTCTACGAAAAGGACACCGGCAAAGCGATCGCCGACCTGATTGCGCTGCAGGACGAGCAGTTTGACGTCAGCCAACCGCTGACGCTGTTTGATCCGGAAAACACCTGGAAGCGTATGACCGTCACCGACTACACGATCCGCAGCCTGCTGGCGCCGATCTTCCGGGACGGCCAGCTGGTCTATCAGACCCCACCGCTGGCCGATATTGCCGCCTATGCCAAGCAGGAGCAGGCCACGCTGTGGGACGAGTACAAGCGTCTGCACAAACCGCATCGCTATAAGGTTGATCTGTCCGACGGCCTGTTCGCGATGAAGAACGAATTGCTGTCGAAGTATAGTCAACGGTAGAAAAGAAAACGGCCGGTGGTCTACTCCACCGGCCTGTGCTTTACTGTGGAATCGTGTTGCGCATGTTGGAGAACATGGTCTTGGCGTCCTGCACTTCCTGCGCGGGCGCGTTCTTGCTGGGGTACCAGTTGCGCTGCTTCATCGCATCGTACACCGTGTACTGATCGGCCAGCAGCGTCGTGTAGTTCTCGGTCAGCACACGGCGCAGGTTCTGGCAGGTGGTCTCCACTGATGTGGTCGCATATCCGCCGATCATCGCTTTCTCGGTGGATAGCACATCGTTGACCATCGCTTCGTCGTTCCAGGGCCGACCCTGATCCTGCATATTGACGGTGAAGTTGCCGCTTCCGATATTGGGCATCTGGTTCATATGGCTCATGGCGTCTCCCCTCCCCTTATTGGTGGCTGTTCAGGTAGTTGAACAGCTTGTCAAAGTTGCTGCGGTGATGCTTGGCGATGTCCATCACCATGCCCTTGAGCGCCGGATCGGCGATCTGCTGCGCAAAGAAGTCGCACTTCTTGCTGGCCAACGCCTCGTGGTTCATCGAATCGACCAATACCTTGAGATTGCTGGCGGTGAGCTGCGGTTGTCCGTTTTGCCCCTGCATGCTTGCCCCTCCTTGTGAAAAGTTGGTGCCCTTATTGTGCGCTTCGCCGCGCAAAACATACCCAATTCACCCTGCGGAGGAAAATATGTCTATTGTCCACTCTGTTTCAAAGCAGCGCGGTGCTGTGATCGTCACGCTGGATGAAGGTTCGGCGCTGCGTGTTCCAGCAGCGCTGTTTCGCGAGCGCAAGCTCAAGCCCGGCGACGCGGTCGATCCTACGCAATATCGCGCGTTTATTGCCGAACGCGCTGCTCCGCTGGCGCTGGACTGTGCGGTGGCTTTTCTGGCCGCGCGGCCGCGCACCGAGCGCGAGGTGCGCCAGCGGCTCACCCAAGCCGGTTATCCCGAGGAAGCGGCCGATAAAGTCATCGAGCGGCTCAAGCGCGAGCGCTATCTAAACGACGCGCAATTTGCCGACCTATGGGTGGAGGCGCGCGGCCAGCGCGCGGTGGGCAGCCGCCGCATCGCGCAGGAGTTGTCGCGCAAGGGCGTAGCCAAGGAAACCGCGCACGCCGCCCTGGCCAACCTGGATGAGGATGAGCAGGCGCGCATCGCCGCCGAGCATGCCACCAAATTGCTCTCGCGCACGCGCGGCAAGGACGAAGCCGATGTGCGGCGCAAAGTATACGCAGCGCTCATCCGGCGCGGATATGGCTACGACGAGGCCAAGCGGGCGCTGGCACAGGCCGGACAGGAGATCGAGGACGAATAAAAAAACGCCGCGAGGCGCGGCGGAGCTGCTTGCCCAAAACCGAACAGGTTGTCCAGAAAGCCCCTATTGCAAGGAGGTCACAAGCGAGACGCGAAGCCGCATCATGCCATGCGGTGACAAGCCGAGCGCTGTGCCGACACCGCAGGAGGGGCTTTATCGACAGTCCGGAACTGTGTCTGCGTACCCAATCCTCTCGATAATGAAACCGGCAAAGTACTTTTCGAGGTCCTCGCGCCTGCCATGCACCATGAAGTCATCCAGAAACTCGCCAAGATACAGAAAAAACATGTGGTAGCAATAGAAGGCCAGCCGCTCGGGGCGCAGCGTATAAGCAATACCGCTTTTTCGCAGTGTGTCGTTGAACAAATCCCTTGCCCAGCCTCGGCACCCCATCACCCACGCATCGCGCTCCAGAGGCGCGTACATGACCTCATCCCAATCCACTAGGTAATTGCGGCCTTCACCGACGAAGAAGTTGCCGCCCGCGTCGCCATGCGTGAGGAAAAACTGCGATGCATCGCTTTTGCATCGCGAGGCAAAGACACGCAACCGCGACGCGCACTTCGATAGCCTGTCGGCCTGCTGATCCAGCAGGGCAAGCGCGGCGTGATTGGTTTCACTGAATGGAGCGGCTTTGAGCGTGCTCCATTTTTCGTAAAACGCGACCGCCAAGGCGTCGGAAAATGTCGCGGTCGGAATATCGAACCCCGGTTTCGTGAGCGGGTAGATTTTGCCCAGCATGGCATATTCCGCTGGCTTCGTTTCGTCGGTTTCCACGTTCTGGCCGTCAACCCACTCAAATACCGCCAGCACCGCGGAAAGAAAGAACGTGCATAGCTCCCCTTCGCACGTTTTGACAACAGGCGGAATGAAGTCCATGCCGTTCTCACAAAAGTATTGAACAACCGGCAGGCTATTTTTGAATTTTTGCTGGTGCCGCGCGAGAAAATCCAGCTTCACGAAATAGGACTTATCCGCTGTTTTCAGCCGCCATGTCTCGCCATAGTAACCGCGCTTCGCAGGCGTGATCTTGATTGCGTCAAGGCGATATTGCTGATAAATCGTGTCCCTCAAGCTATCGATATACGCATGATCCCTGTGGCCATGGTCTTGCATCACACAATCCTCGGCAGCAGCATCGCCGCTTTGATGGTCTTTTCCAGCCTGCTCTCCATATACAGCCGCATCAGTGCGAATGCCTGGCGCTGCGCGTCGGCGGTCGCTGGTGCCGCTTTCAATGCGTCCAGCCGGTCTCTTTGCGCCGCGCGCAGAAAAGCCAACGCCTCGGGCGATACCACGCGCCCCGACGGGCTGCAATCGCCGCACACCACGCCGCCGGCGAGCGGATCAAAGCGCATGCTGCCCTCTCGCACCTGGCCGCAATGCAGGCAACCCGCCAGCACCGGTCGATAGCCCTGTGCATCAGCGAACAGCATCAGGAACACTGTGGCCACTGCCTCGGGCGAAACCGGCGGCTGCGCATAGGTCAGGTACGCCAGCGATGCCAGCAGCTGCGCGTACAGATCAGGCTGCCCCTCGCCAGGCTGCACTGCCGCCTCGCAGAGATTCAGCAGGTACGACCCATACAGCAGCCGGTCGTAATCCTCGCGCAACGGGTAGTAGCAATCCTGGATCGCGCAGCCGGTCAGCGTATTGCGCTCGCGGCTGGTCGCGAAGTGAAACTCCCCGGAGGTAAACAGCTCGGTCGCGCCGCCTAGCGCACTGCCCTGCTTGCGGCAACCGCGCGCCACTGCCTCGATACGCCCCAGATCGGGCGAAAACAGTGTCAGCATGCGATCGTTATCGCGATAATTCACATGGCGCAGTACGATGGCTGGCGTCACAATATTGCCCATGCGAACCTCCTCATTGTCACTCGTAACCCAACGTGCGCAAGTCGTCCATGCGGTTGCGCCAATCCTCACGCACCTTGACCCACAGCTGCAAATTCACATGCATGCCCAGCAGCGTCTCGATCTCCGTGCGCGCGGCGGTGCCGATGGCCTTGAGCATCGCGCCCTGCTTGCCGATGATGATGCCCTTGTGCGTCGCGCGCTCGCAGTAGATGGTTGCATGGATCTCCATCAGGCTGTCCGACAGCTTGTTCATCGCCATCATCTCGACGCCGATGCCGTGCGGCACCTCGTCGTGCAGGCGTACCAGTGCCTTTTCGCGGATGATCTCCGCGCAGATCAGGCGCTCGGGCTGGTCGGTGATCATATCGTCCGGAAAGTACTTTGGCCCCTCGGGCAGCGAAGCAACCAGTACCTTGTGCAGTTCGTCCAGTCCCTTGCCGGTCGCTGCGCTGATCGGCACGATATGATCATAACCGGCATCGGCAAAGCTGGCGATGGCGGCCAGCAGCTTTTCGTCGCTCACCAGATCGGTCTTATTGAGCGCAAGCACGCGCGTCACTTTCCGGCTCGCCATATCGGCCACGATCTGCCGATCCTGCGCGCCGATCTGCGATACATCGACCATCACCACGATCGCATCGATGCCGTCCAGCGCGTCCTTGGCGGACTTGACCATGTAGGTGCCCAGCTTGGTGCGCGGCGTGTGCAGTCCCGGCGTGTCCAGGAACACAATCTGCGCGCCAGGCATCGACGCGACACCCATGATGCGGTTGCGCGTGGTCTGCGGGCGGTCGGATACGATGGCCACTTTTTCGCCGATCATGGCGTTCATCAGCGACGATTTGCCTACGTTGGGCCGCCCGATGATGGCGGCAAAGCCGGAATGAAAGGTCGTCTCGCTCATTTGCTTTCCTCGCTGGGCAGGTCCTTAGGCCCAAAGTGATGCGGCAGCAGTCCGTCCAGCGTGGTTTCCTCGTTGTGCGTGCCCCAGGTGATGAGCACGCGCATCGTCGGATTGAACTCGCTAAGCATCTGGCGGCAAATGCCGCAGGGATACGGCGGCGCACTGTCGGCGGAGATGGCGATGGTCGTGAACTTGCGTGCGCCCTCCGAAATAGCCTTGACCAGCGCGGTGCGCTCGGCGCAAATGGTCGCGCCAAAGGACGCATTCTCTACATTGCAGCCGGTGAAGGCGCGGCCATCCTCGCTGAGCAGGCACGCACCCACGCGGAAGTGCGAATACGGCGAATACGATGCATTTTTGGCTTCGATAGCTGCCTTGAGCAATTCCTGATCGTTCATGTGAGTGCCTCCTTGGTAGATAGATGCACGCTGTCCAGCGCGCGCTCCTCGATGGCGCGCATGCGCTGCTTGTCGTGCGGTGTTTCGTGATCGTAGCCCATGATGTGGCACATGCCGTGCGCCAGCAGATAGCAGAGCTCACGCATCAGCGAATGGCCGTATTCCTCGGCCTGCGCCGTGGCACGCGGCACGCTGATGATGATATCGCCCAGGTGCAGGCAGCCGGTTTCGGGGTCCAACTGGCGTCTCAGCCGCTGCGGATAGTCGCGCGCGGTGCCGTTCGGGTACTTGTCCGACGGAAAGGATAGCACGTCGGTGGCTGCGTCCTTGCCCCGCTGCGCCGCATTGATCGCGCGAATGCCCTCGTCGTCAGTCAGCCATACGAAAGCCTGGAAGCGCCCGGCAAGCCCCTCCGCTTTGATGCAGGCGTCGGCGGTGGCCTCTAGCCGCTCCAGCCACTCCTGCGGCACGCTGACCGGTCCTATGCGCCAGTCGATGTTCATGCGTCGCCTTCCATCTGCGTCGGTGAATCGGCCGGATGCGCGGGCGGAGGCGTCTCGCCTTTTTCCTCGGCGATGAACGCGGCCACTTCCTTGGGCACTTCCTTGGTCGGATGCAGCTCTATGGTCGGGTACTCAATTCGCTCATGGAACACGCCGGACAGAATCTGAATAAACGCGTTGGCGATCTTGTTCAGGTCTCGGAAGGTCAGCGGCGAGGAATCGAGCTGGCCGTCGTCCACCTTGCCTTTGATCAGGCGGCGGATGGTCGATTCGATTTTCTCGGGCGTCGCATCCTGGATGGAACGCACCGCCGCTTCCACGGTATCGGCCAGCATCAGGATCGCGGCCTCGCTGGTCAGCGGCTTGGGTCCATCGTAGCGGAAGTCGGCCACATCGACCGGCTGGCCGTCGTTGAGCTGCACTGCTTTATTGTAGAAGTAGAGCACAGGCGTGTCGCCGTGGTGTTGCGCGATCAGGTCGAGCACACGCTGCGGCATGTGGTTGCGCTGCGCCAGAGCCACGCCGTCGCGGGTATGCGCAACCAAGATGGCGGTCGATACGCGCGGATCGGTGTGGTCATGTGGGTTCTCGCCGGTCTGGTTTTCTTTGAAGTAAACTGGCCGCTTGAGCTTGCCCAGGTCATGGTAGTACGCGCCGACGCGCACCAACAGCGGGTTCGCGCCGATTGCTTCGGCAGCGGCCTCGGCGATGTTGGCGACCACCATCGAGTGATGGTAGGTACCCGGCGCCTCGATCATCAGGCGACGCAGCAGCGATTGGTTGGGATTGCACAGCTCCAGCAGCTTGGCGGGCGTCACGAGATTGAACAACACTTCCAGCGCGGGCTGGATGCCCACGCACAGCACGGTCGCCACTGGTCCGCTGATAAAGGCGAACAGCGATGACATGCCGACAATGCTCAGGTCATAGTTGGTGGCCAGGCCGGCGGCAAACACCACGGCCGCATTGGTGCCGCCCACGTAGATGCTGGACAGCAGCACCTTGCTGCGCGGCGCGCGCTTGCGCACCGACAGCGCCGCCACCATGCCGCCGATGACGGTCATCAGCACCACGCCGATGGCCTGCGACGAGTTGGTGGTTACGTTGGTCGTGCCGCGCAGCGTCAGGATGTTCATCAGCAGCGCCAACGCGACGGTGACGCCCATCGCGGTACGCGTGCCCAGCAGGATGGTAGCCAGCAGCGTGCCCAGCGCGATGGGCAGCAAGAAGGGATTGACCTGCACGGACGCGAGGCACAACCCCAGCGTCAAGAGCAGGATGATCAGCATCAGTGTTTGGTTGGACAGGCTGTGCAGCAGATCCGGCACAAACAGCACCAGATACAGGAACAGGCCGACGAGCACAATGGCGGCCAGCATGCCTACGCCCAGGTACAGCTCGGAATCGAAGCGCGTGCCCTGGATGAGCCCCAGCGAACCGAGCAGCGCCAATTGCGGCGCAGTGACGCGCTCTCCGGCCACGACAATATTCTGCCCTTGCTTGAACATCACCGGCTCGATTTCCTGGCGCGCCTTCTCGCGGTTTTCTTCGGTAGCCGCTTGATCAATCAGCATATTGGGGCGCAGGCAGGCTCGCAGCGTCGGCACGCCCACGCCGGTCCACAGTTGCGTCGGCATAGAATAGCCAACCAGTTCCTGCACGTTGGTGATAGCGTCGTTGACTTGTCCCTCGGCGATGGTGCTCGCCATCGCGGTGCGCACGCCGGACACTAGGCTCTCTTGCAGATGATCCATCTCGGCAGTCGATGCGTCCATCAGCGTGATGAGCTGGCTGCGCGTCAAGCGCACATGCGTCAGCTTGCTCTCGGCGGCTTTCAGATCGATCTCGGTATAGGCCAAGCCATCGTTGCCGACAATTACCTTCGGGTTTTCGGTCGGCTCTGGCTGCGATTTGCCATCGTGCAGCACTGCGGCGGTCTGCTCGCGCAGCGTCTGCCCCATCTGCTGCACGGCGCGCATCTCCACGAACGCTGCGTTCAGCTCCGCCACCACCGCATCCTCGACAGTCTCGTCGAGGTAGTACACCGCTGACACCTGCGATGCGGCATAGTCGCGTCGCTGCTTGGTAGTGACTTCGTCCACCACGTCCTTGCTGGCAGTGATGGTTTTTTTCGCTATGTCGCCGACATGTAGGTCCGACCGCTCGGGCGTGATGACGGTAATGCACAGCAGCATGATCAGCACATACGCGCCGATCCATAGCAGCCACATCACCGGGCGTCGGCGCTGCAGCAGCTTTTTGCCGCCGGACTTACTTTTTCGCTCCGCTTGCGTCATGGGCAGCCTCCTTCGGTTGGGTCGCGTGTCTTTCGTAGGCTTGTACGATCGAGAGCACCAGTTCGTGGCGCACCACATCGCGGTGCGTCAGCAGCGTGATGCCGATCTCCGGCACGCCTTTGAGCACCTCAATCGCTTCCACCAGGCCGGAGGTGCGGCCAGGCGGCAGGTCGATCTGCGTGATATCACCGGTCACCACCATGCGCGAGCGAAAACCCATGCGCGTCAAAAACATCTTCATCTGCTCAGTGGTGGTGTTCTGCGCTTCGTCCAGGATGACAAACGCATCGGACAATGTGCGGCCGCGCATGTAGGCCAGCGGCGCAATCTCGATGACGCCCCGCTCTTGCAGGCGGGCGAACGCCTCCGGCCCGATCAGTTCGTACAGCGCGTCAAACAGTGGCCGCAGGTACGGATCGACTTTCTGCGACAGATCACCGGGCAAAAAGCCCAGCTTCTCGCCCGCCTCGACCGCCGGTCGGGTCAGCACAATGCGCTCGACTTCTTTGTTTTTCAGCGCAGTCACCGCCATCGCCATCGCGAGGAAGGTTTTGCCGGTGCCCGCAGGGCCGATGCCAAAGGTCAGCGGCACAGAGCGGATGGACTGCACGTATTGCCGCTGCGCCAGCGTCTTGCACTTGATCTGCTTGCCCTTAAACGTGGTGGTCACCACGTCATGCGCGAGCTCGTCGATGCGATCCACATCGCCCTCGCGCGCCAGCGACAGCACATAGCGGATGCAGCTGGTATCCACGGTCTCGCGGCGAGACAGCATGTCCAGCAATTTATTGAGCACAGGGGCGGTCAGCTCCACCGCCTCGGGCTCGCCCTCGATGGTCAAGTGCGCATCGCGCAGCGCAATGCGCGTGCCGGTTTCGCGCGTCAGCAAGCGGATGTGCTCATCGCCGTTGCCGAAAAGCGCGTGGTATGTCTCTTGCCGGTCGGTCGATAGAGACAGGCTGGTGGATGCCAAATGGCGTTTCCTCCCTTAGTGTGCGTTCTTGTGCGACGGATGCGGTCAGCTCGCCCACCGGAGACAGCTCTCCGATGTTCTCGATGGCTTCCAAGACGACTTCCGCACAAAATAGTTCGTCTTTCATCATACTATACTCTACCCATTTGTCAACAATCTCTACATGAAAAGGCACTTTTTCCTGCGCAATGCGCTCGGCGGCGGCGGCGCTTTCCTTCTCCAGTTCTGCGCGATCACGCGGCTGCTGATGCAGCGTGACTTCCTCATAGATCTCGGTTTTCAGCCATAACGGCACGAACATGCCGCCGATTTCCTTGCGATGCAGGTCGATATCCTGCTCGGCAAAGGGCGAAGACTCGTCCTGCGGCCAGCTGAACCATGGCGTTGCCAGCACGGTGCGCTCGGCGGTCATGCCGGTCGACTCGCCGATTACCTCCTGCGCTGGGATGCTGGCGCGGCCGATGTACCAGGCCTTTGCATCCACTGCGGCGCGTGCGGGCACGCGGCGCATCTGCCCGTCTGCGGTGTGCTCCTCGCCCGCCACCAGCACCTGCCCTCTTTTCACCGTGCTGCCGACTTTTACCTTGGCTGTACCCGCGAAGACCGTCACGCTGGCGATCACCCCATCGCGCGTTGCAATGACGTCGCAAGGCTGCACGCCATACTGCATCGGCGCGGCGATGCGCGCGGGCACACAGGATACCACCAAGCTGACGCCCTCGTAATGCACATCCACCCACGCGATGCGCGGCAGGCGGCGCTCCAATTCACGCTGGATATCGGGCAGATCCAGTCGCGCCTTGATCCGCCCGGGCACAATATCGTGCGCGGCCAATACGCGGCGCACCTCGCCGACCGACTCCGCCGCGTTGTCGATCCGCACAAACCACACGCATTGCATAGCTGCCCAGACCACGCACACAAACACAGCCAACCCAGCGGCCAGCATCACTCGGCGACTGATCAGCGTTTGCGAGCGCCTCAGCATGCTTTCATGCAGGATGGTCACGCGCCAACCCACTTTGTCGGCCAGCGCCTTGAGCCTGTGCAGGTCGCTGCTCCTCACGGTGACATTCAGTGTGCGGATGTCCTGCCGCTGCACCTGCGAGAAGCGAATCCCTTCGCTTGTCGCGCGGCTGATCAGCTTCTCTAAAGACAGGCCTTCGAGGCGCAACCGCACGTGGCCCATGCCCAGTAGCCGTCTCGTGTGCATGTGCCATCCTCCTTATGCCCGATGCAGATGATATCCCAGCATGTCGATGCGCCCCAATACGACCAGATCGCTGGCGCCAAAGTACTCCAACCGCAGCCCCTCGCCCGCTATCTCCATCAGCCCGCACGCCGTGCGCACGCGCACCGACTGCCCTGCGTATTCCACGATGCCCTTGTGGTTCTCGATGAGCACGCGCTGGTCGCCCATCAGCACCACACGCGGTACATCGAGCAACACTTCTTCGGGTAGGCCGACCTTGCGGATACCCTCCGCCAAGCGCTGTTTCTGCTTCATGCCATCCCTCCGCTCGTGCACTATTCTATGAGTAGCGGCATGCAAAAAGCACCCGCGGTCGCATAGCGAAACGACAATGTTCAACGCACACTTCATTTGACATGATCATCCATATTTCGTAAAATATAGGTGGCTGATGAGCACTTTTTAACCAGAAACAAACCCAGAAGAATTGAATGAGGGGAGCTAGAATTATGAAGCAACTATGCAGCAAATCCAGATGCACCCGATTGTTGGCTTATTGCTTAGCCGTGGTGTTGGCGGGCAATGTGGTGCTCGCATCCGGATTGGCCTTGGCTGATTCCGAGCCGGTTTCTGCCTCCATTGACATGGAGGCCCTAATCGCCGACTCGCCCGTTCCGGAGGATCTATACCAAGGCGAGCGAGTCGATCTGTCCGATATCCAGGCGATGCTGGACAGCGGCGCGCTGCCCGGCAACCCGATCGTCGGCATTCTCGCGGTGATCGGTGCAAAGCTTCTCGACGCAGCGCTGACCAAAGTCAGCAATTGGGCGGTGGACAAGATCTATAAGTCCATTTGGGGGGATGATGAGGAGCCTGATCCGCAGGAGCAGCGTCATAAGGAAATCATGGCCGAGTTGGACAAAATCCAGAAAACG
>JAVBUY010000009.1:0-3994 GCA_031554855.1 Eubacteriales bacterium
GGATTTTGCGTTGCGGCGCGGCCTGACGCATCTGGCGCTCACCGACCATGATACGCTGGACGGCGTGGCGGAGCTCGCCTCGCTGGGCGCGGCAAACGGACTGACCATCCTGCCCGGCGCTGAGTGCTCTTGCACGGACCCAGCCACCGGCCGCACGGTGCATCTGCTGTGCTATCTGCCACGTCATCCGGAAATATTGTCCGCCTTTTTCCTGCCGACGCTGGAAAAGCGTCGCGACACCAAACTGCGCATGGTCGAAAATCTGCGCGGGCGCTACCCCATCACCGCGCGGGATGTGCTGCACACCGCGCGGGACAGCGCGTCGATCTATGACGCGCACATTCTGCAAGCGCTGGCTGACCTGGGCTATACCCGCACGGTCTGCGGCACGCTGCTCGAAGAGCTGATCGGCAAGCGCAGCGCGGCGTTTGTGCCGGGCACCTACCCCGATGTGCGCGATACGCTCGCGGTGATCCGCGAGGCGGGCGGCTTGGCGGTGCTGGCGCACCCGGCGGAGTTTGACAGCATGGCGCTGCTCAGGTCGCTGTGCGCCGAGCGGCTGCTCGACGGCATCGAGTGCTACCACCCGCGCAATGGCGCGGCGGTCACCGCTGCGTGCGAGCACCTGGCCGACCAGCACGGCCTGCTCAAGCTCGGTGGCTCGGACTACCACGGCAGCTACGCCAAGCGCCCGCATCCGATCGGCACGCGCACGGTGGGCTCGGCGGCGCTGGCCGCGCTGTATGAGCGGGCAAAGCAATAACGCATCGAAAAAGAGCGAGAGAACTTCCCCCGCTCTTTCGTTTTGTGTTAGGACGTGTTTCAAAGCAGGCGGACATGCACGATCCAAGGGGTTTTCGTCAAATCAAGGCGTCGAAGCGCAGCGTACTGGGGGTACGCTCAGCGGAGAACGACGCCGGATATTGCGCTTTCCGACTTTTAAAGCGCGCGCTAGTCCGCTGCGGTCTCGTTGGGATCGATCGGCACAAGCGGCGCCGCGTCCTCTACCGCCGGTTGGTACAACCCGATATTCTGCTCCGCATCCCACGACGACACATTGATCGCGCGGTGCGCCACCAGTTGATAGCGCGGGCCGGTCAGGCTCTGCGGGATGCTGATCTCGGCCTGGATCTGCCGGTCTTTGTCCACCGGCACGACGATCGCCAACTGCATGGGCGCATTGGGATCTGCCGCTGCGTCCTGCGCTGCGGGGGCCACCTTGGCGCCCAGCTTCGCGATCTGCGCGGCATAGGTGGCCACGTCGCCATTCGCCGCCGTGCGCGCAGCCAGCAGCTTCTGGTCTACGTCAAACAGCGTTTTCTGCACGTCCACTGACGCCTGATAGAATGCCTCGTTGGCCTGATAGCTGCGCGCGTTGAGCGAGTTATCGACCTGCACGCTGGCCAACGTCAAGATGGCCAGCGCCACCATGCATAGCACCACGAAGATCATCAGCAGCGAGGTCATGCCCGGGCCGATGCGATACTCTTGTTGTTGCTTCATTGCGCTGCCTCCTTACTGGGCACATAGCGCGCAACCGGCAGCTCCGCCAGCGGCTGCTCCGGAGCCTCCGCCTGTCCGCCCACGGGCTCGCTCTGATAGACCTGCACGCTGGCCGATACCAGCTTGCCGGCGGTCGAGCTCTCTTCGGGGCGCATTTGCACTTCCACACGGAACTCTTCCTGCACGCCGTCCATCACGAAGGCGTCTCCGCGCGCGGTGAATCCTTCGGTCATCAGCGCCACCGCCGGATCATCCGCACCGGCCAGCACCGATACGTAGTCCTGTGCAACGATCAGGGCGCGCTGCGAGCGTGAGTTAAGCAAGCTCTTGTGGTGCGAGCCCACGAAGGTCTGCGTCACCGTCACCGCGATCAGCGAAAAGAAGAGCACGGCGATGATGAGCTCCACCAGCAGCACATTGCTTTTGTTGGTATTTTGCATGCCCGTACCCCCTTAGCTTTCTGCCGCGTGCAGGCGCACGCGCATGGTATGCACAGCGCCATCCTCGGTGGTCAAGTTGAGTGTCACCAATCCCTGCTGTTCAGCGATTTGCAAGCCCTGGATGTCGGCGATGCGGTCGCCCTCTTCCGGGCCCCAGTCGTCGCCGACGTAGGCAAAGTGTTCATACAAGCCGCCGGCATTGCTTTCCGGATCGGGCATGTAGTAGATGCGCGTCTGGAACTCGCCGCCGTCGATCCACTCGGATACGACCAGCGTGTTGATGCCGTGCCAATCCTCGACATACACCGCCTTGGCGGCGTCTGCGGCGTGGATCTTGTTGGTGATGTAGCTGATGGAGGTGCGCACTTGCGCATTGGCGCGCGCATCGTCCACGACGTCCTGATACGCGCCGACGCCGATCAGCACCAGCAGCAGCGAGAACACCGAGAACACGCCGATCAGCAGGAATACGAACACTCCGCTGATATTGTGTCTATTGACTCGCTTCTTTTCCGCACTCATCCGGCAGCACCTTCTATCCACAGCACTTGAATATCGGGCATGATGTTCTGAGAAAAGACATCATACGTCACGATAAACCGTGATTTATCAATTGCTACGCCATAGTTTTCGGTCAGGTATTCCAGCGTCGGCGGGTAGCGCCCCTCGACGGCATAGCACGTCACTGCGGCGCGCAGCAGCGCATTCTTCAGATGCGTGGTCTGCTCCGTGCCCACACGCGTGGAAGTTTGACCGATCAGCGCCCAAATCAGCGCGACCAGCACGACGAACGCGACCACCGAGATGATGATGGCGCGGCGTCCTTTCGATTGTTTCTTATATAGCTGCACCCTTTGCCCCTCCCTGCTATTGGCTTACTGCGCGGCGGCTTACAGGATCGAGGACATGATGCTGACCATCGGCAGCATGACCGACAACAGGATGGCACCGATGATGATGCTCAGCACCACGACCATCGACGGCTCGATCATCGCGACCAGACGCGAAATGTCGTTGTCCATTTGCTCCTGGTAGAGATCGGCCAGCTTGGCCATCACGCTGTCGGTCTGGCCGGTGGCAAAGCCCATCTGGATCATCTTATTGTGCAGCGGGTCAAACATGCCCGCCCCGGCGATGGCATCGGGGAACGGCTTACCCTGGTGCATAGATTCGATGCATTTCTGCACCTTCGCGCGGCCGCTCGGATCCTCCAGCGCGTCCAGGATCAGCGGCAGCGACTCCTCCAGCGGATAGCCGGAGCCGAGCATCATCGACATATTGGAAGCAAAGCGACCGGCAACCAGGCACTTGTTCAGGTGGCGCACCGGCGGGAAAATGCGGCTGAGCCAGCTGAGCATGGCTTGGCGCTTGCTAGTGCGCAAGAGCAGCGCGACGATCAGTGCGCCGACCAGCGCGACGCCCGCGACCACCAGCACCACCATGCCGACATTCATGCCAAAGCGCATCAGCGCGCTGGCCGTGCCCGACACCTCGGAGCCCAGGCTCTGGTAGACCTGCGAGAAGATCGGCAGCACCTTGACCACCAGCACGAGGATGACCACCGCCATCATCGCGATGAGGCACGCGGGATAGATGACCGCGTTCTGCACAGAGCGCTTGATGCGCTGCTCGCGCAGGTAGTATTGGCTGAGCGCGCGCATGACTTCGTCGAGCTTACCGGTCTGCTCGCCGATGCGCGCCATCTGTACCATATAGGGCGGGAATGCGCCGCCAGCCTTCAGCGCCTCGTACATCGAGCCGTTGTCGCGCACGATCTCGCTGACCTTCTGCATCGGCTGCTCATAGGCGGTGCCCTTGTAGTTTTCGCTCAGCGCTTCCACACCGTCGTGCAGCGCCACGCCGGAACTCAGAATCAGCGCGATTTGCTCGCAAAAGATGCTCAGCTCTTCGGCGGAGAGATAGCGCTTCTGGGATGAGGAAACGGCTTGAATGTCAGGCTGCGTCATCATGGTGAATCCCCCTTGATGCTGTGTAGTCAACCAAATGCGCCCCATGCGGGACAAAATGCCAGGAAACGATACACTACATTA